>JAOADM010000141.1 GCA_026417315.1 Limisphaera sp.
GCCCCACACCCCGGACTCCGGCTCGTTGGCAAACTCGCCGAGCTTCTGACTTTCCGCGAACAATCCGGCGCCGGTGAGCCGACCGAGCCGGCGCGCAAGGACCGAGCGGCGCACCTCGATGGTCACCTCCCCGCCCGGCACCGGCTTCACGCGCACGCCCCGCATCGCGAAGCCATCCGGCTCGACCCCGTACCCTGGACTGCGCACCTCCAGCCAGACCTCCCGGTTCATGAGTTCAGGCGCATCCAGCGCCACGACGCCGGCGTTGTCGCTCACCCACCGCATTTGATGGGTCGTGCGCAACTCCACCAAGGGCACCGGCCAGCCACTGCCCGCTTCTACCACCCGGACCCGGAAGGCACGCCACACCTCCGCCCCTGCGCCAAACGTCGCCAGGACCAACAGACCCGACAAGATCGCCAAGCCCCACCAGGGCCGGCCTTGTCGCACGTGCCCCGGGCCCTGCCGCAGCTTCTGAATGAACCCGCGTTGCATTTTCGCCACCGAACTTTCCGTCCGACCACGCCACAAGGCAATGCGGATTCCGAAGCTCGTTGACGTGCACACCAAGGAACGTGTCCCGGTCCCGGCGACGAGGATTCGCTCCAGCTCCCGCTCCGGCGGCTGCACGGCTAACGGTGCGAATCCCACGATCAGCCCCGTCCCAGAGAGCCAGCGCCCCTGTCCTCCTTTGGGGGCCATCCACGAGCCCCGCGCAGCTTTCGCGACCCCCTCCGCAACGCAGACCCCCGGAGTCGTTGCCAACACCACGAGGCCGACCCCGGCCCCTGCCGCGTTTCCGGTACTTTCAAGGCCCACCGACCCGGCGCAACAACCGCCCTGGATGCCGGATGAAAAAGATTAGACAAAACGAGGCCGGCTCCACGTCCTTGTAGACAGGAATGAGCGACGAGGATCCACTGGCCCGTTGCTATGACGCCCACGCGAAGGGCCTGTTCGCGTATCTTCTGAGCCTCACGCACGAGGAGGAGGACGCCCGCGACCTGTTGCAGGAAACGTTCCTGCGGCTGGCCCGGCAGCCCGATTTGCTGGATGCGGCCCGCTCGGAGCGTGCGGTGCTCTTCCGCATCGCTCACAACCTGGCCATGGATTTCCACCGTCGACGCACGGTGCGCGACCGCTTCCTCCAAAGCCAAGGGGCCCAGGATTCCATCCCGTTCGCCCCCGCAGAGGATCCCGACGAGGCCGCCTTTCGCGCCGAGGCAGCCCGGGCACTGTCCGACCTGCCGCCGGAGCAACGAGCCGTGGTCCACCTGAAACTCTGGGAGGGTTTCACCTTCGAGCAGATCGCCCGTGTCCTAGAGATTTCCCCCAACACGGCCGCCAGCCGGTACCGCTATGCCCTGGACAAATTGCGCATCCGTTTGCGTCGTTGGGTTGAGAACTCGAGTCAAACCACCGCAGGAACCATGAAGCCATGAATCTGCAGGACCCGATCGAAACCCGGCTGCGCCGGCTGCCCTTGCAGACCCCGGCCCCGGAATGGCGGGCCGCCATCTTGGATGCAGCCCGCGCCGCCGCGTCTTCGGAGAGCCCCCACCAAGCGCCAACGATCCATGGGCTTTGGCGCAACTGGCTGCAGGCCATCCTTTGGCCGAGTCCGCGTGCCTGGGCCATCCTGGCCGGCTGCTGGTTGGCGGCCCTCACGTTACAATGGAGCCTGCCCGCGTCGGACTCCTCCCTTCCCACCGCTTCCCCTCCCACCGAACTGGCGCAACGCTGGCAGGCCTGGCAGGAACGAAAACGGTACATGGCCGAGCTGCTCCGTGAGTTGGCCCCCCGATCGGACGAGCCCTCCCAGCCCGTTCCAGCTCCCGCACTGCCCCCACGGCAAACCCTGGTGGAACCGCTGCAACCCGACGAAAGCAGCATCGCTGCCTAGGTCTCTGCCATTCCTATGAACACCCCGTTTCCAGCGTGGTGGAAAAGGCCTCTCCGAGGGTGGAAGGGGTGGAGCAGTGCCGCGGCCGCCGCACTGGCCGTGGCCCTGGTCAGCGGGGTCATTGGCCACAGGCTCTGGCCGGCGCCACCGAAAGTCATTCTCACCTTTCAGGACTGGGTGCTGAGTTCGCTGTTCGCCACCGCGTGCGGTTTTGCCAGCTACTTCGTTCTGCGCTGGCTGCTGCATCCCAAGCGTCTGCGCGCGCTTTTCTTCGCGCTGGCCTGCATGCTGACCCTGGCAATGCTCGCGTTCGTGGTCGAGAACTGGCGGGGACATCTGGCCTGGCAACGCGCCCAAGCGCTGGCCGAGGCGCGCGGATTCTTGCTGGACTACAAAGCCCACATCCCGCCTGCCATCCCCGACGAAGTCAACATGGCGATGGCGCCGTTTTTTGAACCGGACCGGCTCACGATGACCGCCACGAACCTTCGGGATCTCCCGTCCGGCGCGGCAAAGCATTACTTCGTGCTGGAGCCGATCTCGCCCACGACTCGCAATGCACCCGGTTTCGGCTCCTGGCAGCTGGGGCAGCGGCTGCCGCTCGAGGCGTGGGCAGCGCTGTGCCTCAGCAACCGCCTCCCGATACAGGTTCAGGAGTGGTTGCGGGAGCAGGGCGTGACCTCGGTGCAAGCATGGCAGGCGTCGCTCCGTCAGAAACACGGGAACTCTGCGGCCATCGTGGCCGAGATGCTGCGCGCCTACGACGCGCCCGTGGCGGCTTTCGTCGAGGCCACCCGTCGGCCCCAGTGCCGGTTTCCCATCCGCTACGAATGGGGGCCCGAAGCGCGACTGCCGCACTTGAACACCTTGTCAAAAGCAGCCGACCTCCTGACTCTGCGTGCCTGCGTGCGTCTCGAACTGGGAGAAGGCTCGACCGCCCACGAAGAGGTGCTGGCGGGCCTGCGCCTTATCCAGGCCATGGAAACCGAGCCCATCCTCCTCTCTCTGCTGGTGCGTCAGAGGTCCTGCGAAAGACTCCTCCAGGCCGTCTGGGAGGGGCTGCTCGCGGGTCGATGGGACGAAAGACAACTTGCCGAGCTGGAACAGGTGCTCGAAAAGATCGAGTTCCTGCGCGAGCTCCCGCGAGTCCTGCAGGCAGAGTGCGCGCTCGCGCTGTGGACCCTCCGGGGAATCAGTTCGGGAACGTATGCGCCCAAGGAGGTTGTGGGACAGGAATTCCCATTTGATTGGCCTCGCTGGCCCTGGTGGCTGCCCCATGGGTGGGCGGACCAGAACAAAGCAAACCTCGTGCGCTATTACCTGGATCGGGTGGCCCCTGTGATAGACCCCGAACAATGCACCGTCCGGAAAGCGGCGGCCCAGCAATTGGAGGCATATTGGTCCAAACACTCCTCTGACGATGGCGAGGGGCAGACGCTGCGGCGGACGGGGCCCTACAACTTCCTCGCCGTGGGTCTCGCTGCCTCCATCCCTGTACAAAGGCTCGCCTTTGGACAATCAGCAGTCGACCTGGCACGTGTCGCGTGCCGGATTGAACGCTTCCGAATCCGTACAGGCCAACTGCCGGACGAGTTGAAGGATTTGACCGACGAGGGTCCGCTACCCCCCGACCGCATCACGGGTCAGTCGCTCCGCTACCGGAAGCTCAGCGACACCAAGTATCAGCTTTACGCCACCGGATGGGATGGCCGCGACGACGGCGGCGTCCGTCCCTCCACACCTTTGCAGCCCACGCGCTTCCATCCCTCGCGCGCCGCGGACTGGATATGGCGGACCGCAGACGATTGAGCCCGGCCGACGCCAGCCCGCCAGAAGTCCTGCCCCGGCGCCGTGCCGGGAGCAGACAGGCTGCGGGTCACTGCGCGGGTGCCCGCCTGCCCTGCCCCAACCCCCAAAGCCCGGGCTGCGTGGAGAACTCCGTCAGATCCGAGGGATCGCCGCGCTCCAAGCGGTGCAAAGCCGCCGCCAAACATTCCAGGTGCCGTTCCAGGGTAAACTGCTGCAGAAAATGGCGGCGCAGCGCCTCGAAATCGTCCGCCCACATCTGACGGCCCAACGCTGCCGCCACCGCCTCCGGGTCCCGACTCGGCACCACGCCCGGGTAGTCCGGCGGCAACACCTCGGCAATGCTGCGGTATCGGGTGGTGACCACCGGCAGCCCGAACGCCAGCGCCTCCACAATCACCAGGCCAAAGCTTTCCGCAGGATAGTACGTCGGAAAACACATCACATCCGCCTCGCGCAACGCGGCCTCTTTCCGTTCACCGCTCACAAACCCCAGGTATTCCAGCAAGGGCCCTGTTTCCGGATCGGCCTGCAGAGCACGAAACTCCGCCTCCTCCTCGGCCCGCGGAAAACTCCCCGCCACCCATAACCGCACGCGCAGGGGACTGTTTTGCTGTCGCAACCGCCGATGCAATCGCACCACACCCTCGATCGCATCGAACAATCCCTTTTCCCGCAAACAATGGCCCAAAAACAAGACCCGCACCTCCTCGGGCCCGGCGCCCGCCATCGCCAGATCCTCCGCCGCGGGAGTTCCCCCCGACACCAGCGCGCGCCGCACGGCCAGCCGGGCCCGCCGTCGCGGCAACACCCTCGAATCGAAATGAGGACACGGATCCGGTATGCCGTTGGGCACCACTGCCACACGCTGGGGCCAGAACTTCTGTACATCGCCGCGGTTGAAGCGGGACAACACGATGAACAAGTCCGCATTCCGGAACGCTCGCCAGGTCCAAACCCGCGCCGGCATGTGCGCCACCGTCTCCAACCACCGCCCCAAGCCGGCGGCGTGCCAGTGCAAAATGACCCGCCTGAAAAACGGCCGACAAAGCGTCATCACCAGCCAGTCGCGATACAGAGCCGAGTACTTCCCCGGCTCCGGGACGTAGTAGAAGTTCTCGACCCCGTACCGAAATCGAATCCACAACGCCTGCAGACAGTACCCCAGCAGCAGGATCAGCTTGCCCGGCCGAAACTCGCCAATGTCCTGCAGGTCTTTCGAGACCCGCGCGTTCACATGATAGCATTCGATGCCCAGGGGATGTTTCTCAGTCCCGGCGGACCGCCCACGCCGGTCCCCGCCGAACCCCTGCAGCATCAGCTGGACCATGTAGCTCTGCCCGTGATGCGGCGGTGGTGTATGCGCGAATACCAACAGCTTCATGGTTCTTCGATTCCCCGCCCGAAGGAGCTCCCAATGCGCCTCGGAGCCTCCGGCTCCGGATCCGCAGAATGGCCACACCAACCCGACCGGTACCGGGCCGTGCGCTCGACTCGCGGACGTCCTGCGCCCGCCGCGTCACCTGCCCGAAGCCCGCGGCACACGGTGAAGCCCAACCTTGCTCCTGCCCACAGATTGGCCGGGCTGCACGCGACCCGTACCTCGCCACTTCCGGCTCAAAGACCCCGCGGACATCGACTCGATCGTATCCCACCCGATCGTGGGCAGCCCTGCCCTGTCCTCGCATCGCAAAAAGCATGGCGGAAGGGGTGGGATTCGAACCCACGGTAGCCTTGCGGCTACGCCTGATTTCGAGTCAGGTGCCTTAAACCACTCAGCCACCCTTCCGCCCGGAGGGTGATCAAAACATCCCTCTTCCCCAGCACCCGGGCAAGTCGAAATCCGGGCCCGCCGTGTCCGCCGACTCACGTCGGCGGCTACGGACAAGATTGGTAGCCGCCGCCGGCAGGCGGCGGATACCTGGGAGCGCTGGTCTCCGACTTGCCGTATCCCTGCCTCCAGCCGGCAGAGGTCGCGAAAGGCAGAACCATCGCTAGATCCCTCAGGAAAGACCCACCCTCACTCCGGGCAACCATCGAAGCGCCCGTCGGCTCGCGCCCTCCACATGTACCCCGCAGCGCCCATAGACCGGAGGTCTGCGATCCGGCAGGCTGGAAGCCGCGCTACCGAGTAAGCTCGCAGAGCCTACTTTGCGGCAGCCGTCGCGGAGACGCGGCGGGTTCGGGCTGGTCCGCCGACTCCCGTCGGCGGCTACGGACAAAAATGGTAGCCGCCGCCGGCAGGCGGCGGATATCGGGGAGCGCAGTCAAATGCAAGGTCTCTTGACCTACCGGATCGGCGGGTTCCAGCCGCCAGACGGGATTTCGTAGCCGCCGCCGGCAGGCGGCGGAGCCGGAATCTGACCACAGCCCCGCGGCCCGCACGGCGGACCTCGCGAAGGCACAGGAATCAGGGGACGCTTCCAGCGAGTCCTGTGGGTGGCCATGGGGTTGACGAATGGTAGCCGCGTCGGAGACGCAATGCCGGGTGAGTCGGTCAAGCGCCCCCGCCGATGGCTCTTGAGTTGGTATCCGCCGACTCACGTCGGCGGCTACGGATCTGAAGATTGGTAGCCGCCGGCAGGCGGCGCACGGGTCCTCGCTCGTAGTTTCCACCCACTCGCGTCGCCGGCAATGGGACTCCGGTACTCCGAACCAACAACCCACAGAACGCGCACCACGAAAGCCCACAGAGCACGCAGAACACGCAGAAAAGGTAAAGGACGGAGTCTTGGAAGAACGCCAGCACGCCCATGGCTGTAGCGGGCTCGATCAGGCGGTCGCGATCCCGCCCCTCGTAGCGTACGTCGCCCGACCTGCCGGATCACCGCCTTCGGGCCGACAGACACCGCGCAGCTCACCAGGGTTCGGAATCTTCGGAGCCGGTCAACTTGCCCGCTGCGCACGGTCCTGGTGCTCTCCCTCTCCTCACGACCCCACCAGGCTTCCGAAACGACCTCTTTAGTGCTCCAATCGGCACGTCCTACTCGCCCGGCGTCTCTCCCGCCCCACTCCCGGACCGCACCATGTCGAACTCCCGCTCCGTGCGCAGTCGCAACTGACCACAGGCAGCGTCGATGTCCACCCCCTTCTCCCGGCGAAGCGTCACCGTCACGCCCGCACGGCGCAGGGCCTGATAAAAGGCCTCGCATGCGGCCGGAGCCGGTCGCCTCCATTCCAACCCCTCGACCGGGTTGTAGGGGATGAGATTTACCTTGGCGTGCAGCCGCCGCGCCAATGCGGCCAGGGGCGGGACCTGATCCGGGCTGTCGTTGACCCCTTCGATCAAAATGTATTCGAACGTGAGCATCCGTCCCTTGCGCTTCTGATAGTACTCCAGCGCCGCCACCAGCTCGGCCAATGGATACTTCCGATTCACCGGCATGATCCGGCCCCGCACAGCGTCGGTGGCGCCGTGCAATGACACCGCCAACCGAAACTGCTCCGGCTCCTCCGCCAGACGCCGGATGCCCGGGACCACGCCACTGGTGGAGATGGTGATCTTGCGGGCGCCGATGCCCCCGCCCCACGGAGCATTCAGAATCCGAAGAGCCCGCATCAGGTTGTCGTAATTGGCCAGCGGCTCGCCCATGCCCATGATGACCAAGTTGTCCACCAACCGGCCGGACCCGCGGTTTGCGCCCCGCTCGGATCCTTCTTGCGTCCGATGCCAGCGCTCCACCGCCAGCACCTGCTCCACGATCTCGTGCGGCTGCAGGTTGCGTTTCCAGCCATCCAACCCGCTCGCGCAAAACCGGCAGCCGTACGCACAGCCGACCTGGGTGGAGACGCAGAGGGTGTGACGATCCGCGGGCTCGCCGTACAGGGCCGGATTGGCGGGGATCAAGACGCTCTCGATGAAGGCGCCATCCGGCAGGCGCCACAAGAACTTCCGCGTTTGGTCGGCCGAGCCCCGCAGTCGTATGCAGACCAGCGTCTGCAGCGAAAAATGCTCCCCCAGTCGCTGCTGCAGCGACCGCGGCACATTGGTCATCGCCGACCAGTCCGTCACGCAGTGCCGGTACAACCACTCCAGCACCTGGTCGGCACGATACGCCGGCTCGCCCCAGGCGGTCACCTGCGCCTGGAGTTCTTCCCGGAACAATGTTTTGATGTCTCGCACCACACTCATGGTAGCCGGGTTTCCGACCTTGCCAACTGCGCGGAGAGACTCGCCCCCCGCGGTCGCCAGCCGACCTCACCCGGTGCCCGACCCGCAGAGCCCAAACCCTCGTGGTTCGTTCCCGACGGTCGATGGGCCGTTTCGTCTGTAACCCACGGGCGCTCCTTCGTCGTCTGATGGGCTGTGGGATCCGGGCAATTTCGCAGCCGGCATCGAACCCTTTGGCAGTGCCGGCCGTGCAGAGACGCGGATGGCGCCTCCAAATAGCAGCCAGGAGAGCATGTCGACCCCGCCCATGGACAAGATGGGCGAATCGGGTTCCCGGCTCGGCCGGGGCCGCGAATTCATGCCTTCTCCGCAACACCGGGCGGGGGGGCGACTCCACGCGCCGCGGATGGCACTCTTGAAGAGCGACCCGACGTGCAACCAACCGCGGCAGTCGGGGTGCATCCCTGCATCCCTCCCCGCCCGGGGCGCTCCGTCGGTCCCTCTACAGGATTGGGGGGCTGCTGCATGGAGACCGACCCGTCAATTCGCAACGAGCCGTTCTCAGCCGTGCTTGTGAAGCCTCTGCCCCACCCGCACGTCCAATTCCTCGTGCAAAGCATGAGGATGCGTTTGCCCACGGAACGTGCCCTGTCTGGACCGCCCCGGGGCGGCCGCCCCGGTTTCACGTTGATCGAATTGCTGGTCGTGCTGGCCATCGTGGGCGTCCTCGCCAGCCTTCTCCTGCCCACCGTCAGTCGGGCCAAGGAACCCGCCCGCCGCATCGCCTGTCTCAATCATCTGCGCCAATGGGGACTGGCCATGCAAATGTACGTCCACGACAACGACGGCCGATATTGCCCGCGCACGCACCCGGTCCGCTGGCCCCATCGGCTGAGTCCCTATGCGCCCGATGTAAAGCTGTTGCTTTGTCCCAGCGACGTCGCCCGACCGGCCACCGGCAGTACGGACCCTTCTCTCTGGCCCGCCGACGCCGCGCCACGGAGTTACATCTACAACGCGTGGAACGACTACTACCGGACCTTCTACCCGGCGGGCGAGTGGCGCCAAATCGTCTCCAGCAACGGCCACGCCATTCGCGAAACCGAGATCCGCGAGCCCTCGGAAACCTGTGTGTTCGGAGAGAAGCAACCCGACTCCACGCATTGGTACCTGGACTACGAGCGGTTCGAGGACATCACGCAGTTGGACCAGGCGCGGCATGCCGGCGGGCGTCGGGCGGGATCCGGCCAGGGCGCCGGCACCGGCTCCAATTACACCTTTGCAGACGGAAGTGTGCGATTCCTCCGGTTCGGGCGCACTGTCTGGCCGGTCAACCTCTGGGCCACCACCCCCGAGTGGCGCAATGCCGGCGGACCGCTGCCTCCCTGATCCCCGGCGCAGGCCCGGGGAACGGCGACGTGCCCTCCCGGCCGGACAAGAGTCGTTGCCCGGGATCTCGAATCAACGACGTCCCCGATCCGAGGTCGGCGCTCCTTCGAAAAGGCCCCCGGAGCATGTCACTCCGTAGCCGCCGGGGGAACGCGGCGGAGGATCCGCGGGTCCGCCGACTTACGTCGGCGGCTACCTCCTCAAGAGCCCACAAAACACACAGAAAGAAAAAGCCCACAGAGCACGCAGATTACGCAGAAGCAAAAACACCTGAATAGGATCGGTCCGCCGACTCACGTCGGCGGCTACGGGTTTGGGACCTGGTAGCCGCCGCCGGAAGGCGGCGGACCCAAGCACTAACTACTGATCCACGACCTGAAAGGCTGCTCCGAACAGGATTGCCA
>JAOADM010000142.1 GCA_026417315.1 Limisphaera sp.
CCGACGATGTTCGCCCTCCGCTACCGACAAGTGTTGGGTGTCATGACCCTTTATGCGGCGGTTTCGACGGCGGGTCTGATGACTGGTGCCGAGGCGCTGATGCGCTGCGTGTACGGAGCCAAATACGCCGGGGCGGGCCACTTGATGGCCTGGTTGGCGGCGGTGGCTGCCTTTCGAGCGTTGCGGATGGCCGTGGCGGTGGCGAACTTGGCCAAGGGCGATTCGCAGAGTCAGTTGATTGCCAACCTCGGCCGCGCCACGTCGCTGCTTCCGGCCTTCTGGCTGGCGTCGCATGGGCAGCCGCTTTGGCTGGTGGCGGCCTGTGGATTGATGGGCGAGTTGCTTGCCACGGCGATTTGCGCATGGCGCTTGCGGTCGTCGTTGTATGGGCTGGGAACGGAGCTGACCCTCGGCGCGGTCTTTGGCATAGCGGGTTTGAGTGCGGCCTGGGGATGCTTGGGACACCTGGTGGCTACCTGGCCGCCGTGGGGGGCCCTCGGCATGGCCGCCCTGGCTGCCTTCGCAAGTGGGATCGCCACCGTTGCGCTTCGCAGCGAGCTTCGCGCGGAACTGGTGACCATTTGGGGGCGTCTGCAGTCGAAAGGATTGTCCGCAACCGTGCGCTTCTGGCGGGTGGGAGATCGGCGCGCTGGAACCGACCCCCGCGGTCGGGCCGGCCCGGCGGTGGATCGAGTGTAAGGTTCGGGCGACAACCCTTGGCGAGGAGCCTGCGTGGTTCCAATCGTCTGTTGGAAAGGATTGGGAAATGGACTTTTCTTGGAATGAGGTACAGCGGCGGTTCTTCGACGAGGTTGAGGCCCTGGCCAGGGCAGACCTGCAGACCGACCTGCTCGCCGCCGACCGCGACGGCCGATTCCACCGGACCGGCTGGGAAGCGTGTGGACGCATGGGACTGCCGGGACTGCCGGTGCCGCGTACCTTGGGAGGGCTCGAATGCGACGCGCTCACCATGGTTGGGGCGCTCGAGCGGCTCGGGTACGCGTGCCCTGACAATGGCCTGCTCTTCTCCTTGCACGCCCATTTGTGGACGGTGGTCACCCCCTTGCTTGCGTTGGGGACAGATGAGCAAAAGACGCGCTTTCTGCCCAAACTGGCCTCGGGACAGTGGATCGGCGGCAACGCGATGACCGAGCCGGGAGCCGGTTCGGACGCCTTTGCGCTCCAGACCACCGCGAGGCGGGACGGGGATGTGTATGTTCTCGACGGGCACAAAAGCTTCGTGAGCAATGCCCCTGTGGCGCACGTTCTGACCGTGTACGCCACGGTGAACCCGGCAAAGGGCCCGGCCGGGATCACCGTGCTGCTTGTGGAGACGGACCGGGAGGGACTCAAGATCGAGCCGGTGAACAAGATGGGATTGCGCACCTCGCCCACGGGCGAGGTTCGATTCCGAAACTGTCGCGTGCCCGTGGCCAACCGGCTGGGGGACGAAGGCGCAGGCACCTTCGTATTCATGCGATCCATGACGTGGGAGCGCGGGTGCATCCTCGCCAGCGCAGTGGGCACCATGCAACGGTTGCTGGAAATGTCGCTGCGCTTTGCGCGCAGCCGGCGGCAATACGGTCAGAGCATCGGCAGGTACCAGCAGGTGGCGGCCCGCCTCGTGGTCATGAAGGAGCGCCTGGAGACCTCGCGTTTGCTCCTTTACCGGACTGCGTGGTTATTGGCACAACAGAGGCCGGCCTATCTGGAGGAGGCACTGACGAAGCGCCACATCAGCGAGGCGTGGGTGCAAACCTGCGAGGACGCCATTCAAATCCACGGCGGATTGGGTTACAGGGTGGAAACGGGCCTTGATCGAGAACTCCGCGACGCAATCGGCAGCCGACTTTATTCGGGGACAAACGAGATTCAGTGCAACCTGGTGGCGTCCTTGCTGGGCCTCTGAGAGGGGAACGGCGGCGGGAGGCCGGCGGCCACGGAGCCTCAGTCCAAAGAATCCCATGGAATATCTATTGCCTCATCTGCTGGAAAGATCCGCCGAGCGGCATCCGAATCAACCCGCTGTACGATTTCGCGGGCGCGAGTGGAGCTACGGAGAGCTCGAGGCCCGCAGCAACCAGCTGGCCCGGACCCTGCAGGAGGCGGGAATTCGCAAAGGGGACCGCGTGGGGTTGTGGCTGTCCAAGTCTCCCGAGTCTCTCCAGGCGGTGTACGGAATCATGAAATGCGGTGGAGTGTATGTCCCATTGGACCCCACGGCGCCGGTCCGCCGCGCGGCTTACATTGCACAGGATTGCGGCATCGAGGTTCTGGTGACTGATGGCGCCCACGCGGAACTCCTGCCACGGCTTTGCGAGGCCGGCGCACCCTTGCGCACGGCCATATGTCTGGAAGAGGCTCCCGCGGTCCCTGCGCAGTCGAAGGGCCTGCTGCTGACTGCCGAAGAAGTCCGACGCCAGGCGCCCGCAGCCATGGATTGTGCGGCCACTGAAAGAGACCTGGCATACATTCTGTACACCTCGGGATCCACCGGCATGCCCAAGGGGGTGATGATCGCCCATCGTACCTGCCTGACCTTCGTTCATTGGGCCTTCCACAAGTTCGACCTGCGTGCAGAAGATCGGGTCACCAGCATGGCGCCGCTTCACTTCGATCTCTCCACGTTCGACCTGTACGCCACCGCCAAGGCCGCGGGGACCGTTGTCCTGGTGCCCGAGAAGCTTGCGGCGCTGCCCGTGAAATTGGCGGATCTGTGGCAGGACGAGCGGATTACCGTGACCTACATGGTGCCATCGATTCTGAGCCTTCTGGTCCAATACGGCCGGTTGGAGGCTCATGATCTTTCCCAGCTTCGGCTGATCCTCTTCGCCGGAGAAGTCTTCCCGATCAAGTATCTGAGGAAACTGGTACAGGCCGTTCCGCATGCGGCCTACTACAATCTGTACGGCCCCACCGAGACCAACGTATGCACCTGTCACCGGGTCCGCCCTGAAGATGTGGCGGAGGATGCCCCTGCTTCGATCCCGATTGGCCGCGCCTGCGAAAACACGGAAGTCTTTGCGCTGGACGATGAGAACCGGCCGATTACCCGGGCGGGTATCGAGGGGGAATTGTGGGTGCGCGGACCCACGGTGGCCCAGGGATACTGGGGCGATCCGGCCAAAACCGCACGCCACTTTCAGCAAAACCCCTTGCACAACTGTTACCCCGATCCCGCGTACCGTACCGGAGATGTGGTCAAGCTGGCGGACGACGGCGTGACATGGCTGTTCCTGGGCCGGCGCGATCACATGGTCAAGAGCCGGGGATACCGGATTGAACTTGGGGAGATCGAGAGTGTCCTGTACCGTCACGCGGCGGTGAAGGAGGCTGCGGCCGTGGCGGTGCCCGACGACCTGGTGGGAAACCGGCTGCACGCCTTCGTGGTGCTGGCCGAGGGCGCGCAAGTGACGCTCGGGCAGCTCGCCGCTTTCTGTCAACAGCACCTGCCCCCGTACATGGTGCCGGAGCGATTCCATCTTGTGGACGAACTTCCCAGGACCTCGACCGGGAAAACGGATCGGCCCGCCCTGGTGCAGCAGGTACAGGAAAGGGGAGCACAGACGGCCGGCGGGTGAGCGGAGGGCCGAGGCATGAGGTCGGGGGTGGAGTGACGAGCCGCGGGGACGATCCCGGAAAGGCGCTTATGGAGCTGAGAACAATAATCGGACAATTCATCATCGAAGATGTGCTCGCGGGAAGACAAGATCGGCTGGAGCCCGATGAACCCCTGGTGGGAATGGGAGGGGTGCTCGATTCGCTGGGCCTCCTGCGTCTGATCCAATTCCTCGAGGAACAATTCCAAATCCACGTTGGAGACGGAGATGGGGGCGAAGAGAACTTTGGCACATTGGATCGCCTGGTTGCATTCGTCGAGCGGAAGCAGGCCCAGCGCGGGGAACACTGAGCGACAAATGCCCTTCTGCTTGACGACGTGCGGGAACCTGGCCGCATCGGTGTCCTCGCCGCTGGAGGAAACCGGCCCGCACGGAAGTCTGATATGAACCCGGTGGAACCCTTTGCTCCCGGGGAAAGCAGGGACTCCGAAGGGGTCTGTTCACCCTTGGCCCGTTGGATGGTCTGCTGCTTGTATGGACGGGCTCCGGCCGGTGTGCGCCGTTATTTGCGTCGTTGGGTGATGCGCCGGGAGCGGGGGCCGATTTACTCCTGCACCGTGCGCGAGCTCCTGGCGCGATACCACGGCGTTACGGTGGGCATGTATACCATCGGCCCGTGCGAGTCGGAGCCGGAACAGTTCGCGCCCGGCACAGTGATCGGCCGCTACTGCTCGGTTTATTACACTGTGCGCATTTTGGCCGAAGATGGTCCGAGTGTTGACGGATGGGTCGGGCCTGCCTGGAGTCCCGGGGCGACGCATGAGCGGAAACCGCGTGCGCCGGACGCGGGTGTCACCGTGGGTCACGACGTTTACATCGGACATAATGCCATCGTGTTGCCTTCCGTACGCAGCATTGGGCACGGGGCAGTGATTGGGGCGGGCTCGGTCGTGCACGAGGACGTACCCCCCTACGCGGTGGTCACGGGCAATCCGGCCCGCGTGGTGAAATACCGATTCCGTCCTGCGACCATCGAGCGGCTGTTGGCGGAGCAATGGTGGTTGAAGTCGGTGGATGAATTGTTCGGCTCCGGCCTGCCGTTGCAGCGCCCCATCGAAGAACCCCTGACGCAGACGTGAACGTCTGCATGGCGAGGGACACTGGCACTACCGGGCAAGGGTCGATGTCGGAGCTCTCCTATCGAGCGGCTTGGATTCTGCCGTTATACCGGTGCACGCCCAGCGAATCTGTGCAGAGGTTCCTGCGTCGCTGGATCATCGCGTTGGAATCCGGTCCTGCATTTTCGGGCACGATTCGAAAGCTTCTCCAGCAGCATTACGGGTTGGAGGTAGGCGCCTACAGCTACTGGCCCTGGCGGGAAAAGCCGTCGGTGCTGCACCGGGGGACCCGGATTGGGCGGTACTGCTGGGTGGCGGACACCGTTCGCACCTTTACGCGGAACCATCCCTTTGACCTTTTGTCCAGTCATGGATTCTTTTACAACCCCGGCCTGGGCAGGGTCTCCGGTCCTCCGTTGTGCTTTGGGAGTTTGGAAATCGCCCACGGCGCGTGGCTGGGACACGGGGTCATCGTCTTGCCTCCCACGCGGCGCATTGGCATCGGCGCGGTGGTCCGACCGGGTTCTGTGGTGTGTATGGACGTGCCGGATTATGCAATCGTCAGCGGTTTCCCGGCGCGCACCGTCGGTTGGCGTGTCCCGCGCGAGGACATTCAGAGCCTGTTGGCGACTCGGTGGTGGGAGCGAACGCCGCGAGAACTCCGGCAGATGGCCCATACCGTGCCTGTTGTTCAAGAGCCATCGTGAGGGTCCGCTCGAGGTTCGCGCCTCTTCACACCCATGGCCAGTCTTTTAATTGGTGCAGATGTTTGCCCCATCGGCGAGAACCGTCGCTACTTCGAAATGGCGGACGTGGACGCCCTGTTTCACGATCTGGTGCCTCTGCTTCGGAGTGCGGACCTCGTCGTTGCGAACCTTGAATGCCCGCTCATCGAACGTCCCTCGCCCATTCGCAAAACCGGGCCGGTGTTCGGTGCGTCCCCCGCTTGTGCCGAGGCTCTGCGAAAGGCCGGGATCGGTCTGCTCAGTCTGGCGAACAATCATATTCTCGACCACGGTGTGGCGGGCTTGCGCAGCACGCTGGAGGCATGCCGAAAGGCAGGGATCGCGACGGTGGGGGCGGGCGAGAACCTTGCGGAGGCGGCGCGCCCGTACGTCTGCGAGTTGCAGGGCCTGCGCGTTGCCATTGTGGCCATGGCGGAAAGGGAGTTCTCCATCGCCGATGCCCGGGCCGCGGGGGCGAATCCCCTCGACCTAATTGCTCTGGTCCAAACTGTCCGCGATCAGGCTGGCAATTGGGACCACTGGATCGTGCTGTATCATGGCGCGGCGGAATTCCGGCCTGTGACTCCGCAGGTCCAGCGGCTGTGCCGGTTCATGATCGATCTTGGGGCAACCGCGGTGATCGTCCAGCATCCGCATGCCCTGGGTGGGTGGGAACGGTACCGCCACGGATACATCGTGTATGGACAGGGGGCGCTGGTGATGGATGAGGAGATTTACCGCAGCAAACCCGGATTTCACGAGGGGTTCTTGGTGCGACTCGAGCTGCAGCCAAACAGGGAGGCGATGATGGAGTGCATTCCGTTCCGGCAATCCAAGCCGCCGCCCGGCACACGGCTGCTGCACGGCGCGGAGGCTGAGGAGTGGCGTCAACGAATGGCGCAACGCAATGTGCTGGTTTCGGACCCGGCCTTGGTGGAAGCGGAGTGGCTGCGGTTTTGCGACGAGGCAAAACATGATGCGGTGAGCGGTGTGCTGGGACATGGGCGTCTTCTTCGCTGGCTGAACCGAAAGGGTTGGGTGGAACGTTTCTGGGTCGGTGAGAAACGGTTACGGGGCGTCCGCAACATGGTGCTGTGCGAAACCCATCGGGAACTTTTGCAGACGGTGTTCGACCGCTGGTGGTTTCGGCCCGGCGGCACTCCGGTGTGAAGAACTCCAAAGGCATTCGTTGCTTCCCGGGGGCTGTTGGGGTGCCTGCGGGAAGAAGGAGGCCGATCTTGTGGTGGGCGGTTCTCGAGGGGTTGTGAACATCGGCATCATGGGCACCCCGGTCAGTTCCGGGAATCGGGGCGTCATGGCGCTGGGCGCATCGCTGGTCCGGTTGTGTGCGGAGGCGGGCGCCACCAGAATCGTTATGTTCCTCGGCCACCACAAGCCGTGCGAGGTCGCCTTCCGCGTGGGGGACAGGGAGGTGCGCGTGCAGGTGGTCAATTATCGGCTCTCCCCCCGGGCCCGGCCGAGCGAGCATTTGGCGTGGATTGTTCTCGCGGCGCTTTGTTATCGCTGGATCCCCTCGTCTGGTTTGCGTCGCTGGCTGAGCCGGCGAACGCCCTGGATCGCGGCCCTGGAGGATATGACCTTCGTGGGCGACATCCGGGGCGGCGACAGCTTCAGTGACATCTACGGGGGGCGGCGGTTTCTGCTGGGGTTCCTGGCCGCGTGGTCAGTGGTTCTCGTCAAGGGGGAATTGGTTCATTTTCCGCAAACCTATGGACCCTACGCGCGGCCATGGGCGCGTAGGCTGGCCCGATACTTGTTGCGCCGTTCTCCTGTGATTGTGGCGCGGGACCGGGAAAGCCAACGGGTGGCGCAAGAGCTGGTGGGTGGAAAGCAGGAGGTCTGGCTGAGTCCGGATGTTGCGTTTGCCCTGGAGGCCCGCGTTCCGGAGAGAATCGAGACCGATCCTCCGTTGGAGCGGCCCCCCGGCCAGTGGGTTGGTAACGGAGTTCGGCCGATTGGGTTGAACGTCAACGGCCTCATGTACAACGGCGGTTATACGCGCAACAACATGTTCGGGCTGAAACTGGATTACGCCGCTTTCCTGCCGCGGTTGGTGGAGGCTTTGCTGCACGAGCATCCGGGTGAGGTCTGGTTGATTCCACACACCTACGCTCCTGCCGACAGCGTGGAGAGCGATCCCGAAGCGTGCCGCCGAGTCCGGGCTGCACTGCCGGAGTCTGTGCGCCAGCGGGTGAGGATGGTGACCGGCGAATACGATTGCCACGAAATCAAAGCCATTATCGGGCAGTGCGAGTTCTTTATCGGCTCGCGAATGCACGCCTGTATCGCTGCCTTATCGCAGGGGATCCCCACGGTGGGAATTGCGTACAGCCGCAAGTTCGCCGGCGTTTTCGAGTCCGTCGGAGCTGGGGATTGGGTCGTGGACGGTCGGGCGACAGGCGAAGCAAACGCAATCGCGAAGGTTTTGGAGTTGTACCGGCAGCGCCACGGGGTGCGGGACCGGCTGATCCAAGAAGCGGAGACCGCAAGGGCGCAGTTGCGGGAAGTTTTCGCGCGACTGGTTCAGACGCCCCTGTCTGAAATGAGGCCGCGGCCTCCGGAACCGGCGTTCTCACCCTAGAGGAGAGGGTCGAGTGATGACAACGCGTGAAGCCGCAGAGTGGCCGCTTTAGGAGTCAGTGTGAGACAAGCTTGCGATCTTGGGGAAGTGGTGCGGTGGCGGCTTTGCCTGGGGTCCGGAGCTTGTGCCGCGTTTCGGCCCGAGATCGAACTGCGAGATTACCCGGAGGAAGGGATTCGACCGGCGATCTGGGGGGCAGCGGCGAGGTGCTGCGGGAGGCGCTGCAAGTCTGCCCGGTGGCCGGACTCGAAGCCCCCCGGAAGCCCCAAGGCTGCGAGGAGAAGTTGTTCCAAGACTTTGGACCGGTCCTCGAGATTTGGGAGGGGCACGCTACGGATCCGGAGATTCGATATCGGGGGTCGTCCGGCGGCGCCCTGACCGCCATTTCGCTTTACTGCTTGGAACGATTGGGTTGGTACGGGGTCCTGCACACGGGAGCCGATTCTGAGGAACCGGTGCGGAACCGGACCCGCTTGAGTCGCTCGCGGGCGGAACTTCTGGCCGGCACAGGTTCCCGATACTCGCCGGCTTCCGTGTGCGACGGTCTGGGTCTGCTGGCGAATGCACCAGCTCCTTGCGTGCTGGTCGGCAAGCCCGTCGAGGTGGCCGCTGCGCGCAAGGCAGTCCACGTCTGGCCGGAGGTCGAACGCAATTTGGGACTCCTGTTGTCGTTTTTTGCGCCGAAACGCCCAGTACACAAGCAACGTTGCAACTACTGGCACGGCTCGGTGTGCACGCGCGGGAGGTGGAGGATCTGCGGTATCGGGGCCTGGGCTGGCCGGGATCTTTCGCAGCTTGGCGGGAGGGCGATGATTTACCCGCTGCGCAAATGCCCTACCGCGAGAGCTGGGGTTTCCTCCAAGCATACCGTCCATGGGCCACCCGACTCTGGCCGGATGGTACGGGCGAGCTGGCCGACATCAGTTGCGGGGATCCGTGGTACGAGGAACCCGACGGCAAGAATCCCGGCTTCTCTCTCGTAGTGGTTCGCACCGAACGGGGCCGGCAGATTCTGCACGAGGCCATGAAGGCCGGTTACCTGGACCTCCGCCCGGCTGAGGCTTGGAAACTTCGCAAATCCCAGGCAGGCTTGGCCCGCAAAAAAGGCTAGGTCTGGGGTCGGCTCTTTGTCCAACGGCTGTTCGGACTGCCTGTGCCCGATTTCGGTGGGTGGAACCTTTTCGGCTGCTGGCTTCGCTTGCCGATTGGCCAAACACTGCGCTCGACGCTCGGCACCGCCCGCTGGATTCTGGTTCGCAGGCTCCAACGCCCGTGGACACCAGGTCTCATAGATGGCATTCCGGTCAAGAAGCCCTGCCACGCCGCAGATTTGCCCGTCGGGAAGAGTCCTTCGAGAAACCAGCTTCAGGTCCTGCCCTCAATCCGCAGCTCAAAGACCTAAAAGGGCTCTCGATCCCGCGCTGGTCCTGGTTGTCCAGTGCCCAGTTGGTCCCCTCCTTTCCTCGCTTGTGCTTTTACGGGCGAACAGGCGGCCCCTGAGCAGCACTGGCCGGAATGACCTCCCGGGACCTTCTCCACACAGGGTTAAGGCCCCCCTCGGGTTGCGGCTTCGGTCCACCCGGATTCAGGAGGGGCGGGG
>JAOADM010000143.1 GCA_026417315.1 Limisphaera sp.
CCCGCCGGTGCCGCCTCCGCACTGCGCCCCTGGGCCCGTGCCCGCTGTTCGGCCAGTCTGGCGTCCGTCTCCGCAGCCTCCGTGGGATGGATTTTGTGGAAGTAGCTGTTGGGCTTGCTCAGCTGTTCCTTGTGCCAGAGCAATCCCTCGAACCGGTCGTGCGTGCTCAACTCGTACACCACGTCCATTTTGATGGCGTCGAACGGACAGACCTCCACACAGATCTGACAACTCATACAAACCGAGAGGTCGATGTCGAAAATGAGCGGCTGGTTTTGCAGTTTGCCCGTGTGATCCGGCTTCTTGGTCTTGTCCTTGACGATGTAGATGCACTGGGGCGGGCATTCGGCCTCGCAAATCTTGCAGGCCACGCAACGGAGCCCCGCCACCGGATCGTCTCCGTCATACACCAGGAAGGGAAAGGAACGCGCCGCCTCCGGCAACGGCCGGCGCTCTTCCGGATATTGCACGGTGACCAGCCGCTCTTCGGAAACATAGCTTCCGACGAAATTCCGCGCGGTGGTCAGCAAGCCCTGAACCAACCCTTCACCCAGCATACGGGCGCACCATAGCAGAGGGCCGGCACAAATCCAGTCCGGGCCTCACGGTCGGGTGGGAAGGATCACCGGGGCCGGTTGCGCCACGCCGCGGGTCGCGCGCCCGAACAGACGTCCCTCTCCGTCGAACCACAGCCGGTCCATGGCAATGAACCGGTCCCAGGCAATTCGGTCCGTGCGTTTTTGATGGTAAATGTGCCACCACTGTCCCGCGTGATCCTGCAGGGCACAGCCGTGGCCCGGCCCGTACACGCCCTCGCCGCGGCGCACGATCGGGTTGTGCGGTGCACGCCGGAACGGACCGGTGGGCCGCTCCGCCACTGCGTATCCCACGGCGTAATCCGGCGTGTTGGCCCCCGAGCCGCTGTAGAGCAGGTAGTATCTGCCCTGATGTTTCAGCATCCACGGACCCTCCGTCACACGGCCGGCGCGAGTTTCCCAGTCGGATTCGGGCCGCAGCAGCTCCACCGGGGGTCCCTCCGGCTCGGTGGGCGAGGCCATCCGCTGCACCATGATGCGGAAGTCGGGCAGTTGAACAAAATACAGGTACAGCCGGCCGTCGTCGTCCCGGAACAAATGCGCATCGATGGCCCGTGGAAACCAGGAGGCCACCTCGCGAAACGGTCCCACCGGCGCATCCGAGACCGCGACGCCCACTGTCTCGCTCACCGTCCAGTAGAGATAAAACCGCCCCGAGCGCGGGTCCCGCCACACGTCGGGTGCCCATACATGGGGCCGGCCGGGACGGAACACCACCGGCCCCCTCGTCCAATCCACCAGGTTCGTCGAGGTGTACACGCGCGTGCCCCGGTCTCCGTCGACCTCCCCGGTGGCGTAGAGATAAAAAGTCCCCTGGTACGCCAGCACCATGGGGTCGGCCAGCGTTCCTTCCAGCAGAGGGTTCTGAAACGTTCGCCCCTCTCCGCAGGGAACGGCCGGCGGCGGTTGCGCCCGGGCTGCGGGCTCCGCCGGAGTGCAAAGCAGCAGTGCAGCCATCCCCAGGCCATGCACCGCTCGAGTCAGGGATGCTCCCCGCCCCTTGCAGGGTCGAAGGATCCACACCAATCCTCGCCTTACAGGGTCCATCCCTCCCGATACGGCGTGTGCAAGAGCTGGTTGGCCTCCGACGAATTGGTGAACCGCATCCGCTCCGCGTCCCATTCGAGTTTCACCCCCGGCATCTTGATGGCAATGATGCCCAACATGGCCAGCTCGGTCAGTGGCCCGCCATAGGAAAAATCCGACCCCGCTTTGCGCCCCTCCCGAATGGCCTCGATCCAATCCCGATGATGCTCCAGGCCACGCGGCAACCGTTTGGGCGGCCGTTGAAACTCCGCCATCAACTTGTCCGGCACCAGGTGAACGTGCGAAGCGCCGTGCGATCCGTAGACCATCATGCCGCGGTCGCCGACGACGATGGCACCGGTCCGCACGTTCGGCTCCTGGGGATCGAAGCCTTCCGGCCGCGGAATCTTTTCCGTGCCGCTGTACCAGTGCAGCGTGATGGGGCCGCGCTTCCCTTTGGCGGGGAATTCGAAAGTGACGATGTCGCCCTTGGGATAGGCTTCGCCCTGCGTGCGAGGATCCCAATCCTTCACTTGCGCGACGATGGTGCGGGGCGCGCCCAAATCCAGTGCCCAGAACACCGGGTCGACCACGTGACACACCCAGTCTCCGATCGTACCGCTGCCAAAGGCCGTCCACCCGCGCCAAGATCCCGGCAAGTAAGCGGAGTGATAAGGTCGGTACGGGACCGGCCCCAGCCACAAATCCCAGTCCAACGTCGGCGGGACCGGCTGACCCTGCCGCACCTCCGCCAGCCGGTCCAGGCCGGAATTGACCGCCTCGCAGCCGCAATAGATCGTGTGCACCCGGCCGATCGCCCCGGCCTGGAGCCACTCCACGCAATCCCGGATCGAGTCGAAGGAATGCCCCTGGTTGCCCAATTGCGTGACCACCCCGTACTGCCGGGCCGCCTGCATCAGCGCCCGTACCTCGACCACGGAATGGGCCAGGGGCTTTTCGCAGTACACATGTTTCCGGTGCTTGATGGCCATCATGCTGGCAACGGCGTGCGTGTGGTCCGGCGTGGCGACCAGCACCGCGTCGAACCGATCGGCCATTTCCTCGAACATCCTTCGGAAGTCCCTGTATCGTTTGGCCGAGGGATACTTTGCAAAGGTCGCGGCGGCATGGCGTTCGTCCACGTCGCAAAGCGCCACGATGTCGCAATAAGGCGCCAGCGCTTCGATGTTGGCAGCCCCCATGCCCCCCACCCCAATGGCCGCCAGACGGATCTTTTCGTTGGGAGGCGTCCGGCCCGCACCCCCCAGCACGGAAGCCGGAATGAACCACGGCACGGCCAGGCCGGCCGCGCCCGCCGCCACTCGACGCAAGAAACGCCGACGATGCATCGGACGGGACTCGGCTGCAGAACACGTACGATCGCCACGCGAAGAAGCCAATTTCGATTCCATGGCCAAGGTGTGATGGTTGAGGTCCATTGGTGCGATGGAGTGTCGAAGGAGCCACCCGCTCGGTGCTACGGCTCCGGGGCGGGTCGCGCGGCCACCCGTCCACTCGTACCCTTGCCCGTGCAGCCGCAACCCCGGGGGCTCCCACCGACAACCCGGGCCCAGTATGCGGACCTGCCCGATGTTGTCCAAGCCCCATTTCGGCGGTCCGGCTGGTGCTCGATTCCCCTGCTTTTTGGGAGCGCGGACCGACACCCATTCGGCAGCATCCCATGCCCGCGCCAGCGCCACAGGAAAAAGCTTGCCTTCCCCCGCGGATTTGGTGTCGCTGGTGCGGGCCCTTCCGGAGGGTGCATTTCACAGGGTTCATGGACACGACGCTCAAACTCCGCACCTTGCGCAGCGCGCTGCGCGTGGCGACGGACACCGCTCGCGCAGCAGGCGCACTCCTGCGCCGTCACTTGCACAGGACCAAGGCTGTTCAACTGGCCACCCACCATGACATCAAGCTCGAGCTCGATGTGCGTACCCAGCGGCTCATCGAGCACCAGTTGCAGCGCGCGTTCCCCTCGATTCCCATCGTGGGTGAGGAGGGACTGGTGGGCGATCCGAACAGCCCGCTGCGGTGGGTCGTGGATCCCATCGACGGCACCGTCAACTTCGCCCACAATGTTCCGCACGCGTGCGTCTGCATTGCCCTGCAGGCGGAAGCGCATCTGATGCCGCGTGAACTGCCCCGGTCTTGTGGAGAAGCCCCCTGGCAAACCGTTGTGGGCGTGGTGTACGACCCGTTCTGTGACGAACTCTGGACGGCCATTCGGGGCGAGGCGGCCCGACTCAACGGCCGCGTCATCCGGGTGAGCCGTACCACGCGGCTGGAGGAGGCCATGGTCACCTTCGGGTTCGCCAAAACCTCGGCGAACCTGCGAAAGTCGCTCCCCTACTTCAACTGGCTCTGCCGCCGCGCCCGCAAGGTTCGCATCATGGGCTCGGCCGGCCTGGGCCTGGCCTACGTCGCATGCGGCCGCTTCGACGCCTACGTGGAACGCCAGGTGCGACTCTGGGACATCGCCGCCGGTGGTCTGCTGATCGAATGCGCCGGGGGACGATTCTGGACGCGTCCGTGGTCCGATGGACGCGACGGCCGCGAAGCCTACTGCATGGTGGCCAGCAACGGGTTGTTGGATCCGCTGCTGCCGCGGCCGAAGTAGAGCCTCCGGGTTCGGCCCGCGGTCCCTCCCTGCCCTGCGTCAGCCCGGCCATCAAAAAACCCAGCGGGCATGAGGCAACACACGGGATACCCCATGCCCGCCCCTTCCGCGCGGAAGGAAAGTCGCTCGGCCGCCACGGCCCAGCACGCAGCGCGCAGCCGGCCTCCCGACTCGCCGCGCAGCCTACGCAGGGCCGCACGGCGGCTCAAGTACGGCATCGCGCGACGCACCGGGGGAACCGCTCTCCAGTGCCATCACCACGCGCATCCGCTCGGTCCGCGAACGACTCCTTCCGCCGCAGGTCGTGCGGCGTCCCAAGCCATCTCGACACGACGACCCCGCACAGGGCCTTGACCTTCCCGCAACCTCGTCGCATGCATCGTGCGGTCAGGTTTCTCCGAAACCCTCCCTAATCCGGGCGGTGCGGGGCCATCTCGATGATCCTGTGCCGAACTGCCGGCGCCAGCGAAGATCTCCCCCATGAAGGCTCTCGCGAGGGTCCGTGGACCGAACGGGGTTGCGCTGCTCCCCGGCCTGCTGCCCGGATCGCACAAGGATGCCCCGAGGCAACGCGCGCAAGTTATGGTTCCTGCAGCGCCAGCCGGTAATACGCCGCCTTCTCGGCAGAAGGCAACGACAGTTCCAGCCAGCGTGCCTGAGCAGGGAAACTCACCCAGTCCACCGGCGTCGTCACGGGGCTCCACTGCACCGGCGGGGTCAAATCTGCCGTGGCCTCGACGGTAACCGCGCGGTTCGCAGGTTGCCAAACCACCAATCGCAGCGTCCCCGGACCCTCCGAGTGGAGCCAGAAAACCCACCGACTTCGGCTGTCCCACGGAGCCGACCCCGCCAGATACTCGACGTAGTTCGGGTCACCGTCCCGATCCGGATCGGCCTGGGGCGCAGCCGCCGGATCGGCTGGATCCGGGAACTGGCTTCGCTGCCAATCTTCGAAGCTCTGCCAGGAACCGAGTTCATCCCGGATCCATCGCTCGATCAACGCCACGGCCTCGACATCGACGACGGTGGTGGCGATCGGCGGCATCTGCCCGGGCCCGCGCACGGCAATTCGGCGCAGGAGTTCGGATCGTTCCGGATCGCCCGGAACAATCAGGCGCGCGTCCTCGGGCCCTTGCACGAGCCGGCCGTTGATCAAGCCGGTCAGGGCTGTGGGCCTGGACAGTCGTGCATCCCACTGGGCCATCTGCACCCCGCCGGGCAAATGGCATTGCGCACAATTGACCGCCAGCCAGGAGCGCACGCGGGATTCCAAACTCGCGGTGGGATCGTCCGGTCTGGCCAATACGCGCCAACCGGCCGTGTTGGATGGCGGATTCCGGAAGTAACCGGCCCGTGCCAGGTCCAGAATCTGATTGGTCGGCCCGTGCCCGAGATCGTGCACCCGGTTCAACTGGGGCGTGTTGAACCCGAGGGCGAACCCGGCGGCCAGCGTGTGACACTGGAGGCATTCCACGCGGCTGGGATAGTGCCAGACCTGGGTACGCAACACGGAACCATCGGTGCTGAACACCACGAATGACTCGTCCAGGCCTTCCTCGGGCACCAACCACGCATTGGTGAGGGAGTCGCCCCACCGATAGGTCACGCCATAGCCAGCCCGGCCGTCATAAACAAGGAGCCGTGTCTCCAGACGCCGCGCCGACTCCGGGACACCATTCGTCAGCTCCAGATCGAAATGTTTCACCCACACCGTGCCTGCTGGAAAGCGCCACGGATCCGTCGGATGAAACTCCATGGTCTGCGTGGGATCCGGAATGGAAAACCACCGCCGCTTTCGTGCGCCGTCGGACCAGAACGGCAGGTTCAGTTCGTACGGCAGGATTCCCTCGGCGGCCTGCAGGGTCACCAGGTCCGCGAACGCACCCGTGCCCGCCAGGTCTGCCGGCAGCGGCGCACCGACAAAGTTGGTGCTGTACACAATCCGGCGAATCACCGCGTTGGTCCCAAAGCGCAGGTCCACGTAAAGCACGTCCCCGTTCCGCGGGTCCGTGCCGAAAGCGGAAATCCCCCCGGCATTGAACGGCCCGCCCAGTGGATTGCTGAACAGGAAGCGGTTCTCCAGCACGTTGGTTCCGTCGGTCTTCAGCGCCCAGATGCGGCCACTGCCGTAGTCCCCGTAGAGGTACGCGCCGTGCAGATCGGTGAAGCGGTGCCCCCGATACACCACGCCGCCGGTGACGGAATATCCCAGGCTGCGGCCGTAATCCAACAGCGGCCGCGCGTGTTGGAAGCCGGCCGGGATCAGCGCCGTGTTGGTGCGCTGAAAGTTCCCTTCCCAGTAACTCCATCCATAGTTGCCGCCCCGTTCGATGCGGTTGACCTCTTCGCGGGCATTCTGTCCGACGTCCGCGCAAAACAGCCACCCGGTGACGGGGTCGAACGCCATGCGCCACGGATTTCGCAGGCCCACCGCCCAGAATTCCGTCCGGACCCTCGCCGGATCCACCGGACGGCCGTTGAACTGGGTCGCCCCGACGAACGGATTGTCAGGCGGCACGGCATAGTTGGTGGTCGCGGCCGGATGCGGGTTGGGCGGCAAACTGCCCGGTCGCCGGTCCACATCGATCCGAAGGATCCCGGCGAAAAAGTCCTTATCGATTCGCTGACTGTTCTGATACTGGTCGTGCGCGCCCCCTTCGTCTCCCAACGAGACATAGAGGTAGCCGTCCGGTCCGAAGTGGAGATCGCCGCCATTGTGATTGTTGGCTTGATCGTACTGGACGATCAACCGCACCTCGGAGGCGGGATCGGCCCGACTCGGATCGTCGGCCCGGGTCTGGAATCGCGCCAGAATGTTGTGCAGGGCATTCGTGCCGCCCGGCACGGGCGTGGTCGCCGGGCCCGTGTAAAAAACAAAAAACAAGCGGTTCGTCGCGTAGCCGGGGTGAAACGCCAGCCCGAGCAAACCGCGTTCATCGCTGACGCTGAGGCTGGTGCTCACACGCGCACTGATGTCGAGGAACACGGTCCGTGTGGGAGCCGCCAGATTCGTAATGACCACGATTCGCCCCTGCTTTTCGACCACGAACAGCCGGTTGGTCTCGCCCGGCGGGCTGGCCAGCGCCACCGCGTTCGTGAAGGTCAGGCCGGGAAAAGCTTCCTCGTGCGTGTAGCCGAACCGGCCCGGCACCAGCGGCATCGCCAGGGTGGTGTTGGCCTTTCGTTCCCACGCCCACAGGCCTTCCGGCGTACTCAAACCCAGGACAATCCACAGGGCCCGGGCCCAGACAGTGCATGGGGAAAAAGCTCCGACTCGCATGGCAGGTGCACGTTGGCCCAGAAACGCACCCCTGTCAAAGGGCCCCCGGAGCCTGCACAGACCCCATCGGGCACTGCAGCAACCCTCGGGCGACCGACGCCGAAACGCCAAGAGTCGCATCACGCAACCGATCCGCAGACGATTGGAAAGTCTCGTTCCCCGAAGATTGCCCCCGCAAAGTCCACCTCTTGTGCAGGCGGTTTTGGAGAACGGGGCCTTCCTTCAACCACTCGGAAAGTCGCACTGCGCACTCCGGATTCGGCCAATTGCCGCGTTCACCGCGGAGCCCGGTACGAGAGCCGGTGCGGGCTGGGCACCTTCCGTATCGGCGCAATAGCCACGCAACTGCTCACACCGGTCGCCGCGTGCGGCCAGAAGGCGGGATCGAACTTGAAAAACCACCTCCCGAAGGAACTCTGCTGGCACGGGATCCAGCGACCAGACTCCCCACTTCCCCGATGGGGACCAGACGGCGTCGGATCATCCCTCGATCCACCTGTGGACACGGTCGCCACCTACCAGGGCGAAGGCTCGGACTCGAATCAGGATTCTGCCGCCTTACGGCGGCGCCTACTGAGCCCGGAGGTCGTAGCTGCCGACGGAAGTCGGCGGACCATTCCATGCAAGCCACCCTTTGTGCCATCGGGGGGTCCGCGGGCATCCGACGTCGAACCCGGCAGTTCGACGAAGGAGCTGCATCGTGCCATGCCGCAGCATTCCTGGTCGTCCACCCCAGATGGCCTAGTGCGGCTCATCATTCTAACAGGCCGCTGAAGAACCTGTTTCTCCGGAGAGCGGCCTGTTCAATGAAGTCCTTGGATGGACGCCTTGGGAAAAAAGTGGCCTTTTCGCCAATCTGGCAGGGCAAAACCAGCGGCAGCCCCGTCCTCCGCTGAGTCGGCCGCCGCTTACTCTTCGCCGACCGGGCTCGCACCCGATTCCGCCTGCGCAATGGCTCGCTCCAACAGCGACCGCAGCGAATCCGGATACGAGATCTGCAGCGCGGCCTCGCGTCCCCGAGGCGACATCTTCCTCCAGGACCGCGCCAATGCATTGATCAGTTTCTCTTCACTGGTTTTGGCGGCCAACTCGGCCAATTGCCGTTCCAGAAACACCAGGCACAGCGCGTCCTCCAACACCTGCATCTCCGGATCGTGGGGCAGGCCCTTCTTCAGATTCAGCTCCTGTACCCGCCGCACCATCTCCTCCGGATACCCCACTTCCCGCAGAATCCGACCCGATTCCTGCGCATGGAACCGCTGCAGCGCCGTACGCCACCGCAGATAACCGGCGCGGTCCATGGGATATGACTCCCGCGGAATCTCCCAGCGCCGCAAGTGCTGGCATCGGGCCGCCAATCGCAGGGCTTCGCCCGCCTCCGGACACAATCGCAGCACCCACTCCGTCAGCCACTGCGCATAAACCAACTCACGCGGTTCCCACCGGTCCCCAATCCGGGTCCGGTTGGGATCCTGTGCATTGGCTTCGTCAAAGCGACGCAGAGCTTCTGCGAACCGCACCGGGTCTGCAGGGCGAAATCCAGTCTGCGTCACCTCCGCCGAGGCGCCGTGGAATTGGTTTCCCGCGTCCATTCGTCCTCTGACTTGCTGTTAACGATGCCCCGCGACACCCGGGGCGGCGGCACCGGAGCGAGGGCTCGATGCCTCGTTCGTCAGGCCCGGCGTAGCCGCCGAACCGGGCCCATGAGGAGACGGACCGCCCGACGGCTCGGGCTCGACCCGGTCCGCCGGCAACGCCCGGGACCGGTACCATCGCATCGCCAAGCAGTCCAGAATCCCCCGCCAGAGCCGGTTCCCGATCCCGTACTTCGACTGTCCGCGGATCCGGGGCCGATGACGCACCGGCACTTCCACGACTTCATATCCCTGGGAGCGCAGCACCGTGGGCAGGAACCGATGGAGCCCATTGAACGGGACCAGCTCCGCCAGCGCCGCCCGTCGCATCACCCGCAGCGCACAGCCGGCGTCCTGTCTCTTATACACATCT
>JAOADM010000144.1 GCA_026417315.1 Limisphaera sp.
AGCCTGCAGCAAAAGATCACCGAACTGGTCACCACCGGGCGGTTGCCGTACTACGAGGAACTCAAAGCGTCGATTCCTCCGGGATTGATCGAGCTGCTGGAGATCCCGGGCCTCGGGCCCAAACGCATCCTCACCCTGCGCGAAAAACTCGGCATCGAATCCGTGGAAACCCTCGAGAAGGCCTGTCGGGAGGGCAAGGTGGCGGCCCTGCCCGGCTTTGGGGAGAAAACCCAGGCCAACCTGCTCGAGGGCATCGAGCGCCGGCGCAAATACGCCACCCAACATCTGTTGAGCGAGGTTTGGGCGGCGGCCGAGCCGCTGCTGGAGTT
>JAOADM010000145.1 GCA_026417315.1 Limisphaera sp.
GTGTGGGCGGGCTGGCGCGCGGTATGGGCGGGGGTGGATCGCGTGCGTTGGGAGGGCGGGGCCGCATGTTTGGAGGGCGGGCTGGTGTTGGTGGGCAACGGGCGTCTCTACGGGGGAAGGTTCGTGCTGTTTCCGGAGGCGCGGCCGGATGACGGCGTGTTGGATGTGTGCGTGTTTCCGCGAGTGACGCCCTGGCGGGTGGTGCTGTGCGGGCCGTGGTTGCTGCTGCGCGGTCGGGTGCCGGAATGGATGGTCGTTCGGCGTCGCGCGACCGGGTTTCGTTTGGCGGCGGAGGCGCCTGTGCCGTTCGAGTTGGACGGAGAATGGGTGGGCCGGACGCCGGTCGAGTTCGGGGTGATCCCGCGCGGGTTGCGGGTGGCGGTCTGATCCAGGCACGAGCCGCGAGGGCCGGGCGGTGGCGCGGGGCAATGGGGCGCCCGGCCGACGGACGGACTTGCGGGGGCGGGCGCCGGGCTCGGACAAAGGAAGGGTTGAGTCCGGGCTTCAACGGATTGCACAATGGCGGCCATGGAAACGAATCGCACGGCCCCGGCGGGCCTCCCGTTGGCCGGGCAGGTGGATGGGGAGAAGCTGCAGCAGGAGGTGGCGGCGCTGGAGGCGTTGGAACGGCAGCCGTGGCCGCAGCGCGCCCTGGGCTATCTGAAACGGACGGGGCCCGGCTTGCTGCAGAGTGCGATGACGCTGGGGGCGGGCAGCGCCGTGGCGTCGGTGGTGGCGGGGGCGTCGTTCGGGTACGATCTGCTGTGGGTGCAGCCGGTGGCGATGTTGTTGGGGGTGTGCATGCTGGCGGCGCTGGGGCAGGTGGTGCTCACCACGGGCGAGCGACCCTACCGGTTGTTTGCGCGGGAGCTGCATCCGGTCATGGCGTTCTTGTGGGCGCTGGCGACGATCGTGGCTTCGGTCATCTGGCATTTTCCGCAATACGGACTGGCCGCGGGGGCGGCGCGGGATCTGGCGGAACTGGCGGGGCTGGACGTGTACGCCACCGACGCAGCGGGGGCACGTTCGTTGACGGCGACCGGTTATGCGGTGAGTTTCGGCATCGGGTTTTTGTTGTTGGGCGTGGCGATCTTCACGACGTGGAACTACGGTCGGCGCGGCGCGGGCATCCGGATCTACGAGTGGTTCCTGCGGGGCGTGATCCTGGCGGTGGTGCTGGCGTTTGCCACGGTGGTGGTGTGGACCGGGGTGGACTGGGGGGCGTTGTTGCGCGGGTTTTTCGGGTTCCGATTGCCGCAGAGCCCGGAGGGGATTCAGACGGTGTTGGGCGCGATCGGGGCGGCGGTGGGGATCAACATGACGTTTCTGTACGGGTATTCGCTGCTGGCGAAGGGTTGGGGGCCGGCGCACCGGACGTTGTCGCGATGGGATCTGGTGATGTCGATGTTCGTGCCGTTCGTGCTGGTGACGTCGCTGATCATCATCGGGATGGCCAACACGATTTACGACCCGACGCAGGCGGGGATGGTGCGGACCGATTTGCGACCCGTGGATGCGGCGCAGGCCCTGGTGCCGGTCATGGGGGCCAATGTGGGGCGGGTGGTGTTCGATCTGGGATTCATTGCGATGACGTGCGGGGCGATCAGCGCCCACATGGTGGTGTGCGGATTCACCGTGTGCGAGATGTTCGGGCTGGAGTACACGGTGAAGCGGTATCGGATGTTCACGTTGGTGCCGGTGGTGGGATTGCTGGGAGTGGTGACCTCGACGCCGTTGTGGCTGCCGGTGGTGGCGTCGGCGATGGCGTTCACGATGCTGCCGATTGCGTACGTGTCGTTCTGGATTTTGTACAATCGGCGTTCCTGCGGCGGGCAGCCGTGGTTTGCGAGCGGGAAACGACTGGTGTTCAACGTGGTGCTGGCGGTGGCGGTGGCGATGTCGGTGGTGGGGGCGGCGATTCAGTTGAAGACGCGCGTGTGGGACCGATTGCCGGCATTGCTCGGGCGCACGACGGCGCAGGTGGTGCCGGGCGAACCGTGGCGCGGGGTGCCCGCGGAGAGGGCGCCGTTGCGGCCGGCTTGAGCGGGGCTCGCGGGTCGGGTGCAAGGTTCCCGGAGCTGATGGGGCAGGTTTGGGCCGACGGGGCATTCGTGGCCGGAGCCTTCGGGGCGGCCCGAACGTTTCCGCAATGCCCCGACCGGAATCGGAGGCCCGCGGCCTGCCGGCCGAAGGAGAGCCGGACAGGGAAACTGAAGCACGGTGCTTTGCGCTTGCTGGGCGGAGGCGATTCCGCGTTGAATGCGCCGCAATGGAATCTCAGCAGCAGCATGGAGCCATGAACATGAAGAAAGTCGTGATTCGGCCGGCGCGATCGCCGGCCGCGGTGGGGCCCTACAATCATGCGGTCCGCGTGGGCGACCTGTTGTTTTGTGCGGGGCAGATTCCGGTGGATCCGGCCACGGGGGCTCTGGTGGAGGGAGACATTCGCGCGCAGACGGAGCAGGTTTTGAAAAACATTGGCGCGATTTTGGAGGACCAGGGCCTGGGGTTCGAGCACGTGGTCAAGAGCACGGTGTTTTTGACTGATCTGAACGATTTCGCGGCGATGAACGAGGTGTACGCCCGATTTTTCACGCACGACCATCCGGCGCGATCGACGGTGCAGGTGGCGGCGCTGCCCAGGGGGGCGCGCGTGGAGATCGAGGTGATTGCGCATTATCCGGGGGCTTGAGGCGGCGCCCGGTGAGGCGGCCGGAGTCGGTCCCGAGACGCATGCGCGGCCGCGATGTCGGGCGCGAGAAGTCGGCCGGTGGACGATCGTGTTATGGAATGGCTGCTCGGATTTGGCATCGGCGCAGGGGTGGGCGGGCTGGTGGGTTGGTTGTGGGCCCGGGCAAGAACCCCGGTTCCGGACACGCGGCTGGAGCAGGAGTTGCGGGAACAGGTGCGGCTCCGGGAGGATGAGCTGGTGAGGTTGCGGGCGCAGGCGGCGGAGCTGGCGGCGGCCCGGGCCGCGGCGGAGGCGGCGCGCGACGCGGCGCAGAAGTTGGCGGCGGATCAGCGGGAACTGCACGAGCGGGCGTTGCGCGAGGTTCAGGAGGCAAGGGAGAAAGCGCTGGCGGAGGTGCGCGAGGCGTTTCGGGCGCTGAGCGCGGAGGCGTTGAAAGAGAGCGCGCCGGCGTTTCTGCAACTGGCGGGCGAAATGCTGGGCAAACTGCAGGAGGCGGCCAAGGGGGATCTGGCACAGCGGCAGGAGGCGATTCGCGCACTGGTGGAGCCGCTGCGCCAGCAGTTGGAGGCGTATCAGCGGCGGTTGCAACAGGCGGAGAGTCAGCAATCGCTGGTGCTCGGGGAGGTGAAAAAGCAATTGGAAGCGCTCTCGCAACAGAGCCAGATGCTGGCGCAGGAGACGCAGCAGTTTCGGATGGTGCTCCGATCGAGCCAGGCACGGGGCCGGTGGGGGGAGGAAACGTTGCGCCGAGTGGTGGAGGCGGCCGGCATGAGTGCGCACTGCGATTTTGTCGAGCAGGCGTCCGGTGAGGAGGGCAAACCGGACCTGATCGTGCATCTGCCCGGCAACCGACTGATCCTTGTGGACGCGAAGGTTCCGGATCTGGAGTTCCTCAGCGCCCTGGACGAGGCGGATCCCGTGCGGCGGGCTGCAGCCCTGACGCAGCACGCGGCGCGCTTGCGGCAGACGATCCTGGATTTGGCGAAACGGGATTATCCGCGACAGTTCCCGAACGCGCTGGACCATGTCGTGTTGTTTCTACCGGCGGAATCGCTGTTCAGCGCCGCGTTGGAGGGGGATCGGGACCTCATCGTGTGGGCGGCGCAGAGGCGAATTTTGCTGGCCACGCCGGCGTCGTTGATTGCGTTGTTGCGGTCCGTGGCGGTGAGCTGGCAGCAGCATGCGCAAACGGAGAACGCCCAGCGGATTGCGCGGGCGGCCCAGGAGTTTTACGAACGGGTGGTGGTGTTCACGCAGCATTTGGACCGGCTGCGGACCGGGTTGGAGCGGGCGAATGCGGCGTTCAACGAGGCGGTGGGCAGTTTCCAGTCCCGCGTGCGGCCGGCGGGGGAACGCCTGGTGGAGCTGGGCGGGGGCGTGCCGGGCAAGGAACTGGCGGACCTACAGCCGTTGGCGGGGCAGTTGCGGTTGACCTCGGCCGGAGGCCCCACCGCCATGCCGTCGGGCGGGTCGGACTGAGTCGGGTCTCGCGAAAGCCGGTGCGCGCGGCAAGCCGCTCTGGAGGGGGCTTCCGCGACGCACGGGGCTGCCGACCCGCGATGGACCCATCACAACGCGGCTCCATCGGCGCGACGCGATCAACCGGCCAAACCGAACCCGCACTGATCAAAGTCCGGCAAACCGGGTCCGCCCGGGCTGTGGGACCGGATAGGTGCCATCCGGACCCGGTTGCGTTGGCGGTTCCATGTCGTCGCGGCAATCCTCCGGCCTGGGCGGGTAGAAGAAATTCGATGCCTGGACCTGCTCCCAGGTGATTTCCTGGCCGGTGTAGCAGGACAGTTGGCCCATGACGGCGATCTGGGTGCTGCGGATCATGTACTCGCCATTGTCGAGGACCCGGCCGGCGCGAATGGCGGCAAAGAGCTGGTTATGTTCTTCCTGGTAGGGATCGCACTGACCCTCCCAACGCCAGGGACGGGCACCGGTGATCCGGCAGGCAAGAATGTTGGCGCGCCCCTCGGTGCCGTACACGATGCTGGAGTTTTCATCGTAACAACCCGTGGTGGTACGGCAGAACGCGTAAATCTTCACCCCATCGGCCATTTCATACACCACGGCGTGGTGATCGAACACATCGCCGTAGCGCGCTTCGATCATGGTGGAACGACCCCCCAGACCGTGGCACTTGACGGGCGCGGCTTCGCGGAGAATCCAGCTCGCTCGATCCAGGTTGTGCACGAGCGATTGGACCACGTCGTCACCGGACAGCCAGCGGAACCGGTACTGGACGTAGCACTGCCATTGGAGTTCGGACAGGCCCGGGGGACGCTCCAAAATGCCGTAGGGCGCGCGAAGGAAATTCTCCTCGAGAGCCACGATACGGCCAATGGCGCCATCGTGGATGCGCTGAATGGTTTCCCGATAGCCGGTGTGGTAGCGGCTGTGGAGGCCCGAAACCATGCAGAGCCGTTTCTTGCGCCCCAGGGCCACGGCACGTTCCAGCATTCGCAGGCCATAGGGATCGATGGCGTGGGGCTTTTCGACAAACACGTGTTTGCCGGCCTCGACGGCCGCGAGCATGTGGAGGGGGTGAAACTTCGCGGCGTTGGCGATGAGGACCACGTCGCTGAGCTCGATGACGCGCCGATAGGCGTCGAAGCCGGTGAAACAGTGGTCGTCGGGCACCTGGACCTGATCCGCGCGGCCGTCGCGGCCCAGCTCGGCCCGAATGACGTCGCGGGCACGGCGGATGCGGTCCAGGAAGATGTCGGCCATGGCGACGAGGCGGGCGCCGCGGTCGGCGTGGAGCGCTTGCGCGCCGGCGCCGGTGTTGCGGCCGCCGCAACCGATCAGGCCCACACGCAGGGTGTCGCTGCCCGCGGCGTGGGCGAACCGTGCAATATCCAGCGTGGCCAGGCCCGCGGTAGCCGCGGCGGAGGTTCGAAGAAAACTCCGGCGTGACAGAGTCCGTGCAGGGCTGGGTTCGCCGGAAGTGGAGGCCTCCGAGTGGGTGGTGTGATTCGACATCCCGGAGTGCGGCGCGCAGTCCGGTGTTTGCTTCGTGTGCATACGTCGAGTGTTCATGGTTGGGATCGGGTCCGGGTTGAGGGTTGAGTTCGGCATGAGTGGGAAGAGGTTCCGGAGGGGTCGGGATCGTTCGGGGATTGGCGCTGGCGAGGCCAACTTCGGCCCCTGACCGGCCAGGCGGATGGAAAGGCGGAATTCATGGCGGTGGCAGGCCGGCGGCCCACTGGCAGCCCTGGCGGAGGAGTTGGGGCACGAGCGCATTGGTCAGGGCCGGTACATCATGGCCCAAAGTGGTGAAAAAGACCCGACCGGCGCCGTAATGGCGGACCCACGCCATGGGATGGGACCGACCGTCCACGCGGGAGGTGGCCTGCGCCAGCACGCGAATCGGCGGTGTGCCCTCGAGGCATGTGTACAGTTCATCGTCGGTGACAAAGTTTGTCAGACCGCGGGTCACGGGATGGTGGGGATCGGTGATTTCGACGGTGAACGGGCCGCGGGGATCATGTTGGGACCTGCCGGGACCGCTGCCGTGCCAGACGCGGCCCAGCAGTTCCACGAATGCGGGCCACTCGCCGTGCCAGGCGCCGCAGGCGAAGTGCACGCCGGCCAGGCCGCCGCCGCGTTCGACGAAACGGCGAAGGTTTTCCCTGGCCTCCGGCCCGGGCCCGGGTTGTTCCCAGTTCATGAAATGCAGCACGACGAGTCGGTAGCGCTCCAGCCCGGGTGCGGCCAGGTGCTGCGGGTCTTCGGTGATGCGGACCTGGAAACGGGCATCGGCTTCCAGGATGTGTCGAAGCACGGGGGCGGTTTGGCGCCACGGATGAGCGGGATGGTCCTGGCCGGTGACGAGCAACACCGGGACGGGATCCGCGCAGAGCGCGAAGGCGGCGAGGACGGGGCCGAGGGCCACGATGGTCCGGACAAGGTGAATCGCCCGAGGAGAAGCCCCGAGTGGATGGCCATTCCGCTGGGTTGAGGTCCGGTTCATAAGGGCTGGGCGACTCTCGTGAACGGGCCCGGCGCCCGTCCAGAAGTATGAGCACTGCGGCAGACCGCGCAAGCCCCGCGAAAGCGGCTGGGAGGAGGGAGCAGGAGGTTTGTGATGCGGCGGCTGAGAGGCTCTCCGCCCTTCAAAAGCCGACTCTTGGTGGTCGATGCGGAAACGCAGCGGAGGGTCGCTGGTGGGCGTTTCCGCCGACTTTCGTCGGCGGCTACGGGAGGCTTGGTAGCCGCCGCCGTGAGGCGGCGGACCCAAGATGCGAATGCAGATCCGCACCCCGGAGGATGGCCATTGCGGAAACTCTGTGGCTCACTGGATCAAGGCGCCGACTTCCGCCGGCCGCTGCAGGGGGGCGGTGGTTTGCAGCTCAATCCGCCGACTCCCGTCGGCGGCTAAGAGTGAGCCGGGTCCGGATCCGGGAATACCAGCCCAAAGCCCCCACAGAATGAACGGCCCACAGAGAACACAGAATGCGCAGAGGGAAAGCGCACCGAGCAGGCAGAGGACGCAAAAGGCGACCCATGGGCAAGGTCCGCCTTACAAAGTCGGGGGCTTGGACCCGGGGGACGTTGCGAGGTTGCGAGACAGACTCGGGGCTTCGAGAGAGTGGCGGCGCCGGAATCCGCGGTTTGACTGATACGGCGTTCGTGGGCCCGCGGGAAGCTCCCTCGAACCGACAAAAGCCGACGCAGGTATCGAGCCTTCGACCTTCCGAAGCCTGCTCGGAGGAGACTCAGCGTGTTGGCACGCTCAAGGCGCCGGTGGGCGCGGATGAGCGCGGTTCCACTCGATGACTGCGTTGTACTTGGGGGATCCCGTTTGGCTGGCGCCTTCCAGGAGCCCCCAACTGCCCCATTTCGAGGAACTGCTGACGGAGGAGAACAAACAGCAGAGGTCGCCGCCGGCTTCGCGAAGCCAGGCATCCAGATAGGTCCTGTAGAACTCGCCCATGGCCGGGTGACGATTGGCGGCCTGGAGCGAGCGGGTCAGATCCTCGAGGTTTTCTGCACCGCCGGTGCCGACGAGGTGTTGGCCGGCCTCGTAGGCGATCAGGCGCAGCCCGTAGCGGTCGGCCAACTTGCGGTGTTGTCGCATGTGTTCGATGGCCTCGGGCAGGGCGTGCTGGCGCACGTGGTCGAGGAGCCGCTCCAGGGGCCAGGTGGCGACCTCCGCCGCGGGTGGCAGGGTCTTGGATCCTTGCAGGGAAACGATGGGGCCGAAATACGGTGCGATGGCGAGGGCGTCGAAGTGGCGGGCGCTGTCCTGGAAGGTGAGAATCTGCTCGGTGACATGGGGATTGGCGGCCTGGGAGGCGATGACGCGGACCAGCCGTTCGCGGCCGCCGAAGGTTTCTTCCCAGATGCGGTGAATCTGGCGCGAGCGCCAGGCGGTGTAACGCCAGGCGGCTTCCCAATCTTTGTCCGCGAAGCCGAGTCGCCGACCTTCCGCCGCGGCGTAGTGGTGTTGGGCGAACATGGAATTCCAGAGTTCGTTGGAGTACTCGACGTACACGTGAAGGTCGGGGCGGAGCCGATCCCGGACCATGCGGGCGAACTGCCGGACGTAGTCGTCGGTGGCTTGATGCGGCATGCAAAACCAGGGATGGGCGCCGAGGCGGTTGCAGAGGTCGATCATGATTTCCAGCGGCACACCGCGCTGGCTGTAGGTGGCATGGGCGGGGGTGGGGCGATCCGACCACTCGCGTTGTTCGGAGTTGTTGGTTTCCATCCAGTCCATGAAGCGGAGGGTGTTGAATTCGCGCCAGCGTTGAAGAAAGGCGGGGTGAAACGGGCCGGTGGGACCGTCCGGGCCGCAACCGGGCATGAAGAGGCGGATGTTTCGCACGGGACGCTCGGGATGGATCTGGCGCAGTTGGAGGAACAAAGGGCCCTGGGCGGGGTCGAGTTGGATTTCGAGGCGACCGGGCTGGCGCCGCAGCATGCGGCCGCTGCCGCCCACGTCGAGACGGCCCTCGCCCTCATAGAGACACAGGTAAGTGCCGGCCGGGGCGTGGCCGTGGGTGAAGAGCAGCGTTTCGGCCCAGCAGTCGGGCTCGAGGCGGCGCACCCAGCCGAGAGAATCCAGGTCCAGTTTGGGCCCCTGACCCCAGGGCGCACCGGTGCGTTGGCTGATCCAGGGCCGGGCCGTTTTGAAAGCGTCGGCGAACGGGTGCTCGGTGTTCCAGTCGGCGATACCGCTGAGGTTGATGCCCAGGCGTGAGCGGGCCGGGGCGATGGATTCCGCGGCGGCGGCGGCGAGCGCGCCCGCCGCCATCAGGGCCACCAGGCCCAGCCAGGGACCCGCGGCCCAAAGCGCCCCGGGACGTCCGCAGGGACTGTCGGGCGCAGGGTTGGCTCGACCCGGTCCGGAAAGCACGGGGAGCGTCCCGGTGGAAGGCGTCCCGGGGTGGGGTCGATACAGGCAGGCTGCGATGGCGCGATACTCGGGGCAGTTGAGGGTCGCACTCATGGTTCGAGGGTTATGAGCTAAGAGAGCGGGACGCGGCGACTTCGGCCCGGGCCACAAGCCAGACGCTGCGTGGATTGAATCGGGTGGGCCGGCCCGGCGCGATCTTGGGCGTGTCGAATCCATCGGCCGGGCGGGAGCTTAGCATGCGAAGGAGGGCTCCATGCAAGCGTGAGAGCGCTTACCGCGGATGCGAGGTCCACGAGTTGCGGGGGACGGCAAAGTGTGGGACCCCGAGAT
>JAOADM010000146.1:0-8907 GCA_026417315.1 Limisphaera sp.
GGTCTACGCTTCCCTCGAGATCGTGGAAAAAGTTACCGAGGGTCATCACAGGGGCATATGCGTACCACGTCGTCACACACTCTCGTTCCCGGCCGGCGAAACGGCATTTCCAGCTTTGGCTTGATTGTGCTCACTGGTTTGCTGGGTGGATTCCTGCAAACCCGGGCTGCGACGCTGAGCGTCAGTCCGACGGCAGCGCCACATACCTACTCCGGCATGGTCACCCTCCAGGCCACGGGTCTGCAGGGCGGCGAAACCGTCATCCTCCGTAGGTGGTTGGACGCCAATGGCAACGGCACCTGGGACGCTAACGACCTGCTCACCTTCGAACTCCGGCTGACGGACAACAGCGTGCCCCTTCTCGCAGGAGTGACCAACTGGAACCAACCTTTCGATCAGGACCCCGCCGCCGGCCAACTCCGTGTGCCGGTGAACTACGGCCAGCCCTGGCTGGACCACACCATCGGCACTCACATATGGGAGCTGGCCAGCCCCACCGGCCGGTTCGCCACGGTCCGCCAAACTCAACAGTTCACCAATGCGCCCCTGGGGCAAGGCGTGACCGGCGTCGTTCGCGCAGCCGGCACCAACCTGCCCGCGGCGGTCGTGGTCGCCATCGACCTGGTCAAGGACGGTTCCTTTGCCGCAGCCACCCTGACGGACGCGGGCGGACGGTTCCAACTGCAACTGCCGCCCGGGTTTTACGTTCTCGTGCCGGCTCGACCCGGTTGGGTCACCGACCTCGAAAGCCCTTATATGCTCGGCTTGGGTCCGGGCCAATCGGTGCCGACCGAGCTGGAACTCTTGTCTGCCACGCGACAACTTTCCGGTCGTCTGGTGGACGCCTCCAACCCCGAACGAGCTCTGCCCGGGGTGTTCCTCCAGGTGGAGTCGGACACGGGGCTCTTCGCCCCGGCGTGGACCGATGGCAACGGATTCTTCACGGTCGCCGTCCGCGAGGGGGCGTGGACCATCGAGCCTGCTTTCGAGGACCTTCACCTGCACGCCGTGCTTTTCCCCAGTAGCGAAAAAGAGCGCTCCTTCCTGACCACCACCGGCAGCGTGGCGGGAGTCGAAGTCCACGTCGTGCCCGCGAATGCCGCGTTCCACGGACGCGTGTTGGATGCCGCCGGCCAGCCCCTGGCCGGCATTCGGCTCCGTGTCAGCGGCCAGACCGGGAGCGACACCTACGACGGCAACGATCCCATCACCGATGACCAGGGCCGCTACACCGGCATCGTCGTCGGAGGCACTCCCTCATGGTGGATGCTCATGGTCGACCCGATCCTGAATCCGCGCCTGACCAATCACATCGCCTCCGGATTCCGATTCAATCAAACCGTGCTGCCGGGTCAGGCGATCGCGCAAAACATTCGTGTCGTCGAAGCCACCAACCAAATCACCGGCACGGTGCGCGACCCACGCGGCTTGTCCGTGCTGGGTATCGGCGTCTTCGGCTGGGCCGATCTCGGCGGCGAAACGTTCTATGCCTCCGGGATGGCCACGGACCCCCAGGGGCGTTACCGCATGCCCGTTTCAGGTGGCCCCTGGCAGGTACAGCTGTCGTGCGACGATCTGCAGGACGAGGGCTTCAATTGCGCACCCGCGAGTGTGATTCTACCTCCCCCTGGCGGCGCCGTCCTGGACTTCACCGTCTTCCCTCTGCCGACTCCGGGCCTGGGCAGTCCCCGCAAGGTCGGCCCCCACGAGTTTCAATTCGAGATCCACGGAGAGCCCTTCGTCACCTACCAGGTCCAGGTCTCCTCCGACCTGCGCCAGTGGCAGAATCTCATTCAGGTCACGCCCCGCATGGACGGCCCGGCATTCGTCAACACCACGGTAACGGACCTGAATGCCGGCACTTCCCCGCGGTTCTATCGACTGCTTCGGCGGTGAGCTGCAACCGCGGTCCAATCCCGAACAAAGGCGGTCACTCCAGACCCGATTCGGCGCCACCCCGCCCATCGACCCATTGCCTCAGCGGCTGGAACGAGAACCCCCGCACATGGAACAGATCCCCCGCCAGGCCGAAACCGGGTGAGCCGTGGCGATCCTGCTGTCTTTTCGACTGCCCGGGTTCTGAGAACTGGATGTGGTCAGGATCCGCGCAGGCTGAGGGTTCTTTGCGACTCGGTGGCGCACCTCCGGAACAGCAGGTCGTCCCGCTGCCGCGGGGGTTTGCGCCCCGCATTCGGTGCCGGCCCTCCGTTGTCGTTCAACAACGGCCAACAGGAACGCAACTGATAATCCGCGAGCTGTCTGCCCGCCGACCTCCATCGGCGGCTACGGAATTGCGGAGGTGGCCGCCGCAGTAAGGCAGCGGACCCGGAATCTGGAAGCCAACTGCCGCCCCAACTGGTAGTTACCGCGGTGACGCGGTGGACCCTCCGGTGCAACCGCTGACAGCTGTCATCCGGTAGCCTCCACGGAACGCCGCCGATGGGCTTGCCAGAGAGTCTTCGCCGTCCTGCGTCCGTGGCTTCAGAAATTGCGAGGGTTCGTAGCCGCCGCCCGTTAGGCGAGGCACGTGGGAACCGAATCCAGCCCCTTGCCTACAAAGCGTGGGCACCGCCGCCATGGGAAGGATCGTAGGGTCATCCGCCCACTACTGTCGGCAGCTCCTTCAATGAGCCCGCCTTCGAAGCGCGTTTGGCGACCGGTACGATCGGCTCGTGGCCCCGCCCCCACGGAAGTGGCCCAAGCTGGCTCCACCTCCTTCCAGGCTCCGCTACCAGCAAGGCCTTCGGCTGCGGCTTCTGGGAAAGCCGCGCGGCTCGCATTCCCGGGGCACTGAGAAGGAACGCATTGCGCAAAAGCATATTGCGCAAGTCGTTGCTCGGGTAGGGCTGTTTCCCGAAGAATACGTTTTTCAACAACCTGGCAATTGGGGAGGCCCTGCAGTTGCGATGCCAGGGGCTGGGCCCAAGTTTCCGACCGCGGGAGGGCTGTTTTGCGGCCGTCTGGACAATGCTCAACGTCGCGTGGCCCGATTCTTGAAGGCCGCGCGCAGCCGGAAAGTCGGATCTACCGGACCAAACCTCCGCGTCACAGGGCAACCGACTTCGGCCCGCCGTTGGTCCGCCGCTGCTTTAACCCGTGCAGGGGCCCCAGACCGTGTGCAGAGCCGAGGCTGCGCCACAGGAAGCAACCACCGTCCCCAACGTACTGCCAGAATCGTCGCTCCGACGAGCGATCTCGACGCTCGCGTTCTGCCGCTCCCGCCGCCAACCCGATCTGCACCGCGGATCCGGCAGGGATCGTGGCACAGATTTCCACTCCTGTTTCAAGCCGGCCGCGGGACCAGCTGGGTCGCAGCCCCGTGCCGCGGGGCGGTCGGACCTGTCGGAGGGACTGCCGGCGCCTGCTGCGCCTGGAAATGCTCCAATTCCTCGCCCTTCCGCACCAACCGGGCGCTGTTGAACACCACAATGAGCGAACCAACGTTGTGCAGGATGGCCGCCACGATGGGATTCAGATAGCCGAAGGCGGCGGCCGTCAAACCGGCGATGATGAAGAACACGCCGAAAAGGAAGTTCTGATTGATGACGGCCCGTGTGCTGCGGGAGAGCTTCACCAGGAAGGGCAGCCGCCGCAGGTCGTTGTTCATCAATGCAATGGTGGCACTGTGAATGGCCACTTCACTGCCGGCGGCACCCATGGCAATTCCCATGTCGCCCGCCGCCAACGCAGGCGCGTCGTTCACGCCGTCGCCCACCACCGCCACGCGATATCCCTTGCCCCGAATCTCGCGCACAAAATTGACCTTGTCCTGCGGCAGGCAGTCTCCGCGAACCTCCTCGCAGCCGATTTCCCGCGCCACGCGTTCGGCCACCGGCTGCCGGTCGCCGGAGATCATCGCAATGCGGCGCACGCCGGCCTCTTTCAATTCGGCCAGGGCTGGCTTCGCTTCGGGACGGATCTGGTCCTGCAGGCCGATCCAGCCAACGCACTGACCGTTCCGGGCCACGAACACCAGGCTCCATCCCTCCGCCTCGTTCAGGTCCACGGACTGGAAAAGCTCTCCATTGACGCCCTGTTCCTGGAGCCACTGGGCCCGTCCCACCAGCACCCAGTCGTCTCCCACCCGTGCCCGCACGCCCCGGCCCGGCGTTTCCGCAAAATCCTGCGGCTCTGCCATCGGCACGTTCACCTCTTCGGCCAGTTGCGCCAGCGCCCTGGCCGTGGGATGGTTGCTGTACTTCTCGGCCGAGGCCGCGAGCCGCAGCAATTCCGCCGGCTTGACCCCCGGGGCCGGCGCCAGGCGGCTGACCGCCAGTTGCCCCGTGGTGAGCGTGCCGGTTTTGTCGAAGATGAAGGCGTTGATCTTGGCGGCGGCTTCGATGTCCGCCACGTTCTTGATCAGGATCCCCAGCCGGGCCGCCGCCGAGAGGGCCGCCACCATCGCGGTGGGCGTCGCCAGAATAAACGCACACGGACAGGCCACGATGAACACGGCAATGACCCGGTCCAGATCACGCGTGAACGCCCACACCAGTGCCCCGATCAACAGCACCAGCGGCGTGTAAAAACCCATGTATTGGTCCACGATCTTCATGATCGGGAGCTTCGTCTTTTCCGCCGCCAGGATCAGTTCCCGCACGCGCCCCAGGGTGGTATCCGTCCCCGCCCGCGTTACGCGCACCTCGAGCACACCGGTGAGATTCTGCGTGCCGGCAAACACCTCGTCCCCGGGCTTCTTGTCCACCGGCAATGATTCGCCCGTGATGGTGGCCTGGTTGAAGGAACCCTGGCCGCTGACGATCACTCCGTCGGCCGGCACATTGTCGCCGGGGCGGATGCGAATGATGTCGCCCACCGCCAACTGGCTGGCCGGGACCTCCTCCTCGGTGCGGTCGGGGCGAATCCGCCGTGCCTTGGTGGGCGTCAGTTTGATCAGGGATTCAATGGAAGCCCGGGCCCCCTCGGCCGTGCGGGTCTCGATGATCTCCCCCAACAGCATGAAAAACGCCACCACGCCGGCGGTCTTGTAGTCGCCCGAGGCAAATGCAGCCAGGACGGCGATGGCCACAAGTTCGTTGATACTGAGCCGGCCGGCGCGCAGGTCGCGCACCGCGGTGACCATGATCGGGTAGCCGAGGATGATGGCCCCGATCATGCCACTGGCACTGGCGATGGCATGGCTCTGGTCGAACAACCAGTCGACCAGGAACGCGTTCACGACGAACACCAGCCCGATCAGGGTCTGCCACAACTTGATCGGCGTGTGCTCGTGATCGTGGCCACAGCCACAGCCGGGCCCGTGTTCGTGGTCATGCGCGTGTTCGCGCCGGCTCAGCAACGACGTCACCTGCATGGTTGGCTCTCATCCGATGCAGCCGCACTCTTCGCTCCCGCCAACCCTGCCGGTCATCGGCTCGGCTGCGGGGACGGCCTGGGCGGCTCACGATTCAACAATAGCCGAAGTTCCCGCGTCCGGCCATCGGCACGTTCCGGCACGAAGAACTTGTCCTGCACATTGGTCAACACGCGGGCCATGGTTTCGGCCACGCGCTGCTGCATGTACAGATCGGGATTCCGCTCGAACTGGGCCAGCAGGCCCTCGAAGCGTCGCGCCTCTGCCGCCAGCGTCTCCAAGTAGCGGGTCCGTTCAGCCTGGGCCCGACTCACCAGCGCGGCCGCTTCGGACGCGGCCCGGTTGGTGGTCTGATTGGCATAACTGAGCGCCTCGTTGAGCACCTGGCTCCGCCGCAGGGCCGCCTGCACCACCTGGTCGAAGGCCTGTTTCAACTGGCGCGGCGGACGGCTCTCCACCTGCAGTTGTTCGACCGCAATGCCCAGGTTGCGCTCCTCGGCCAACGCCAGAAACCGACGCAACACCTCCTCCTGAAAGCCCAAAACGTTCCGCGTCAGAATGTCGTCCACGGTGAACCGCGCAGCCGCATGCAGAAGTGCCTGGTTCAGCGTGTTGAGCACCGCGTTGGAAACCCCCGCCAGGTCAAAGCGTCCCGGAGTGCCCCCGCTGAACCCAAAAATGCAGCGCAGCGGGTCCTCGAACCGATACCGCAACACCGCCCGGGAATGAATAATGTTGCCGTCGGCCGTCAGCAGGTAACCGTCCACCCCCGGAATCAGTGGGGTCCGCGGATCCACCGGCGGTTCCGTCCCCGCCGCCTCCTGCTCCGGTGTTACGGCGTACCATCCGATGGTGCTGCGCAAGGTCTGAATCTCGGTAATGGGCACGCGAATGACTTCGTCGATGGGATAGGGGAACGACCAGTGCAAACCGGGACCCAACAGAGCCGCCTCTCCCTCGCCCACGGGCTTGCCGAGGCGCAGGATCAACCCCCGCTCCTGCGGCCCCACCGAGAAAAAGCCCGAGGCCAGAAACACCACCACCAGCACCACCATCAGGAACCGCACGATGGCGAAGCTGCTGTGCAGCGCCTCGGCCAGGGCTTGCGAACCCGCATCCAGCGGGGTCGGCGGCGCCGTCTCCGGGAATCGGGGCGGGGCAGGAGAAGAAGGGGACTCAGCCATGGCTCTTACCGGGCAGCTCGATTCGTCAGGAAACCTTGAAACACATCGAAGGGCGGCGTTCGCTCGTCGAAGATCAGTGTCGTCCGCTCCTTCAACGCCTGTTCCAACGCACGCAGCCGCAATTCGAAGTTGGCCAGGGCCGGATTCCGTTCGAACACGGGCAGGATCTGGGCCGCCGCGGCCTCGCCCTCGCCCCGAATCCGGGTGGCCTCGGCCTCGGCCGCAGCCAGAATCTCCGCTGCCTGCCGGTTGGCCTGGGCCCGAATCTTCTGCGCCTCGGCCTCTCCTTCGTTCTCCAGCCGACTCACGAGCACCTTTCGCTCCGACGTCATCCGGTCGAAGACCGTTTGCGTCACGCTTTCGGGCAACCCGATCTTCTTGATGCCCAGGAACTCGATGCGGATCCCCGTGTTGTTGGTGCGCAATTGCGCGTCCACCAACGCCAGAATGTCACGCTCGATCTGGTCGAACTTGAGTTTGGTCGGATCGGCATTGATGAAATCGGACAATTGATACCGCCCCACCACCGCCCCCTTGGCATTCCCCAGGACGCCTTCCAGCATTCGTTCGGCCGCCTGGATCGAGCCGCCGCCAAACTTCGGAAAAAACGCCTGCGCATCTTCGATCCGCCACCCCACATACACCGCGGTCAACAAATTGTTGTTATCCGCGGTAAGTCCCTCGGTGAACTTGTCCTCGAAGACCTGCACGCGCCGATCGAACTTGTAGACCCGCTGGATCGGCCACGGCCATTTCAAGTAGGCCCCGGGCTCGCTGATGTTGCGGGTGGGCTGCCCGAAGGTGGTGACCACGGCAACCTCCGACTGCCGCACCTGAAAGGTAAACAGCAGCAGGGCAAAGATCGCCACCAGCAGGGCACCAACGATAAGCGTGACAACAGGTCGTTTCATGGCGGAACGTGCTCGACTCACTGACGCGGGGCGGGCAGGGCAACGTCCAACAAATCCTGCCGGATCCGATCCTGCAGGTCCACCTGGATCAAATCCTGGGTGTTCGTGGTCCAGAGAACATACTTGCGCACACCGGCCACCGCGGGCACCAGCGTCTGCAAATACGCACGCAAAGGATACACCGAGGGCGCTGCGCGGTAGGCGGGTTCCTGATTGGTGAACGCCGCCGCCCGTGCCAGGCTCACCCGTTCCAGCTGGGCGCGCTCGGCCAGGGCCTGGTTCGTCAGCACAAACGCTTGGGCCCCCGCCAGGGCATTGGTCCGAATCGCCTCCGCCTGCGCATCCAGAATGCGTGCCTGCCGCGTGTGCGCCGCGGAGACCACCTTGGCAAACTCCGGCGCCACCTTCACCGGGGGATGAATCCCCTGCAAACCAACAAACAGGATCTTCACCCCCAGCCGTTTCTCCTCCGCCCTCTGCTGAATGCGCAGCCGCAACTCCTCAGCCGCCCGGGCACGGCCCGTGCTCATGATCTCCCCCAAATCTGCGCTCACCAGGTAGCGCACAATCTCCCGCGTTGCCAGCTTCTCCAACAAGGCCGCCGGATCCTTGTGCCCGTACGCCCACTGGCGGACGTCCTGAATCTGGAAGTGGATGGGCACATTGACCACCAGGAAGCTGACGGGAGGCGCGGAGCGGTCCCCGCCACCGCCCGGGCCCGGGGTCAGTCCCTCCTCCCGATGCGCCACCATGAACAAATCCTCCTTCCCGTGGGCCACCGACCACACCACCGTTCGCGTGTCCTGCACCCCGGGCTTGGGCTCCTCCGGCTCGATGCCGACGATCAAGGTCTGAATCTCGTCCGTCCGATACCGATATACCCGCTCCACCGGCCATGGCCATTTCAGATGCAGACCCGGCCCCAACAAGGCACGGTCATCCGCCGGCCGACCCCACCGTTCCAACAACGCCTGTTGTCCGGGTTCCACCACCACGAAGCACGTGGACAGCAACAACACCCCCACCTGCAACAACAGCAACCATCCCAACGCCCGCTCGAAAAACTTGTAAAACCAGGTCTCGGAAACCTTGAATCCGAACTGGTAATCCAGCGCCTCCGCCGCCGTGGTGATCAACCCCTCCGGCCTCGCCAACAACCCGACAAACCGACTCTCGTACACCGGCCTGGGCCGCTGCCCCTTGATCCGCGGTCGATAGATCTCCAGGATCAGGTTCAGCAACGTCTCCACCGCCACCAGGGCCAGCACCCCCAGCAGGACGCGCGCCGCCCAGAAATCCGCCCGGGCCCACCCCGCCTCCACACCGACCACGGCCGCAGCCGCCACCATGCACACATACGCTCCAAACAGGACGTAATCCCCACTGGGCCGCAGCAGACGCTGGTTCTCCAACCGCGCCAAAGTGGAGGCGAACTTGCCCAGCAAAAACAGAATCAGCGCAAACAACCCAAAGAACGACATCGCCACCAGCGGCGGGG
>JAOADM010000146.1:8916-9340 GCA_026417315.1 Limisphaera sp.
ACCGCCACATCCACCAGACCCCGGCCGCCTGCAGACCAAAGAGCAGTAGGGTGAAAACTGGAACGAAATACCGTTCGAACTGTTCCCGGGCGCGCCGGGCCGGCAAAGCCTCCGCCTCTTCAGTCTCGAACAGAGCGCTGCGCCCCTTGGACCGCAGCAGATCCTCCAGTTCCAGCTGTTCCTCGGCCTCCTGCTCTTCCAACCGGAGCTGGAACCAGCTGACGAAGGCCACCAACATGCCCAGCCCCAAATGCAGCGCGGCCACGTAGCCCGCCAGCGAATTCACATACCGGGCGGCGCCCAACGCTGCTGCCCCCACGGTCAACAGCGTCAGCAGGTTGATCAGGCCGTACTTTTGGTAACTTCGTCGCATTCTGGTTCTTGCTCGGGGGCCGGCCCACTGCCGGCTTCCCTTCCTTGGACC
>JAOADM010000147.1 GCA_026417315.1 Limisphaera sp.
GGCGGTGATCGTCCATCGCCGGGCGGGCGGCAACCTGTCGCTGCTGACGGAACGCATGTCCAAGGCCGCCCACGACAAGATGGATGTCCGCAACCATGTGCTGGCGATGACCGCCGGCAGCCGGCTGTCGGCCGTCCGGGCCAGTGAGGACCATGCGGTGCGCGAGGTCCTGGGGGTGGGCGCCTTTGACGAGGAGGACCTCTACGCCGCGCTGGAATTCCTGGCCAAGCCCCAGGGCGCCACTGAGGCCGCGCTGGCCGGCCGGCGCCGGGCGCGGTCTTTCTCTACGACGTGACCAGTGCGTATTTCCACGGGCAGCACAACGAGCTGGTCGACTTTGGTTACAGTCGGGACAGCCGACGGGGCAAAAAGCAACGGGTGGTGGGGCTGTTGACCGACGGCACGGGCGAGCCGCTGTCGATTCAACTGTATCGGGGCCACACGGCCGCTCCGACCACCTTCCGGGACGCGGTGGAGAAGCTCAAAGTGCGCTTTGGGGCGGAGGAGATCGCGCTGGTGGGGGATCGGGGGATGATCAAGGCCCTGGGCAAGGCGGCGCTGGGGGAGGCGCGCTTTCGGTACGTGACGGCCCTGACCGAGCCGCAAGTGCGGGCGCTGCTGAAACAAAGGGGGGTTGCAGATGGAGCTGTTTGACGAGCAGCCGGCCGAAGTGGTGGTGGGAGCCAGGCGCTACGTGCTGCGGTGCAATCCGCAGAGGCGGGCGCGGGAGCGGGCACGGCGGGAAGACCCGTGGCGGCGGGTGCGGCAGTGGATCGAGGCGCGCAACGCCGAAGTGGCCCGTTCGGGGCGGTGCGACCCGGCCTGTTCGCTGCGGGGCGCCCAGGAGCGGCTGGCCCGCTATCGGCTGGGCGGCTGGGTGCAGGTGCGGCTGGAGGGCCGGCAGGTGGTGTGGACGGAGGAGGCGGCGGCACGGGAAGCCGAGGCGCAACGGGACGGATGCTATATGACCGAGACGGACCTGCCGGTGGCGGCAGCCAGCACCCAGGCGGTGCAGGAGCGGTATCTGGGCTTGAGCCAGGTGGAGCGGGACTTTCGGACGCTGAAGACGGGGCTGTTGAAGCTTCGGCCGGTGTTTCTGCGGCGGGCAGACCGGACGCGGGGGCATGCGGTGGTGAGCTGGTTGGCGTTGAAGCTGGCGCGGGCGCTGGACCGGCGGGTGGCGCCGTTGGGGCTGACGGTGGAAGACGCGGTGGAGCGGCTGAAGGGGGTGCGGTTGGTGTGCCTGGGAGATCCGGAGTTGGGGCTGTGGCGCCTGCCCGAGAGCTATCCGGCGGCGCAAACGGAGGTGTTGGGGGTATTGCCGAAGCTGGGGGCGCCGGTGGTCTCTCTGGGGAAGGCCAACCGGCACCGGTTGCGGGAACGCCAACCCCGTCACGCCGGCCAATGAGTTGCACCGGCTCGCACTTGCCGGAAACCTTGAGCCTGCCCGAGGGAACATGAGCCGGATGTTCGGCCGGGAACTGTCCTTCGCGCCCGGGAATCAACCCGGTTCTCCGGCCGGGCAAAGTCATGGCCTCCGTCGGGGATGCAGCACGCAGCTGGCCCGGCCGCGGTTTTTTGGATGGCCGCGACAGTCTGCTCGGATTCCCGCTGCTTGACTCGGGGATCATTGGATCCCTGGGCGATGAGCAGGGGGCGCTCGGTTCGATCAGCCCTGCACAAACGGCAATGCGTTCCGGCTCAGGTCGGCGTCGTTGGGGTCGTCCGTGTGGCCGACGCGCACGTCGAACATCGCGCGCATGGGTTTCCAGTAGGGGGATCGATGTTCGGGAGGGGCCAAAGATTGGAAGGGCCGACAACGCCCGGCCGTCGAACGAGAACCTTCGGCACGAACGCCGGGCCGCTCATCGTTGCGTTGCCGCCTCACAAGCGGCCGGTGATGGCCCCTTTCCCCTGACCAGCTATGCCTTCCCAGAGGGCCCGCTGAACCGCGCCGATGAGGTCATCGCGCATCTCCAAGTCCCACGGGCGGCTCCCGGTGTTGAAGATCCCCTAATCGGTCGAGCTGCGGATACTCACCTGCAACACCGCATAACAAACGGGTTGCACACCGTTTGGGCCCAGCGATTGAGCCCCAACTGTCGCGCCACCACGGGCGGCCATGCCCATGCCGGGCCAGGAGCAGGTTCTACGGCGGCGCCACCAAGGGCCGTGTCAGATGGGCATGGAAGCTCAAGCCGTGGCGGCTCTTGATACCTATGGGCATCATCGGCGCCAGCATGCAGTCGTCCAGCTTCGGCCGAGCGATGAGCAGGAGTTCGCACCGGCGTTGCTTGCGATCCCAAGGGTGAGAGCGCGGCGAGCTGCGATCACGATGAAACCAGGCCCGCCAGTGATCGTGCGCCCGGGAGCGGCTGACGACCCGGGAATCGTCGCCGTGCAATTGCCGGATGTTCAAGGCCCGCCTGTACAGCCGGGTCGATCACTTTCCAAGGGGCCCGGCCCGGCTCGAAGGAAACCGCCGCCCCCCGCGTGCCGAGCCGAGTGAATCTTGACCGAGCCGGCATCCACTTCTTCGGACGCGGCGAGCAAGTTTTCCTTGCCGGTCACCGGGCCTTTTTCGAGGACGGCGGTCGCGTCCGGGCGTGGGACGATTCGCGGAATGCTCCCTGGCCATCGGGGGCGAAGTCATGGAGCCCGTGGTTTGAGTCCGAACCCACCTTGAACACCCTGCGCCAGGACGCGGAGGAATCGTCATGTACGCGCAGCCTGGTGCCGCCATCAGGGTGCTGACGCTGGCCGCGCGGATGCGGAATTGGGGATCCAAACGCCAGCCCACCACGTCGCCCGGGTTCGACGTGTCCAGGACGCGCGCTGATCCGACAGTTCACCCAATTCACGTCGAAGACAGTCCGGTTGCGGGCGTTGAGACTGACCAGGACCGCGTCGGGAAAACCCGGTTGTGTGCCGACGATGCCGGCGCGCACGCCTCGGATGGCGGTGAGCTTGCGCACATTGCCCGAGGCCAGAGTCACGCCGTGAGCTTGAAAGTTCTCGACTTCGTGGGGTCCCAGGGACAACGCAACGTGTGGCTGTCCCCGGCCCCCGTGGAGGTGCGGATGGCGCGCCTCGGATCGGCGGTGACGATGCGGTCATCGTTTCGGCCCGGGATGCCGACCCGGATTTGCAGCAGGTTGTTGGTAAGCAGCGCCACCCGGGCCGGGCGTCTGCCCCCGGGCGAATTGTGGCTGACGCGTTCGGGATTGCCGAACTGCACCTCCCGCGGAATCAGCGGCGGCAGCTCGGCCAGTGAGTTGAGGGAAACCACAAACTTGGAAAAAGCCGCCCGGGCCACACGCGGGACCCGGGATGGGTTGGTTTTGCAGGTACGCCCTCGACCCGGGATTGATTCGGCTGACCTGCAAGTCCGAGTCCTCGTGCGGCCACCGAAGCCGGGCGCATTTCCGTTCTTGAGCCCCGGATTCAGGAATCCGAGGGAAACGCCGCTTTCCCCGGGTCATTCCGTGTCGGGGACACCCGACATCCCGCCGAGCGTTCGGGGATGTCCCAAACCTGAAACGCACGCCGCTTCGAGGCGGGATATGGAAAGGACTTGCTCGAGGACCGCCGTTGGCTATGCTGTACTGCTCTGAAACGCGGGATGGAAAAAGGACACGTATGGCACGGATTTGCGAATTGACGGGCAAACGGCCCCACAAGGGCAGCATCATTTGGCGAAGTGGCAAGCCCAAGAAGGCCGGGGGCATCGGTACGCACGTGACCGGTATCACCAAACGCCGCTTTTTCCCGAACCTGCAGCGGGTCAAGGCGGTGGTGAACGGCCAGGTGCGCTACATCCGTGTGGCGGCCAGTGCCATCAAGAAAGGCCTGGTGGTCAAGCCGCCGAAGCGCAACTGGAAAAAGCCCGAGACCGCGCAGGCTTGACGCCGGGACCCGGTGGGACCGAACGCTGCGTAATCTCGGTCGACCGGAACGAGGACGAGCTTTCGCACAAGGGCGAAGCCAATGCTTCGCCTTTTGCTTTTCTGCCGCGGGCAAAGCGCCCGGCAGGCGACGGCCCGAGCCGCCCCGCCGTTGACACTCGGAGTTTCGCCCCGCATGTTGCCGTCCACAATGGTCGAGGAATCGACGGAGATTCTGGCCCACGAGCGGGTGACCGAGTCGTACTACCTGTTGACCCTCCGTGCGCCCGGCATCGCCCCGCGGGTGCAGCCCGGCCAGTTTGCGCATCTTCGGATCTGGTCGCGTCCTGACGCCCTCCTGCGCCGCCCGTTCAGCATCTATCAGGCCCGCGGAGACACGATTTCCATCCTCTACAAGGTGGTCGGCAAAGGGACCGCAGCCCTGGCACGCATGCAGCCGGGGGAACGACTGGATGCCCTGGGGCCGTTGGGACACGGCTTTGCATTGCCGAGCCCGGACGGGCCCGAACCCATTCTCGTGGCCGGGGGCTACGGCATGGCGGCTCTCTACCTGCTGGCGGAGCGGTCGCCGCGTCGCGGGATCGTTTTCGTTGGAGGTCGCCGACGCACCGACATCTTGTGCGAAGCGGAATTTCGCGCACTCGGCTGGGAGGTGCGTCCGGCCACCGAGGACGGTAGCTACGGCGTGCGCGGGCTGGTGACCGAACCCCTTCAGGTCGAGCTCCAACGGCATGCCGCCCACCGCAAGTTGTATGCCTGCGGGCCGACGCCCATGCTGCGCGCCGTGGCGCGGCTGGCCGAGGCCTTTGGCCTGCCGGCGGAACTTTCTCTAGACGAACACATGTGCTGTGGGATGGGGGTGTGCCTCACCTGCGTGGTGCCCGTGCGCACCGATGGCGGCTGGGAATACCAGCGGGCCTGCACGGAGGGCCCCGTGTTCGACGCGCGCCAGGTCCTTTGGGAGATCCCGGCATGAACCTGTCTGTTCAACTGGGGCCCCTCCGCCTGCAAAACCCGGTCACCGTCGCGTCCGGCACGTTCGGCTACGGGGTGGAGTATGCCCGTCTGTTGGACCTCAACCAGCTGGGGGCCGTCACGGTCAAGGGCATTTGTCTTCGCCCGGTGCGCGGCAACCCCACGCCGCGAACGGCAGAGGTAACCAGCGGCCTGCTCAATGCCATCGGCCTGCAGGGACCCGGGGTGGACGGGTTCATCCGTCAGTACTGGCCCTTTCTGCGCCAGCTCCGGGTGCCGACCATCATCAACATCTGGGGCACCACGATCGAGGAGTACGCCGAAGTGGCGCGCCGCTTCGACCAGCTCGAAGGAGTCGGAGCACTCGAACTCAACGTGTCCTGCCCCAACATCAAAGAGGGCGGCGCCCAGTTCGGGACGGACTGCCGATTATTGGCGCGCGTGGTGGCGGCCTGCCGCAAGGCCACGCGACTGCCGCTCATCACCAAGCTCAGCCCCAACGTCGTCAGCATCGTACCCTACGCGCGAGCGGCGGAGCAGGAGGGCAGCGATGCCCTCAGCATCATGAACAGCTATCCCGCCATGGCCATCGACATCGAAACCCGTCGGCCGCGGCTCGCCAACGGGGTGGGCGGCCTGACGGGGCCGTGTATCAAGCCGATTGCGATCAAACTCGTGTACGACGCGGCCCGGGCGGTGCGAATCCCGATCATCGGGATGGGCGGCATTCAAAGTGCCGAGGACGCGATCGAGTTTCTGCTGGCCGGTGCCACCGCCGTGGCGGTGGGCACGGCAAACTTCTACGCCCCGCGCACGGCCCTGGAAGTGATCGAGGGTCTTCAGCGTTACATGCAGCGGCACGGCCTCACCGATGTGCGGGATCTCATCGGCCGGGTGGACATGCCCGGGGCAGCGGGACCCGCGGCATCGGAAAACACCTGCACTCCCGCAGAGTCCCGGATGCAGCAATAAAACGCCGGGATCACGCGGCCCGGAGCAGGACGAACCCGCAACGCGATGTCCTTTCAGCTTCTGCGATCTTTATCCTGGCAACAAGCAGCGTGGTTCGCAGCGCCATCAGCATCTCTCCGAGAGGCGTGCCAATCTGTGGGAGGCGTGCCGCCTGAACTTCCGCGGCCGGAAAGGACTCGGTCCGACACCGGCACCGCGTGAAGACGTGGGTGGCCAGCCCTTGTGGCCAGCCGCAGGCTGGTGGTCAGTCGAATCCCGTTGACTTCGTGGGCCCCGCAGTTGCGGTCATGCGTGCCTCCGGCCCTTCTGGCGACAGGATGTCGAGTTCTTCGAGGACGGGTGCCAGGTTCCCGGGGCTGCGCCTTTCGCGTCCGGGCGCGTTCCCGTCTTTGGGTTCGGGCTTCGAGAATCTCAGGGAAATGTCGTTCTCCCCGGGCTCTTCGGTGTGGAGGACGCCCGAAATCGCGCCAAGCTTTTGTGGGGGCACCAAATAGGTGAAATGCGCCTTTCGAGTGCCCTGCTCCCAGCTTTCGGTTGACAGTTCGAACCCGGCTCATTAGAAAAGGCTCACCGGGCGCGGGGATGGTTCCGAGTTCGACCGCGCCCCGATCGGAAGCGCAACGCGATGGAAACGATCCCCGGCATCCGTCGTTCGGCTGCACCCGCACCGCTGCGGATGACGGAGGTTGTCCCGAACATCCTTACAACCTGACACCCGTCTCATGAACGCTACCACACCTCAACCGGCGACCTCGTTGCCGAACTACATCACCAGCGCCAGTCCGAATCCGCCCGAGAAACGGGCGCCGTGGTACAAGAACACCGCTCCCACGTATGCGGGGATTTTCCTTTGGTTCGTGTTCTGGGATCCGGTGACCAGTGGCGGGCAGGCCCTGGCGGCAGGTCTGGGCACCGCTCTGCTGGGCCTGCTTTTGGCGGCGCTGGCGTGCCACTATCTGTTCTACCTGGTGCCCGGTTTGTTCGGCATGCGCACCGGCCTGCCGTTGTACATCGTGGGCACGTCCACCTTCGGCGCCCAGGGCGGCTTCATCATGCCGGGATTCCTGATGGGGGTGCTGCAGTTCGGCTGGCTGGGCGTGAACGCGTTTTTCTCCTCCATGCTGCTTTACAACACCTTCGCCGGCACAACCCTTTCGCCCGACTCCACCTATCCGGTGCCCGGGCACGCGTTGTTGGTCGTGATCTGGGCGGCCCTGGCGGCGTTCATGGGTTTGAAAGGCATCCAGTACGTGGCCCGGGTGGCCACCTATCTGCCGCTGCTGCCGCTGGCAATCCTGCTGATCCTGTTCGCCAAAACGGTCAGCGGCGTGGGCCGGTTCGATCCGCAGACGGTGATCGCTTCGCAGAAGATTGCGCAACCCCTGAGTGCCGCCGGGGTGATTGCGTTGATGCTGACCTATGTCGTGGGGTTCTTTGCCACCGCGGGCGCCGCGGGCGTGGACTTCGGCCTCAACAACCGGGATAAGAAGGACGTCCAGATGGGCGGCCTGGTGGGCATTGGGCTGGCCATTCTCCTGACGGCAGGATTGAGCCTGATGATTGTCGCCGGCGCCTACGGGCAGGCGGGGGCCAATCCGCCCTCGGCCGTGACGGCCACGGGACTGATGGAATCGATCATGGGACCGAACACGGCCAAGATCTTTTGGCTCTTGCTGGCCCTGGCGGCCTTCCCGCCGGCCTGTTTCTCCTCGTTCATCGCCGCCAACAGTTTCAAGACCACGCTGCCGAAGGTGAATCCGTTCGTTTCGGTGGGCATTGGCACCGTGGTGAGCATTGTGCTGGCTCTGTTCGGCTGGGCGGGCAAAGTGGTGCCCGTGTTCACGATCATCGGGGCCTCGTTTGGACCCATTTGCGGGGCGATGGTGGCCGATTACCTGCTCAACCATGGACGGTGGACGGGGCCACGCGCGGGCTTTAACCCCGCCGGGTGGCTGGCGTGGGCCCTGGGGTTCGTCGTGGGCATCCTGCCCAACTTCGGCGTGGCCATACCGGCGGCGCCCGTTTTGGCGTTCATCGTGGGCCTGGTGGTCTATTTCGCGGCTGCCAAGACCGGCTTGCAAACGCCGGTGGTCCCGGTGAGCGGACCGCTGGCCGAGGCGACCAAGTAAGCGGGCGACAGATTCTAAGGCCGGCCGCCGCCGGGATTCTTGCGTTCCGGCGGCGGCATTTTCAAGAGGCATGCTCTCCCGCACTCGGGAGCGACCCCGCCCGCGCCGGGCCCGCCGGCCGCGCCCGGTAGTGCAGGATGCGGAACGCCTCGGTCGCAAGGATCTCGCCCACCAGCTCGAACTGGTCCTCGAACGGCGGGAAGAATGCATCTCCCGGCACGTCGCGCAGCACCAGCGTCAGATAGAGATCGGAACACATCGCCAGCGCCTGCCGGTACACCTCCGCCCCGCCACAAATAAACACGCGACGTCCCACCGTCCAGGCAAGGACCTCGTCCCAACCGCGGGCCACGCGCACGCCCGGCCAACCGACGGCCTGACGGCTCAGGACAATGGTGTCGCGCCCCGGCAGGGGCCGTCCGATCGATTCAAAGGTGCGCCGTCCCATCACCAGCACGTGGCCGAGCGTGGTTTGCCGAAACCATCGGAAATCCTCGGGCAAATGCCAGGGCAGTCGGTTGCCCATGCCGATGACACGATTCTGCGCCATGGCGGCAATGGCCGTGAACGGTCGATCCCCTGCAGGGGGTGCCGGCACCATCGTGGCCGGAGATGCGACGGTCAACACTGGCTGGGTCGTTCCTTCCGCCATTGGAGCAGCGCCTCCGTCAATCGTTCGTAATCCGGCCACGCGTTGTAGAGGTGCGCCGAGATGCGCAAGACGCGGTGCGGCGGCCGCGGCCAGGGAAAGACGGGCACCTCGATCCGATACCGTTGCCAGAGCCAGTCCCGCAGCGGGTCCAGGCCGTGATGGATGGCGCGGACTTCGTCGGGCGTGCTTTTGGGCAGTGGCAACGCGGCCATCGCCGCAAGCATGGCATCCGGCACAGGCAATTCCAGATCCAGTTGTTCACAGAGGAAACGGCGCGCCCGGAGCGCCAGCGCGCGATTCCGCACCTGCAGGGCCGGCCACCCTCCCGGAACCAGGGTCGCCAGGGTTTGCACGGCTTCCGGCACGCACAGCCACGGACTCGGATCCATGGTGCCCATCCAGCCAAACTCGAGCAGGAACCGACTGCGATCGGTGCGGGGGCTGTTGGCGCCGTGACTGATGATCAACGGACGAACCCGGTGCTGAACATCGGGCCGGACGTACAGCATTCCGGCTCCTTTGGGCGCGCACAGCCACTTGTGACAATTGCCCGCGTACCCGAATGCGCCCAGCCGTTCCAGCGCCAGGGGCACCAGGCCGGGACCGTGCGCACCGTCCACGATGACCTCGACGCCGCGCTCGCC
>JAOADM010000148.1 GCA_026417315.1 Limisphaera sp.
GTATTGCACCGTGGCCACGGCCCGATCCAGGTCCAAAGCCCGACGATAACCGTTCGTCTCGTACTCGCCATGCGGAAACTCCAGCCAGAGATTGCCCAACGGCTGATAGGATTGGTTATAGGGGCCCTGCATTTTGCGACACAGGGCCGTGGCGCGGACGAAATCCCCGGCGAACAAAGCCTCGCGCACTTGTGGAAGGACCTCGCGCGCAGCGGGATTGTTCCAGTCGCGCGGTCCACCGGACCAGAGGGTGGCTTCGTTCATTTGGAGGCGTTCGCGCGGTACGCCCCCGAACACCATGGTGCCGAGTCGCCCGTTGCCCACGGGGAGGGCATCCGTCCAGCGCACCGCGGGCCGGTCATACCACAACTCGAGCCCGGACAGGGTCGTGGCCAAGGCGGGGAGGGCGACCACCCAGACAGCGACGAAGCAGTGGCAGAGAGTCCGCATGTCTGGGAAATAGTGCGGCCGGGCCCGGGTTGTCGAGACCTTCTGGTCCGGTGAGATGGCGCGGGGGCTCCTCGGGCAGGTGTCCCCCGCATTAAAGAAACGCGACGTGAGAGGCAGGAGCAGCCTGGCGATCGCTTTCGAGCGAAAGCCTTGCCTCTGGCCGATACCGAGAAGCTGGCCGGAAGCCGAACCCCGATGGCCCGGCGCAGATCCGTGCCCGGAAATGGCGCCCCCCAGAGTGATCGAGTCGGTCCCTCCGGCATGCAACGCGAACGGCGGCTAGAGCTTCCATCGCCGAGCGCCCGACGGCTCCCGTTTAGCGGAAAACGTGCTGGGCAAACCAGTACAGGTTGCTCTTCCATTCCCCGGCATCGTGGCCGTGGTTGTCCACGTGCCAAACATGGGGAATGTCGTGCTGCTTGAGATGGGCGTGCAACTGCTGGCTGATGCGCAGCAGACCGTCCTTGTTGCCGCAACCCAGCCAGAGCAGCTTCAGCCGGCCCCGGACCGCTGCCGGCTCCGGAATCAGCTCCGCTGGCGGCTTCGTGTTGGGCGCCGGGGCAAAGGCACCCACCCAGGCAAACACGTCCAGATGGGCCAGCCCGAAATTCAGCGCCTGACCTCCGCCCATGGACAGCCCGGCCAACGCGCGGTGCTCCCGATCCGCCCGGACCGGATAGCGCGCTTCAATGGCCGGGATGACGTCCTCCAGCAGGTCGCGCTCGAAACGTGCGAACGCCGGCGCGTGCTGAAAAACATTTCCCTCCGCCCGATCGTTCGGTTGGGCGCGGCCATTGGGCATCACCACGATCATCGGCACGGCTTTCCCTTCGCGGATCAGGTTGTCGAGGATGGTGGACGCGTTGGCCAGCCGTTCCCACTCCGTTTCATCGCCTCCGATGCCGTGGAGCAAATAGAGCACGGGATACCGTTGGGTCGGAGAAAAGTTGGGGGGAAGGTAAACCTGGAGGCGCCGGCGCGTGCCCACGGTTTTGGAATCGTATTCCATAAACTCCAAACGCCCCCGAGGCTCCCCCGGGCGCGCCTGATCGAAGCCGGCCGGCGGATCGGGGAAAGCAGGTTTGTCGTCCGACTGCAGGGTGATGGGGGCGGCCCCGGGCCGGCGCGGCCCGGTCGCGCCGGGAGACGAAGGTGCCGTGACCCGCGACTCAGTGTTGGACTGAGCAGGGACTCTCGAAGCGCACAGCATGCACCCGCATCCCGCAAGAACCACGAGGAGAAGTCGGGGCCACAGCCCGCAACCAAAAAGGCTGGAAAGGTTCGCTGGATCGGCTCCGCAGCAACGGACCATGGGACGTCCACGGGCGCTCCGGTGATACAAGGCACTCGTCATGCGCTTCTCATACCGTGGCCGGGGTGCAATGCCAACGAAAGATTCCCTTCCGCACACGGGTCTGTTGCCTGCGGTTCAGCCCGGCCGGAGAACGCCCTGCGGGTCCGCGGACGTTGCTCCGCCCGGAACATCCCGGGTTCCCGGAGTTTACCGCGAATAGGTCGCCTGCAGCCCGAGCGGGATTCCCAGCGCCCACCAGAGCAGAAGCAGGAGGCTCCACAGCGTAAGAAAAACGATCGAGTACGGGGCCATGGTCGTGAGCAAGGTCCCGGCCCCGGCGGAGCGGCAATAACGCTGGCAACAAACCAGGATGAGCGGAAAATAGGGCAGCAACGGCGTGACGATGTTGGTGCTGGAGTCGCCGATGCGATAGGCCGCCTGCGTCAATTCGGGGGAGAGGCCCAGCTCCATGAGCATCGGCACGAAAATGGGGCCGAGCAACGCCCACTTCGCCGAGGCGGATCCCACCAGAAGATTGACTCCTGCCGACAGCAGAATGATGCCGACCACGGTCACGGCCGCCGGCAGGCCAATTGCCTGGAGCCAGGTCGCCCCCTTGATAGCCGTGAGGGCTCCCAGGTTCGATTCGCGGAAGGCCCAGGTGAATTGCGCAGCACAAAACGCCATCACCAGGTAATAGCCCATTGTGTTCATGACCCGGGCAGTGCCGTGAATCACATCCCGGTGGTTCCGAAGGGTGCCGGCGACATAGCCAAAGACCAGGCCGGGAATGAAGAAAAAGAGGGCAATGAGCGGAACCAGGGCCTCCATCAGCGGCGCGCCGTGCGAGGTCAACCGACCATCGGGAGCGCGCAGGGGCGAGGCCGTCGGGGCAGCTGCCAGTGCCAGGCCCCCCAGCAGGGCAACCACGGCGACCAGCGCCATCCAGAAGGCCCGCCGTTCCCGCGGGCTGACCCTTTCCAGGCGCAACTCACCGGCCATTTCACCGTCGACCGAAATCCGGCGCAGCCGGGGCTCCAGGACGCGGTCGGTCAGAACCCAAATGGCCAAGATAATGAAGAGCGACGAGGCACTCATGAAATACCAGTTGCACAACGGGTTGACGGTGCGCTCGGGCTCCAGAATCTGGGCAGCCGCCTGGGTGAAACCCTGCAGCAGCGGATCCAGGCTCGACGGAAGAAACGTGGCACTGAATCCGCCGGAGACACCCGCAAAGGCCGCGGCAATGCCCGCCAGCGGATGCCGACCCGCCGCCGCGAACATGGCTCCCCCGAGCGGAATCACCATTACATAACCCACGTCCCCGGCCGAATGACTGAGAACGGCCACCAGCGCCAGCATGGGAGTCAGCGCCCACCGCGGCGTGATTTGCAGCAGAGATCGCATCGCGACACGAACGAATCCCGAATGTTCTGCCACGCCCACCCCGAGCATGGCCACCAGCACCACCCCCAGGGGCGGAAACTCCGTGAAGTTTTTCACGATCCGGGTGAGGAACTGCGTCATCCGCTCGCCCGTCAACAGGTTTTGCACCCGGATGGGTTGGGCGGAAACGACTTCTCCCGCCGCGTTGCGAACCACCGTGCGCGGATCCGTCTCCGTGAACGGGACCGCAGCCAGCCAGGCCGAAAGCAGCCACGTGCACCCCAGCGCCAGCACAAAAATCAAAGCCGGATCCGGCAGTTTGTTGCCCCAGCGCTCCAAGAGATCCAGAAACCGCTGACTGAGTGAGGCGGGAGGAGGCGGTGACTGGGTGAGGTCCGGGTTTGCGTTCATACCAGGTCCTGCATGTGCCGCGGGCGCCGGCCGAGGGTCAAGCCGGGACCGCGGTTGCCCCGCATCGAGCCACTCCCCAAGAACGTCACCCGCGCGGGCAACCGGGGGCGGCCCGACACCGGGGGCACTTCCAGCGACCTGCCTGCATGTGTTGCCCGGGGAGCGACGGCACGCGGCATCGCTGGCGGAAGGGCTGCGTCAGTGCGGGGAGATGCGATTGGCGGATCCGCTCTCATTGTGGAAAACAGCCGGCCGGCCCGGAGCTTGCTGCGGGGCATCCCCTCGGCAGGTCGCCCGGCTCCGGCCTTGGAAAGCGCAAATGCAAAGCCCATGGCTAGTGGGTGCGATCCTGTCGGAGTGCGGCCAGCCAGCCGAGCAATCGGTTCACTCCCCGGGCCACCGGTCGCAGCGGAAGCCAACGACTTGTCCGGGACGATCGCAGAACGATGGCATGGGCCGGACAGAATTCATGACAGCAGTAACAACGGATGCAGCGTCGGTCGTCCAGCTGGTGGGACGGACACGCTCGAGGATGGATGGCCGAGGGGCGGACCGGACAACGTTCCTCGCAAATGCCGCATCGGGTGCAACGTCCGGGGAGAATGACGGGCCGAAGCGTCCACTGGCGGCGCAACCCGCGCAGAAGTGCAGGCGGCAACGGCAGCAGGCGCAAGACCTCGGCCGGCTGCGGCGGCGGCTGAAAGTCGGACACACGCAGTGTCCGCCAGTCGGGTCCGACAAGGCGAAGCCGCTGCAAATCCGTTTCGCCGACTCCCTGTTCGTGGGCTGCGCGGCACGAGGGAACCTGGGCGGGGCTCAAACCGATCAGATGGCAGGCCACTGCGTCCACGGCGACAAAGTCGGTCCCGGCCAGTAAAACGCCCAAAGGACGGGGATGACCTGCACTGGGCCCCGGCCCTTCCATGGCGACCACCGCGTCCATGATCGCCAGGCAGGGCCGAATGGCCCGGTGAATGTCCAAGAGCAACGCTGCCAGCCATTTCCGTTCCTGGAGCCGGAAATGCCACTCGCTCTTGAGAAGGCCGGGAACGCAGCCGAATTGATTCTTCAGCGCGCCCGTCAGGATCATTTGGGAGTGGGTTTTGAGTTTGGGCAGCGAGATCACCACGTCCACTTGCGAAAGCGCCCGGGCCAGCACAAGGCGGGGGAAAATGCCATGGCCCGGCACCTCGAACTCCCCCGGATCCTCGAGCTCCAGCAAAGGTGCGCCAGTCTCGGCGACGACATCGAGCATGCCTGTGACGCGAGCCACCTGAGAAAGCCTGCCCACCGCCGGGCTGTCGCCAATGTAGGGCCGGCCACCGGCTTCACGCACCAGGATGGCCGCCGCACGCACGATCGAAGGATGAGTGGTGACGGCCTGATCAGCCGGGAAGGGCCCCAAAAGGTTCGGCTTGAGCAACACTTTCTGGCCCGGCTTGACAAACGTGGCCATGCCGCCGAACGGCTCCAGGCAGGTCCGCATGGCCTGCAAGACGGCCGTTGGCTCATAAGTTGCGAGCTTTGTAAGGCTCACCAGGGCAGTCGGGCCGGCTGTCATGGCCAATCCCAGCTTTGCCGACTTTCGGTTCTTGGGCAATTGTCATTGTGATCGGGACGGGCGGAACGGCGGCCGGAAGCGCTGACAGGAGCATCCATGGCGTTGCATCCGCGGGCGCGCCGCAGCAGATCCGCCAATGCACCCTGCGGTAGCCGCGGTACCAAGCGCCTGAAGAAACGCAAGATGACGGGAATGCAAAGCCCATGGCGTGAAGGGAGGGACTCCGGTCCCGGGGAGACCGGTGCACGGGCACCGCGAGAGCTTCAAACCACTGCTCTGGGGCGATGCGGCCGGCCCTTGGAACGCATCATTTCCGGTGGGCAGACCGGAGTCGACCGGGCCGCTCTCGACGTTGCCCTTCGCCTGGGAATTCCCCACGGAGGCTGGTGCCCACGGGGACGATGGGCCGAGGACGGCCGCATTCCCGACGTGTATCAGTTGCGCGAAACTCCCAGTGACGCCTGCGAACAACGCACGGAATGGAACGTCCGTGACGCGGACGCCACCGTGATTTTCAGCATCTCTTCGGAGTTGACCGGCGGGTCGGCTTATACGCGTGAGGCGGCCGAACGCATGGGCAAGCCCTGGCTGCATCTGGCCCGGGCCACTTGTCCCGAGCAGGAGGCGGCCCGGCTGTTGCGCGACTTCTTGCATACTCTCCGGGTCCGGGTCCTGAACGTCGCGGGGCCCCGCGCCAGCACGGAACCCGAAGCTGCCCTCTACGCGGCGCGTGTGCTCGAGTGGGCCCTCGGCGATCTCCCGTCGGAAACCAACGGAGGCTGGCCCGCGGACGCCCCCGGCCGGCCCCTGAGCGGACCTTGAGCGCCGCCGAGAAAACCGTGCGCCGCTCCTGTGCCCTCTCCGTCACGAAATCAGCACCAAGCCGATGACGCTCGCTACAGCGATGATGCTGCCGATCAACGATCGGGTCGTGGGCCGGTCGCCTTCCAGCCACCAGGCCAACGGAATGATGGTCAAGGGCGTGAGACTCACGACGGCAAGGACAATCCCTGCGGGCAATTGAGACAGCGCCCATTGATAACAACTTACGCCCAGCACCAAGCCGGAAACCGCGTTTCCGAGAATCCATGGGGCTGCCCGGCGCCGACGCGCGGCGGGATCGTCAGGCTGGCCGGCGCCGGTGGACGTTGCGAAGATTGCCCGTTTCCCCCAGTACCAGGCCAGGGCCACGACACCATATCCGCCCAACACCCGTTCGAATGCAGCCGTCGCCCCATCCGGAACGGCGCTTCCCGCCGCTGCGATGCCGTAAGCGACCCGGCTGAGCACCGCCCCGACCGCGCCGGCCACGGCGGAGGCCAACGCCCAGCTCACGCCGGCCATCCAACCAGAATCAGCCCCACGTCCGTGACCCGGCGACAGGGCCAGAGCAACCCCGACCAGCGTACAAAGCCCGCACACGATTTGGTCCCAGCGCAGCGTTGTTTCCAGCCACACCCACTCGAGCACTGCCGCAGCAGGCGGCGTGAAACAGGTCACCAGCAGTATGGTCAGCCGGGGCCCCAATCGCGGCAGCGCCTGAAACAACGCGGTATCGCCGAGGCCAATCCCAACCAGGCCGCTCAGCGCAAACCACGGCCAACCATCATTCTCGAGGCCGCGCCCCCGGGGCAGGACCCAGAGCCCGAGCAGCACCAGCGCCACCGTCAGCCTCCAGAAATTTGCCTCCGTCCCGCCCAGCAGACGGCTGGAGCGGGCGGCGAACACAGCAGACGCTGCCCAGCAAATGGTGGTGAGGCACGCGGCCAACACGGGATCCAGTTTTGCGAATTGGCGCGCAAAAGCACAATCCGCGAGCTCCGCACGCACGTCACTGCGCCGTGCCGCGGGGTTTTGTGAAGTCCGCCGGCGAAAGGGGGACCCACTTGAGGTTTATCCTCCCCTTGGCTGGACGGAAGATCCGGCGTCGTCGGCCCGGGGAACCCGAGGTGCGGCGTCGTCTCTTCGGGCTTCCCGAATCCGGGGCTCGATCACGATCTGTCGCCCGTTCGGGGGTCTTCGGTTTGAGCATTGACAGGCGGGCGCGGCTGGCGTTTGGTGGCACGGAATGCATGCCGAGAAGATTGGGAACGGTGTCCGAAAACCGGTGCTGCTGCTCGGGCTGCTGCTGGGCTGCATCCTGAATGTCGGCTGTGTGGCCCTCTTGGTGGGCGGCGCCGCGGCGGCAGGCGCAGGCACGGTGGCGTACGTGCGCGGCGAGTTGCGCTCCACCCTGGACGCGCCCTACGAGCGTGTCTGGTCGGCGACTCAGCGTGCCCTGGCCGACCTGGAGATGCCGGTCACGGCGCAGGAAAAGGACGGGTTGACCGGCCAGATTACGGCACGTGCCACCGGCGACAGGAAAATCACCGTGCGGCTGCGCAAAGTGACCGGCACGGCCACCGAGGTCCGCATCCGCGTGGGAACCTGGGGCGACGAGGCCGTGTCGCGCCAGATCCTCGAGCAAATCCAGCGCCGTCTCTGAGTCCCGCGGGGGAGGCCGACTGGGGCCCCGAAATCAGCCGGGGCGGAGGCCGGAATCCCGCGTTCAGAGGGCCTCGGGATGCGTGAGCAGCTCCGCCACCCGGGTCAGCAGGCGTCCCGCCGCGCCGCCGTCGAGCACGCGATGATCAAAGCTGAGCGTCAGATTGGCCTCCCAAACCGGGACAAACTGCTGTTTGGAATGACTCCAATGCGGCACACGCCGGCCCGCGCCCACGCCCAGGACCAGCGTCTGTTCCGGCAGCGGGATCGGCGTGGCCCAGGTAAGACCGAAGGTGCCGAAGTTCGTGACCGTGGCAATGCTGCCGCCGGAAGCCTCCACGGGCAGACGTCGTTGCCGGGCCAGCCCCAGTAATTCCTCATACGGCGCGATGAGGTCGCGCAACCGGCGCTGGTCCACTTGACGCAGCACCGGCACCAGCACGCCGTCTTCCACCTCGACCGCCCAGCCAATGTCGATGGACCGCGGATGCACGATTTTGTTGCCGATGAGGCGACCGGCAGGGGCACTGTTTTCCGCCAGCGCCAGGGCCAGCGCACGAATGGCATACAGCGTCGGGCTCACTTTCAGCCCGCTGGTGCGGCGATGGGCCAAAATGGCGTCCAACCGGAACGGCAGGCCGACCGTCGCCAGCGGCCGGGTCCAGCTCCGGCGCATGGCGTCGGCCACGCTCACCCGCATGGGGGAGGCCGGCGTGATGCGGTGTTGTTCGAGACTTGCAAGAAAGCGCTCGAAGTCCTGAATGGTCACGCGTCCTCCGGCGCCACTGCCGGCCACGCCGGCCAGGTCCGCGGCGTGCAGCCCCAACTCCGCCATGCGCGCCTTCATTCGTGGGGACATGTAGCTGGCGCCGGTGGCATTCGCGGGCACGGGCAGGCCGCGGACGGTGGGCTGAACCCGATCGGTGGCCGTGGGGGCCGCGGCGGTGGCGGTGGGCGTCACGGGCGCCGCCACTGCAGAGGCAGACTGGCCGCCGTCAAGGCCGGCACGGGCGGCATCCTCCGGTGTCGCGGCAATGTACCCCAGCACCGCACCGACCGGGTAGCTCTCTCCCACCCTGGCCAGGAACCGTTGGAGGACACCGCGACACGGCGCCGTCACGTTCATGGCGGCCTTGTTGGTTTCCACCTCGATGATGTCCTGATCCGCTTCCACCATGTCGCCCTCGCGTACCAGGAAATGGACGATCATGGCTTCGGCGATGGACTCGCCCAACTGCGGCATGATGATCGGGATTTCCGGCATGGCAGTCTTACAAACGGAGGAGCTGGCGTGCCGCGGCCGCAATCGTGCGCGCGGTGGGACGGTGCGCCGTCCACAAATTTGGATGATACGGAATGGGGGTGTCCCGGGCGTTGAGGCGTTGCGGAGGCGCGTCGAGCAGCGAGAGCCCCTCGCTGGCAACGCGTGCGATGACCTCGGCCGTGACGCCGCCCCAGGGCCACGCCTCGCCCACGCAAAGCAACCGCCCGGTGCGGGCGACCGAGGCCATCACCGTGTCGGTGTCCAACGGCTTGACACAACGCAAATCCACCACTTCCAGCTCCCAACCCTCCGCCTGCAACTCCTCCGCAGCGGCCAGCGCCTCGTGCACCATCGCCCTGTAGGCCTCCACCGTGAGATCCCGGCCCTCCCGGGCAATGCGGGCCTTGCCCAGTGGC
>JAOADM010000149.1 GCA_026417315.1 Limisphaera sp.
GTGCCACCTCCTCCGCTGCGTCCCAGCCCGGAACGACCTCCACCGGCGTCAACAACCCCGCCGGACAGTCGCGCTCCATTTCCACACACACCGTCCGGCAACCCAGCTGCGCCGCCGCCTGCACCAGCATCTTCGCCAGCTGACCGCCGCCCAGGATCCCGAGCCGGGGCACCGCGCCCCCGACGACGTCGCCTGCGACACGTGCAGTCGCTCGCTCCGTTGCGAGGATTGCTCCCGACATTTGGACAAGCTCCGAAGGACCCGTAACGTTCGCTGGCCCGTTTCCCGGCCCCATCTCAGCCCCCCGGCATCAGTTTTTCGAAATCCGCCACCTGCCCGCCATCCAGACAACAGGTGATGATTTCGCGGCCCAACGGGTCCAGGTCCGGCACCAGAAACTCTCGCAGACACTTCTCGAAGAACGCCCGCAGGATGGCCGCCCCGCGGTCATAGGCCTCTTCGCCCACCTCCGGCTGCGTTTCGACCTGCAGGAACCAGCGGGCAATCGGGACGCCCTCCACCTGCAGTTGATGCAACGTGTAGCCGAGCAGGGGACACCGCGCCGGCCGGAGCTGGTCGGGCCGAAACCGCGCCACGCCCCGGCGCGCCAGGTATTCCCGGGCGATCCATTGTGGCATGAACCCGACCCGCCAGGCGCCAATGTGCTGGTTGGGGCACAGAATGTGCCGCGTTCGGGGACTGTCGAGGAACTGACGCAACAGGAGGTTGGCCTGATCCACTTTGCGCCCGGTGGCAAAGGGCCAGTAGGACCCGACCCCTTCGCTGGACATGCCCTCCGTCTCGACGATGCTGGGGTTCGCGTGACCCCGGGGGGAAACCAGCCGCCACAACCACGCCAGCGCCGGTGGCAGGATGTGAAACATCCCGAGGATCCCATACGTGGGCTTCTGCCGCGTGCACGGCGGCGTGCGCACCCCGAAGCTCCGGATGTCCACCGTGACCGGACCGTCCACCACCCCCGGATAAATCTTGCGCGGGATGATCACGCGGGGGTTGGGACAGCGCACCCCCGGCGCGTCTTCGATGTGTTCCCAGATCAGGGCCCGGCTGCGCGGCACCGCGTCGATGTTGAGGAACAACAGGGGCACCGGCGGCTCGGCACACAGTTTCTCCAGGTGGACGTCCGTGCCGTAGTGTTCGATGTGATTGACGCGGACAAACCACGCACTCTCCGCGTCCATCAAGGTGAGCTTTCCATCCCCGCCCTGGACGGAGGGATGACAGAGCGCCATGTCGTCGGTGACCGCCCGCAGTTCGCAGGCCCGCGGGATTTGGACGTAGCGGCGTTCGCCGGTCAGAAGATTCTCGCCCAGCAACAGGCGCCCGTCCGGCTCCCGGTGCATGTGCTCGAGCATCTCGCTCTTGCCGCCCCCGCTGGCCCCCTCGTGCATGATCGTGACCACGTTGTCGTATGGCGTGATCACCTGCACCGTCGAGCAGTGATTGGTCACCCAGCCCTCGCGTTCGCCGAGACCCAGCAAGACCCCGTAGATGCCCTTCTTGGCACTCGGCCCCGGATAGAGGTTGTAGGAGAACAGCTCGTGCAGACCGTCCCGCCGGTTGTGGACAACCACCTGACGGCCCTGGAAGTGGGTATGGCGAAAGGGTGGCGCGACGTAAATCACGGCCCGGGGGCGAAAGTCCGGGCGGAGTTCATCCCGGCGCAGAATTCCCTGAAGCAGGGCCAGTCCCAGCGCGAAGAACCCCGCGTTGGCCGGCGCGATCACCAGCGCATCCAGTCCCACCCCGGGGCCGCCCGCGTGAAAGCCGAACATCGCCAGTTCCTGCTGCCTCAGCCAGTCAAACGTCGCCTGGCGCAACGGAGCAAAACTGGTCCCGAAACGCTGCCGAAAGGTGGTCTTGTCCGTCGGGGTGTCATCGCCGATCACCATGCAGTCCGGATCCCGCCGGCGCATGTACGGCTCGGTGTAATTCGCGCAAACTCCGTTGCGCACCCGGGCCACCGTCGCTTCCACCACCCTGCCCCGACCCGGCACCTCGTACGCAACCTCGAACCAGTCCGAACCCGGCCCGCCACAAGCCAGGTCCACCAGCTCCTCCGTCGTCTCGGCGATGATCAGCCGCGGACAGGCCGCCAGAATCTCGGCCGCCTCCGGCGGCGGATGATACACGTCGAACTCTCGCATGGGTTTCTTCGTCCTGCTCCAGCCTCGTCAGGATCACGGAAACTCGCCGGCGGCGCAAGATGAGCCCCGGACACAACACCACCGTCCATACCGGGACCGATGAGTGTCCACCCTCCGGGCAGCGTTCCTGATGCCCCCACACCCCGCGGCGACCGTCCCCTGACCGGAACCGCCGCCGAGCTTAGCGCAGCCGTGGACAACCTGTCAAATGAAGCACCTCCCAACGCCGCATCCCTCCGGTCTGATTTACGGGCACCGGCTCGCGGCCCGACCCGGCGACTCCTTCATCCCACGCGCTGAGCCCTGGCCGGCGCATCAAGGCCGAGGCAGGTGATGAGTCGGGCCTTTTCCTGGCGCTTGGCCGAAGGGCCCGGCGGGCTCATCCGGGAACGACACTTCTCGGAAACGCCTGGCCGTCTTGCCTGCCCTGAGCCAGGACGGCCGGGTTGTCGGGCTTCAGCCCGCCAAAGCTCGAAAGCCCCACTGCCAAGGTAAGCAAGCCAGTTGGCGCACGGATTCGAGGTGCAGGGTGCGCCAGGTGCGGTGTCCGCGCGGCCTGGCGAGCCCTGGCCCGCTCCGCAGCCTCAATGGACTGTCATCAGAGGGCCGGGTCACCAGGGCCCGCGCCACCGACCAGCCGATTGGCGAGACTGCACGTCCCTTACAGGGCCGGAGCTGCGCAAACCCACCACGGTTCGAACCCCGAGCCGGCGCGACAATCCCCGACCGCGATGACCCCTTCCCGGAGTGTTCGATTTTGGCCCTGCAAAGGTCGCGCCCCTGCGCGGTGATTTCGCCCCACGGCTCGGTTGCCGTTCACGCCGCGGGCGACCCGAAGTAGTGCTCGCGGAGCGGGCGGAGGTATCGATCGCTCAGGGTGGTCAGGATCTCGCGGGCCAGGGTGAACTGATCGGACAACTGTTGCAGCACCGTTGAGGACCACGGCGCGTCCGCCTGCCGCGCCGCCAACCGGTAAAAGTATCGCCCCTCTCGTTCGTAGTCCGCCAGAGAGCGCCCCTGGGAGAAACGGCGGCGCACCCCCTGCAAAAGTTGCGACAGGTGATCCGGAAAGACGCCCGTCAGGAACAGCGCCAGGTCGCCGATGCGCTTGTAAATCCGCGGACGCCACTCGGGAGCCACCAGATGACAGACCGCTACCATGTCGTCGAGGTTGAGATCGCTGAACCGGCGTTTGCGCCAGAGCCCCCGCTCCTTCCAGTAGAGCGTGCCGGAGTGCGTCCGCACAAAGGAGCACAGCAGGTCCACAAGGTAGTCGAAGATGCCCGGCTGATCGAGCAGCGCCCGCGCTTGCGAGCCGGCAAACACCGGGATGCGATGGCCGGCGTCCCGTTCATAGACCAGCCCGTGCGCCTCCAGGTCCCGTCGCACCCGGCGGAGCAACACCGTGAAAAGCAGGCGCGGGGAGATGCGCACGAGGGCCTCTTTCTCCTGCAGCAGGCGATCCACCAGGCGCGGGTCATCCAGCATCGGCGCCACCAGATCCGGTTTGTCCCGCAGCAGCTCGACCACCCGGTCGTGGTCCTTGCGGTGCGTCACGACGGTTTCGACGACAAACTGCAAATCGGAGTCACTCCAATGCATGACTCTGCAATCCCGTTGTCCGTCCGCGTCCTCCGTGAGCGCAAGGTACCATCCGGCACCGCACGGGTGCAACAGCCAGCGCTCCGTCCACCGGCCCGGCAATCGCCTTGCCCTGGCCGCTGCCCCGGGAAAAAATCGCAGCAATGGTCGGCAACACCGCACTTACGCCCATGATGGCGCAGTATCGCCGGATCAAGGGCGAACTGCCCCGGGACGCCCTGTTGTTGTTCCGGTTGGGCGACTTTTACGAGATGTTTTTCGAGGACGCCCAGGTCGGAGCGCGCATTCTGGGCCTGGCCCTGACGCGTCGCAACGGCGTGCCGATGTGCGGCCTGCCCTACCATGCCGCGTCCACCTACATCGGCCGGCTGTTGCGGGCCGGATACAAGGTCGCGCTCTGCGATCAGCTCGAGGAAGCCAGGCCCGGCAAGCTGGTCAAACGCGAGGTCACCGCCATCCTGACTCCGGGCACCCACTTTGACGAACGGCTGCTGACGCAGGAGCAGAACAATTTCCTGGCGGCGGTCTGCCCCGGCACCGAGCGCTTCGGTCTGGCGGTGGTGGACCTGACCACCGGCGAGTTTCGCGCGACCGAGTTGGAGGATCTTTCGGCCCTGTTGACGGAACTGGAACGGCTGCGGCCGGCCGAGATCATCCTGCCGCAAGAGGCCGCCACCCTGCGGGCGCAGCTGCTCGGGGAAACGCCCGTCGACGCCTCTGCCGGGACACCGTCCCGGTCCGGCACCGAGATCGGCGCACCGCGACCCACCCGATTCGGCTGGGTGGTCAATCCGCACGAAGACTGGGCCTTCGCGCCCGAGACCGCCCAGTTTGCCCTGCGGGACCACTTCCGGGTGGCCACTCTGGACGGGTTCGGTCTGAAAGGCCGCCCCTGGGCGACCGGGGCCGCGGGCGCCATTTTGCATTACCTGACGCAGCATCTGCATCGCGACGTGCGGCATCTGACGCAACTGTCCTTTTACCAGCGCGGTGATTTCCTGGGCTTGGACACCGCAACCTTGCGGCACCTGGAGGTGCTCGAGCCGTTGCATCGGGATGCACCCCGACAGGCCTGCCTCTACGGCGCGATCAATCGCACCGTCACGCCCATGGGGGCCCGACGACTGCGGGACTGGCTTTCGCAGCCGCTGGCCACGCTGGCTCCCATTCATCAGCGCCAACAGGCCATTCAGGCCTTCCTCGATCATCCCGGCACTCTGGACGCGTTCCGCCGGCAACTGGCGGAGGTCCGGGATCTGGAACGAACGCTGAGCCGTCTGAGCGCCGGCAGCGGCAACGCGCGGGACCTGGTCGCCCTCCGCCTGGCTCTGGAGCAATTCCCCGCACTGCGCGAGCAGTTGCTCGGACTGCGATGCGCTCCCTCGGCCGAGGCTGCCTTGCCGCTGGGCGAACCCGCCCCCGCCCCCGTCGTGCCACCCCTGCTCCAGACCCTGGCCGGCCAACTGGTGCCCCTGCCCGAGCTGGTGGATCTTATTCAGCAGGCCATCGTGGACGATCCGCCCCTGTCCGTCAAAGAAGGCGGCCTGATCCGCGACGGCTTCGATCCCGCCCTGGACGAGCTGCGCCGGGCGATGCGCGAGGGCAAGGAATGGATCGCCCGGTACCAGGCCGAGGAAATCCAGCGCACCGGCATTCCCTCCCTGAAGGTCCGATACAACTCGGTGTTCGGCTATTACATCGAGGTGACGCGCGCGAATCTGGACCGCGTACCGTCGCATTACCAGCGCAAGCAGACCATCGCCAACGGCGAACGGTTCATCACGCCCGAACTGAAGGACATCGAGGCCCGCATCCTGGGCGCCGAAGAGCGCAGTCTCAAACTCGAATACGAACTGTTCCAACAGATCCGGGAACGGGTGCTGGCCCATCTGGTCCCGTTGCAACAAGCCGCCGCGGCGCTGGCCCAGGCCGACGTGCTGGCCGCCCTGGCTGAAACCGCCCGGGTGCACCAGTACTGCCGCCCCGAGGTGCGGGATGAAGGCCTGATTCAGATTCGCGACGGGCGCCACCCCGTGCTGGAACAAACGCTGTTGGACGAACGGTTCGTCCCCAACGACACCTGGCTGGCCAGCGGCCCGGCGGCCGGACGGGCCCAGGACGCCCCGGAAGGCCCGGCCGCCGGGGCCCCGCCCCAGATCGCGCTCATCACCGGACCGAACATGGCCGGCAAGAGCACCTACATTCGGCAGGTGGCTCTGCTGGTCCTGCTGGCGCACACGGGATCGTTCGTGCCTGCGCGATCGGCCCGCATCGATCTGGTGGACCGGCTCTTCACACGGATCGGGGCCTCGGACGATCTGACCCGCGGCCAGAGCACGTTCATGGTGGAGATGACGGAGACCGCCAACATCTTGCGACATGCCACGGCGCGAAGCCTCATCGTTCTGGACGAGGTCGGGCGCGGCACCAGCACCTTCGACGGATTGAGTCTGGCCTGGAGCATCGTCGAGTACATCCACAACCAAATCGGGGCCAAGACGCTCTTCGCCACGCATTATCACGAGCTCACGGAGTTGGCGGCCCGCCTGCCGCGGCTCAAGAATTACAATGTGGCAGTGCGGGAGTGGCGTGATCAGATCGTGTTTCTGCACAAGATCGTCGAGGGGGCCACGGACAAGAGTTACGGCATTCACGTCGCCCGGCTGGCCGGCGTGCCGCAGCCGGTGCTCGAACGGGCCAAGGTCATCTTGGCCAATCTGGAAGAGGCCGAGCTCAATCCGGACGGCACGCCCAAAACCATGTCGCGTCGCCAGCGGGATCGCGAAAAGCTGCGCCAACTGGCGCCGTTTACGCAGTTGGATCTCTTTGGCTAACCGCAACGCCGGACCGGCCGCGGTGCGCGCCCGCCGGCCGCCTCGGCAGCGCCGCGTGCCGGTGGAGGTGGCCTGGCGCGCAAAGGAGGCGAACGGCTGGCCCGGGCCGGGCCGACTTCGAGGGCCGGGGCGCGTCATCGATCCCGGAACTTCCAGGGGTTCCCAGGATTCGCGCGCCCCGCTTATGCGGGTCCCCGGGCGGCCTTTGCCGGAGCTGGCGTGGACGACGTTCGTTTCCCCGGATTCCGCGGCCAGGACCGGTAACGAGCGAACGCGTTTTGCGCTTTGCCGCGGAGGGGCCGGCCTGCTACAAGATCGGCCATGCCTGCCAGATTGACCCTGGGCTTTGTGGGCACCGGCCAGATGGCGACCGCGTTGGCGCGGGGATTTCTCCAGGCCCGTTTGCTGCGTCCGAGCCAGATCCTGGGCAGCGACCCGAGTGCCGAGGCACGCAAGCGCTTCAGCCAGGCCACCGGCGCCCGTGTGGTGGGGCGCAACCGGGAGCTGCCCCAAGCCGCCCAGGTGCTGGTGATCGCCACGAAGCCGGATCAGGTCGGCCCGGTGCTGCAGGAGCTGCGCGAGGGTGTTACGCCGCGTCATCTCGTGATCTCGATTGCCGCCGGGGTGCCGACGGCCCGGTTGGAAGCGGCCCTGCCCCCGCAGTCACGGGTCATTCGCGTGATGCCCAACACCCCCGCCCTGGTGGGCGCCTCGGCCACGGCCTTTTGCGCGGGGCGCCACGCCACCCGGGCGGACGAGGCACTGGTGGAGCGATTGTTCGCTGCGGTCGGCCTGGTCTTGCGGGTCAAGGAGAGTCTGATGGATGCCGTCACGGGGTTGAGCGGCAGCGGACCGGCCTACGTTTGCCAGTTCGTCGAGGCATTGACGGATGGGGGCGTGGCCTGCGGCCTGCCGCGCGAAACGGCCCGGCGACTGGCGGTACAAACCCTGTTGGGTACGGCGCGGATGTTGGTCGAAACCGGCATGCACCCGACCACGTTGAAAGAGATGGTCACCAGTCCCGGCGGAACCACCATCGAGGGTTTGCAGGCCCTGGCGCAGGGCGGCTTCCATGGGACGGTCATGAACGCCGTGCGTGTGGCCGCCGAGAAGGCGCATCGGCTGGGGCAGACGGCTTCGACGAACTGATCCGGAGCTCGCTTTCGCGAAACGCTTCATGGCCCTGCCACCTCCCACGCCCCTGCAATCGCGGCTGATCTGGGCTGCTCTGAGCGGTTTGGCCCTGGCGACCCTGGTGGGGTTGGTCGCCGCGTTGATCTGGGCGTTGGGCCGCGTGCTGGACGTGCTTTCCCCGGTGCTCTGGCCGCTGGCAGTCGCCGGCGTGCTCGCCTACCTGCTCGATCCGGTGGTGGACTGGCTGGAAGCACGGAGAATCCCGCGGGTGCGCGCGGTTTTGCTGGTGTTTTTGCTGGCGGTGACGTTGCTGGGGGGCGTGCTGGGCATCGCCGTGCCGCGGCTGGTGGTGCAGACGCGGCAGTTGATCGAGAATGTCCCGACGTTTGTGGCGCGGCTGGAAGCCCGGCTGCAACACTGGGCCACCCACCCACCGGCGGTGTTGGAGCAGACGCTGCGTCGGGCCGGGCTGCCCTGGTTCCGCCCGCCGGACACGGCTGAGCCGGCCGCCCCGCAGTCGGCCCCACCGCCTGCGCCCGCGCCCGGTCCGGCGCCGGAGCCCCCGCCGGGCCGCTGGTGGGACCAGCTCGACCCCTCCACCGTGCAGCGCGTGGCTGAATGGACCGGACGTGCCCTGCGCACGCTGGGCAACTGGCTGGCCGATCAACTCTCCCGGTTGACCGGTTTGTTCGGCATCGTCGCCGGTCTGGCCCTGATTCCGATCTACCTGTTCTATCTGTTGGTGGAGAAACGCCGGATCACGGATTCCTGGACCCGCTACCTGCCGCTGCGGGATTCCCGGCTCAAGGAGGAAGTGGTGTTCATCCTTCGTTCGGTCAACGAGCATTTGATCGCCTTTTTCCGGGGCCAGGTGCTGGTGGCCATGTGCGACGGCGTCCTGTACGGGATCGGGTTTGCCCTGGTCGGGCTGCCGTACGCGTTTCTCATCGGCGCCCTGGCGATGGTGCTGACGATCATCCCCTTCCTGGGGGCCATCGTGACCTGTTTTACCGCGCTCATCATTGCGCTGGTCAGTTTCGGGGACTGGCAACATCCCCTGATGGTCCTGCTGGTCTTCGGAATCGTGCAGGCCATCGAGGGCTACGTATTGCAGCCCCGCATCCTGGGCTCGCGGGTGGGGCTGCATCCCATGGTCATCATTGTGGCGATCATGACGGGAACCACCCTGCTGGGCGGACTGCTGGGCGCGATCCTGGCCATTCCCCTGGCGGCGGTGCTGCGCGTCTTGTTGATGCGCTATATCTGGGCGGCGCGAACCGGGGATTCGAACCGCCGGGCGTGAAGCCCCGGTCCGATCACCCGCCGCCGGTTTGCGGAAAGATTTGGTACAGCAGCAGATAGATCAGCACACCGGTCAGGGAGACATACAACCAGACCGGCCAAGTCCAGCGGGCCCAACGTCGGTGTGCCTCCCACCTCTGTCGAAGCGCCAGGGTCACGGTAATCAGGACCATCGGCACAATCGCTGCGGCCAGCACGGTGTGGGTG
>JAOADM010000150.1 GCA_026417315.1 Limisphaera sp.
GCCTCAACAACGCCAACATCCCCACCGTGGGGCAGCTGGCCATGAAAACCGAGCAGGAGATGCTCAAATACCGCAACTTCGGGAAAAAATCTCTCAACGAAATCAAGGAAAAACTCGCCGCTCTGGGCCTCACCCTGGGCATGACCTTCGACCCCAGCCTGCTGGAGCCGCCGAAGGATGAATCGAAGAAGTCCCTGGCCACCTGAGCGGCCGCGGCCCGCCACTTTCCCGGCTTATGCGACACCGTAAACGCACGGCCAAACTCGGTCGGACCTCGGAGCATCGGAATCGAATGCTCGCCAGCCTGGTCTGCAGTCTCATTCGGCACAACCGCATCGTGACCACCCTGGCCAAGGCCAAAGCCGCCCGTTCGGTGGCTGAAAAACTGGTGACCCTTTGCAAGAAGGGCACCCTGCACGCACGACGCCTGGCCAGCGCGCGACTCTACCAGGACGAGGAAGCCTGCCGCATCCTCTTCAAACAGATCGCTCCGCACTTCAAATCCCGCCCCGGCGGCTATACCCGCATCATCAAGCTGGGCCAACGCCGCGGCGACGCCGCGCAGCAGGCCATCCTCGAATGGGTCGAACTGCCCCAGGCACCGGCTCCGACCGAGGGCCAGACTCAGGGAGCCCAACAAGCGGCGCCGGCCGAAGCCGCGGCCAAGGCATAAGCCACGGCGGTCGCCGGCCCTTCTTCGAGAACCGCTTCGCAACCGCCCGCTCACGCTCGGCAGCGTGCCGCGGGCGGCCTGTTTTACACCAAGGCCGGCCCGGGCTCACTGCCTCGTCTTTTCCTCCGCACGCCGCTCCTCGCAGGGAACCCACCGAGTGGACGAGGTTGAGGGGGACCCGGGCCAAAGTTGGGTTCCTCGATGGTTCCGAGCTGGGCCGATTCGCAGCGGGCGTTCCCGTCTCGTGCCCTGGTTGGGTCACTCGGGTCCTGAAGGAGCGCCGGGTACAGGCCCGCCCTGCTCCGGAAAACCCGTGGGCCGACGACACCACCGGTCCTTGCCGGAAGTGCCGAGGCCGCAGCTCAGGGAGTGGTCGGCGACGTCCGAACGACACCAAAGCGCGAAGGCGCCGGGTGCCCGACAAATCCGGTGACACCCGGCCCGCCAGCCGGCTCCCCGGATCATGGCTCTGGACGGCGGGAAATGGCCGGCATTGCTCCTGACCGCTTCGCCGGGGGATTACGGTGTGGAATCTGGATTTTGCGCTCTCCGCCCGCGGCCTGGATGCTGACCCGGAGGGCAGGACGTACCCGACTTCTCCCAATGCGCGGTTGGAACGGCCTTGACCTTGCGAGCGAAGACGAGAATAAAGGTCGTGATGAAGCCCAGAAGGCAGGTGAATGTTGTCCTTCCGGCATTTCAAATGGGGTCGCGAGGTGCATCCGGATGGAACGCGCCCCCTGCGCAAATGGTACAGGCTACAAAGTTACGACTTATGCGACGGAGATCGGGCTCCCCCGTTTGGCGGCCGCAGCAGGAATGCAGGGGTCCCCGCCGCCAGGGTGAGGGCGTCGGCCGCGCGTCCAACCTCGTGGCCATGCCTGCGTTTCATTGCCGGCGGTGTGTATTTGATTCTGAAGCATTCCGTGACCATGGCGCGGAAAGTTGAGAGCCGGCGCGGCCGGGTTACCCCGATGGCCGCAGTCCAGGTCTTGGACCATGCCGGTTGGCCGGTCCTGACGGTGATTGCAAGTCGATGCGCCTGACAAAAACCTCGCGGCTTGCCGTTTCGGTCCTCCCGGCGTGTGGGGTCGGGCTGGGCGGGGTTTATCTCGCCATCAGGGTGTTTCCTTCCTACAGCTGGGCGCTGTTTGTTGGCACTCCGTTTCTGGTTTCGTTCGTGGCCGCTTTGCTCCATGGCTGGACCGGCCCGACCACATGGCGCGCGGCCTATGGGATTGCCCTGTTATCCATTCTGTTGTTGGGTGCCCTGATCGTTTGTTTTGCCCTGGATGGGCTCATTTGCGTTCTCATGGCGCTCCCGATGGCCGTGCTCGTCGCATTCCCGGGTTCCGCCGTCGGATACCTGGTGGGAAAGCGCCTCGGCAGGGGGACGGCCTGTGCGGCCGCGGTCCTCGTGATGGGCGCAGTCCCCGGCCTCGTTGCCTTTGAGAGTCACCGGCCTGCGACGCCGCGCCTGCATGAAGTGACCACCCGGGTGGAAGTGCGGGCCCCGATTCAGTCCGTTTGGGATGAGGTCATTGCGTTTGACAAGATTGATGAGCCGCCAAAAGGATGGTTCCGGCTGGGGATTGCATATCCCGTGGAGGCGAGGATTGAAGGAGACGGCCCCGGTGCGCTGCGATATTGCGTTTTTTCCACCGGGGCCTTCCTGGAGCGCATCACCCGGTGGGAGGCTCCGGTCGCTTTGGAATTCGACGTGATCTCGAATCCACCTCCGCTCCAGGAACTTTCGCCCTGGGGCAGGATCGAAGCGCCCCACGCTGCCGGGGCTTTCATCGCTGAACGGGGAGTGTTCCGGCTCTGCGAGGCGAATGGCGAAACAGTTCTCGAGGGCACCACATGGTACAGGCAGAACATGTCCCCGGGGCTGTACTGGCGAAACATTTCGGACCTTGTGATCCACGCGATCCATCGCCGGGTCCTCGAGCAGATCAAAAAACGCGCGGAGGAGAAATACGGGCGACACGAGCAGTAACAGAGGCTCGATGGAGACCGGGGACCTGAGATTCGTGCCCGACCCCGCGTTTCGGCCGGAACATGGGGGAGCTGACTGGAGCGACCACGTTGCGGTGCGCAGATACCTCTGAGGTTTGGACCCGGGGGAGACCTTGGAGGGCCGGGTGACGTGGGCCGGCTGCTGTGAGTGCGGGTGGCCGGTGCTCCGCCATCGGGAACGCATTCGGTGACCTCCGGCGGCAACAGCCACGTCCGGCAACTGGGTTCGGCGACCGCCGGCACCGAGACCTCCGGCTGGGAATACGGCCCTTTCGGCGAGCTCCTCCGCCAGACTCACTCCGCTGATCCGGTACGTCCGGGCCAGTATGAGCCAAGGAGCCCGGCTTGACGTGCCGGGCGCCGCCACCCACGATGCGGTCATGCAAAGGAGCCTCCGGGTTTGGTTGAGTTGCCTGCCGCTGGTCACGGGCCAGAGTGCCGAATTCACCCTCCACACCTTCGAGAAGCGGGTTTTGACCCGGGAGTTCTGGGCCGAGGGGGCTCACGCAGCCGATTTCAATCGAGACGGCCACATGGATGTGGTGTGCGGCCCGTACTGGTATGCGGGGCCGGACTTTGCAACGAAGTTCGCCTTCGCGCCGGCCACGAACCAGTTCACACGTCTGCGTCCGGACGGCTCCACGGAGACGGTGCCCGGATTCGAAGGCGCCCTGGGAACCCAAAATGCTTACGCGGATGTGTTCCTGACCTTTACCTGGGACCTGAACGGCGATGGCTGGCCGGATGTGTTGCACATGCCGCACCCCGGTTTGGAAGCGTGGTGGTATGAAAACCCCGGGCGGGCCGATCGTCCCTGGCGCCGTTACCTCGCCTACGACAATGTCGAGGGCGAGTCTCCGGGATTTGCCGACATCACAGGCGACGGTCGGCCCGAGATCGTCTGTTTTTCGCGGGGATTCCTGGGGTACGTGGAAGTCAATTGGCAGCAACCGACCCAGACCTGGCGCTTCGTTCCCATAAGTCCCAAGGGCGAGTGGGGTCGGTACACCCACGGTCTGGGGTACGGAGATATCAATGGGGACGGGCGCATGGATCTGGTGGAAAAGGATGGGTGGTGGGAACAACCCGGATCCCTGGACGGCCGGCCGGTGTGGCGTCGGCATCCGGCCACTTTTGGCCGGGGCGGGGCGCAGATGTTGGTATTCGACGTCAACGGGGATGGCTGGAACGACGTGGTGACCTCGCTGCATGCGCACGAGTACGGGCTGGCCTGGTTCGAACAAGTGCGCGTGGAGGGTCGGATCGAGTGGCGCGAACACCGGATCACGGGAGAACAGCCCGCGGACAATCCGTACGGAGTGAAGTTTTCCCAGGCACACGCGTTGGCTGCCGTGGACATGGACCGGGACGGGCTCATGGACTTTGTCACCGGCAAACGGTTCTGGGCGCACGGACCCACGGGGGATCCGGAACCGAACGCCCCCGCGGTGCTTTACTGGTTCCGCCTGGTTCGGCCCGCGGGGGGCAAGCCGTATTTCGAACCGCACTTGATCGATGCCGACTCCGGCGTGGGCACGCAGGTGACGGTCGCCGACCTCAACGGCGATGGCCTTGCAGACATCGTGGTGGGCAACAAAAAAGGCGCCTTTGTGTTTTGGCATCGTGTGCGAAAGGTGTCCGAATTGGAGTGGCGTGCTGCCCAGCCACAGCCGTTGAAGCGGTCGGCTGAATCGCGCTAGGCCGCTGCGGGATTTGTGCGGCTGGGAGGGAAAGGGGCGGCGCGGGGGAGAGCTTGCGCCGCTCGCGTTCGCCGTCCGGCCCCAGAGCGCCCAAGAAGCGCCAGATCCCCATTGGCCGGGTTTCGCGCCGGGGTCGTCGCAAGCCCGGCTTTCTTGCTCCACGACCAGCCTTGGCTTCGGAACGCGAGAGGACGAGCCCTGTCGATTTCAGGGCCCCGCCCGAGGTGGTGCGAACGAGTCAGGGCGATTCCGGAACGATGGCAGCCGGCGGCGGCGCGGCTGCGGGCGCTGCGACGGAGCTGTGTCCAGTCTTCCTTGAACGTCGGCGTGCTTGCCGGGGCTTGGTAATCCCGGCGGCCCTTGGCCGGGGCGATCGGGTGGACGGTGCGAAGGGGCTCAGCGCGGCTCGTCGGTCGAAAGATCCTCGGACTGGTTGTCCAAGGGCGTCAGCCGTATGTAGTCCAGACCGAACAGGTATGCCGGTGCTGCCTCGGGATTTGCACCGACGATCTCCACGCTCAGGACGTGCGTTCCTGCGGCCAGGGCGTTTGTGCCCAGCGGAACGGGCCCGAACGGAAGGACGGCAGGGGCGTACAGGTCCACGGGGTGGCCGAGTTTTGCCCCGTTCAAGAACAATTGCACGATTCCGTAATCCGGTGCCCTGGTGAACCGGGCTTCCACCCGATAACGTGCCGTCCTCTCCACAACCAATTCCAGGCCCAGCCGGTCGCCCGGTTGAGCCCCGGTCCACCAGAGTTGGGCATCGTGACTCCAGTCTTCGCCCCAGCCGCTCATATCCTGTTCCCGGACCCGGCCGCGGGAGCACTCGAGAATCTTCAAGCGTTCGCCTTCCACCGCGCCGGGGATGGGCTTGTACGACGGGGCCCTGGCATATCCCACCCGGTGCTCGAGGGGCACCGGGGCGTAGGGGTCGTGACCGCCCGGCGCAAGGTACCAGTAAACGGTTGCGGCGTACAATGTGGGCCGACCATTCGAGAAGTATTTTTCGAGGTATGCCTCGAACGACTCTTGAAACGGCACTTGTTCGGCAATGTGCCAGCGGTTTACCGAGATGTGCCCCTTGTTGTTGCCATCGTTGCGGGTCTGGTTGTGATAGGCGTGTTGGAACAGGTCGGGACAACCCCACGCGTAGCCAAAGTAATCTTCCGAGCCGGTTCCGAAGGTGGACGGGAAGGGCTCTCCGTCCACGAAGAACTTTTCGTCGCCTTCGCCCCACCAGCCGCCCCGGGGATTCCAGACATGCAGCATCGCGCCCACGTAGCGGCCCCGGCCCCGGGTCTTCAACAACGGCCAGTCCAGCTCCCGGGTTGCTTCGGTGGGGAGGAATTCGTCCCGGTGCCACTTGGCGTGAAAGCGGCCGTAGGACTCGGGCGGCCGGCGCAATCGTTCCGTGAACACCTCCAAGTGGACTTTGCGTGGTTGGGCACCTTCATTGAGCAGGCGCACTTCCGCGGACCGGCCAAAGGGCATGTACCATTGGGCGTAAAACCACCCGTCTTCGGTGAGCCCGCAGGGCAGCGAGCGATACGGGTTGGCTCCGGGGGCGGTCCCGAAAAAGTCGCCCAGCGGCGACCAGACCGCCGGTCGTGCCTCGTCGTCCCAGGTGATTTCGAGCACCAGCTCGCGCAGCGCTTCTTCGTCGGCCGGCCGGGTCAGCCCCTCGACTCGGGCGCGCAGAAACGTGATGGCTGCGGGTCCCGTGCGGCGCAGCGCATGGCCGTCCCCCGGGCCCAGGATGCCCTCGAACGTGTCCCGGCCGAGAGAGTCCTGCGGCACGCGCGGGCCGCACTGCTGCAGCAACCGGTCCACCTCCTCCAAGGCCGACCGGTCTTCCGCGCTCAACTCGCTTCGAAAGGTCGGCACGACCGTACCCTCCGGGAATGTGGTGTAAGTGAAGTGGTAGTAATCGCCCCATCCTTCCTCGGCCACGATCTTGCACGATGTCTGGTACGGGATTGGGGTGTAGTTGTTCCATCCACGCGCGGCCGTGTGGACCAGGGCAGGGCGATCAAAGGGGGCGTGCTCGCGGTTGAAGTAGCCCAGGAAGGGCAGGTCCACTGCGGGTTCCGGCGCGTCATCGAGGTAGATCCGCACCCGGCCCTGTTTGGGCGACGCGGACCACATGCGCCAGAGGACGCCCGGGCCTTTCATCTCGGCCAGCACCTGGAGATTTCCTTCCCGACGGATCACGCCGTGGCCGTCCGCGTTGGCGTGCCAGTCGAGAAATCGTCCCGTGGCCGGTTCGATCCGGCTGCGGCGATCGTAACTGGACCATTGGGTGGTGCGCTCTCCGGCTTGGGGCAGCGTGGCGAGGTGCTCCAAATCCACGAGGCGACGCACCAGGTCCGGATAAGTGAGCGATTGGGCTGCGGCTGTTCCGATCAGCGGTCCCAGGATCAGCAGGGCCACCGCTTGGCACAGCGTCCGCATTCGCCGGGTCCCGGGGCGGTGGAGGCCGTTGCTGAGGCCGCAAGCACTGCGCCAAGAGATTTCACCCGGCCGTCTGGCCGAGCCCGGAGAGGCGAGGTCCGGCAATGGTGGAGCGTGGGAATGGCAGGGCTCGAAAGGTGAGGGCCTTCGCCCGGCCGGGCGGTCGGGGCGCTCGTGCGGAGCATCCCTCGCGTCCGTGGGAACTGTTCGGAATGACGGATCCGTTCGTGTCACCTCGTCGTCAAACGCTCGTTTCCGGGGACCCGCCAACGCCCGGGTGCATCGTGAGATTTGCTGCGCTGCGCATCGAGATCAGAAGCCGGCAGAGCGAAACAACTTGTGCACATCCAACCTGTCCGGCCCTCGAGGGGGCCGGGTGCCACCGGGTTCGTCCGTCCGTCGGCGCCTGCCCAGGCTGATGCCGCGTCAAGGGCGATGACCACTGCCTGCGCTGGGGCCGCAACGCTGCAGGGGAACGTCCATCACCTCTTCAGCCCGCCGGATTCGCTTGGCCATGAACCCCGGCGCAGGGGCCTCCTTCGATCCCGTGCGTCCCGGCCGCCACAAGCGCCGGAGTCGAGGGGACTCATGGCGCGTTGGGCAGACGAAGCTTCTGTTTCACAACCGCGAAACCGCCGCCGCCGTACCCCACCATGCGGGCCACCTCTTTGCCTTGCGGATCGAGCAGGACCAGCGTGGGAAACCCTTCCACCTTGTACTGTTTTTGCAGTTTGCGGTTGGCGCTCTTGCGGGCCTCGGATTGGGCCTTTTGCCGCGGGAAATCGAGCTCGACCAGGACCAGGTGTTTGGTTGCGTAATCGGCGAATTCCTTCGTGGACAGGACTTCTTTCTGCAGCTTGATGCAAAAGCCGCACCAGTCGGAACCGGTGAAGTTGATCAGCACATGCTTGTTTTCGGCCTTTGCCTTCTTCAGGGCCTCCGGCAGGTCTTCGAGCCAAACCGACTGAGCGGTCACGGTGAATGCCACCAGAGGGAGCCATCCGGCGAGTACGGCGAGCAGTCTTTTCATGGTCGTCCTTTGTGGATTGTTGCCTGCGCCAACATAGCGCAGGGACCCGCCTGGTGCCACCCCGAAGCGGTCTGGTCCCGCGGGGATAGAATCTGTCGGCGATTGCGTCAGCGGTTTCAACGATGAGGAGGACCGATTCTCTCTCGAAAACCTCGGGGACCATTCCGACGCTGCTCGGGCGGGTGTCACCCTCCCGATCGGCGAACCGATGGCCGGGAAAGACTGCCTCGGTCCAACGAGGGGATCCTGCTCGGCACGGAAGATGCGCCGGGGCCGGGCGACTTTCAGGGCCGGCGGGGAGCCAAGACGGTCCCGGGGGAGAACAGCGGTGGGTTTGCCAAATTGCGGACAACCCGTGCGCAGGCTCTGCCGGGTCTCGGTGTGGGGTGGCGGCCGCCGCTTGGAACGCAAAGGTCAGAGGGAGCGGGAGAGCCCCTTTTGCAAGGGGGCCCGCCCCGCGACGGTCTGGACACCGAGGGATGCAGCGCGGCCCGGGCTCTTGAGTGGGGCGGCGCAATCCTCGTGCGCGGTTGTTGTCCCGCCTGCCGACCGGGGCGCGTGCCGGGTTCTGCCCGCGGAGCGGGCCATCGCGGGGGCCGAACGCGTGTTGTCGGGCCGCGACGGGTGTTCGGGCTGCGCGAGTTCTGTCGCTCGAGCCGGGGTGACTTTCATGGGGCCCGGGCGTTTGCACCGTTCGGTCTGCCGGGCGCGGGAAACCTCATGTCCCCGGCTTTCCGTTTTCCGGGCGGCGTGGATTTCGGATGGGCGGGTCCGGGGAGAGCCTTCATCCCTTCGCGGGACCCGCGGGCCAGCTTTGATCTGGATTCGCCTTGGCGATTTTTTCCAAGCTGCATGGATGATGAAACGAACGCATCATTGCAATGAGCTGCGCCCGGTCCATGCGGGACAGACGGTCACGTTGACCGGGTGGGTGCATTCCCGGCGGGACCTGGGTGGGGTGATTTTTCTGGATATTCGAGATCGTGAAGGCCGCACGCAGACGGTGTTCGATCCGTCGGCGGTGTCGTCGGAGGTGTTCGAGCTGGCGGCTTCGCTGCGGCCGGAGAGTGTGGTGGCGGTGACCGGTCGGGTGCGCCTGCGTCCGGAGGGCACGGTGAATCCGAAGATCGCCACCGGCGAGGTGGAGGTCGTGGCGCAGGGTTTGGAGGTGTTGAACCGGGCGGAGGTGCTGCCCTTTCCGGTGGACGATCCGGAGACGGCCGGTCGTGTGAACGAGGAGTTGCGGCTCAAATACCGCTATCTGGACCTGCGCAGACCCGAGATGGCGCGCAATC
>JAOADM010000014.1:0-10657 GCA_026417315.1 Limisphaera sp.
GATCCAACACTTGAAACGGCTCCTTTCGACCGGCCAGTTGGAGGTGGCGTTGCAGGGCCTTGGCGGCGGGATAGTTCGACGCAAAAAGCGATTCCACGAATCCGGCGTAGCGATGAGCCGGACTCCGAGGGTCACGCACGGGCCGCCCGGTGCGCACCACCTCCGGCAGCTGGAGCCAGCGGGGCAACAGATGCTCCACGTGATGCAAAAACAACCCTCCTCGGTACTCGGGTTGCTCCGGGACCAGGCAGGTCGCACTTTCCGGCGTCAACTCGAACCGTGAGCCATTGCGCCGCAGAAGACGCAAGCCCACCAAAGCCTGGAGCAGGATTCGCAATCCGCGTTCCGACAATCCGGTGCGCCGCACCAATTCTTCGATCGAGGCACCCCGGTGGCCAATCGATCCAAATAATCCGTAACGGACCGCCGTGGCGATCACCACCGGCGCTGCATAGCCCCAGGCAAGCTCCATCAACCGACCCGCATCCGCCGCGGCCCGGCCTTCCGTCCTTTCCATGCGGGGGACTTTAAATGCAGTGCGGACCTTCCGGCAATCTGCGTGTTTGCCGTGTCTCGGCAAGGGCGGGTCCCGCCGGCAGGAACGCGCAAACTTTCGAGGCGCCAGAAGCGCTCCAGACCGGATCTTTGTCATGCCCCGCGGGCTCTCCCTGCCCTGACTGCCCCGTTCCTTTCGGGGGCTGCCGCCACTGCCGCGACTCGGACACGGGCCCGCGTCGGGGAGGAAAACCGGACTGCGATCCATCGCAGGGGCCGTCTCGCGAGGGCCGGGCTTATCGGATCGAATCCCGCCCTTGGAGGGCGGCATGCCCGGGAAAAGCCGGTTTTTGAGGGAATCCCGTCCCCCGGTCCGCGGCCCCGGGCTGGCAAATGGCCGCCCACATGGTCGGATATGGGGCGCGCAAAAGAGGGTGCCACGGGTCCGGGCTCGCGCCATTCGCCTTTTGTCCATGGCGCTGCGCGGGAGAGTGCCTCTGCGCCCCATCGGGGCAAATCCACCGCGCGCCGAAGGCGCAAAACCGTGTCTAGTCGCCACCTGCCGGGAGACGTTGGGTGATGCGACCTCTTTTCCCCGAATACCGCGCGGTTCGTGCAACCGGTGCAGGCAACCCGAATTTTCTTGGACACAAGCCGGCCTTGCGGTAAGCATGAAGCACGGTTTTTTGGATGGTGAACCGGCCCGGCCGATCGCGGCCCTCGAAGAACATGCGATCGGCAGGCCGCGTGCCATGGAAAGCGAGGCGTGCGATGAAGCTGATCCAGCAGTGGTGGACATGTGCTCTGATAACGTGGGTGGGCGTCGTGGGGATGCTCGGAGCCGGGCCCATTCCCGAGGAGGTCAAGATCGGCGGATTTGCCGTGGGATGCCAGGCGTGGACCTTCAACCGGTTCAGCGCCTTCGAGGCAGTGGAAAAGACGGCCCTTGCGGGCGGCAAAGTCATCGAGTTCTACCCCGGGCAGCGGTTGCGCCCGGACAGCGATGCCCGATGGGATCACCATGCCCCGGATGAAGTCATCGCCCAGATGAAGGAACATCTGGCCCGGCACGGCGTTCGTCCGGTCAATTATGGCGTCGTGGGTGGCCGGGATGAGGCCGAGTGGCGCCGTATTTTTGAGTTCGCCAAAAAGTTGGACCTTTATGCCATCACCACGGAGGACGTGGACAAGCTGGACCTGTTGGAACGCCTGGCCCGGGAATACGACATTCGCGTCGGCATCCACAATCATCCGCGTCAGCCCAACAACCCCAACTACCGCGTTTGGAGCCCCACCAACGTGCTGGAAATGATTCGAAACCGCGACCCCCGAATCGGCGCCGCAGCGGACACGGGCCATTGGGCCACCTCGGGAATTGTCCCTTTGGACGGTTTGCGGCTGTTGGCCGGCCGGATTGTCAGTGTTCACTTGAAAGATCGCACGGCGATTGGTCGGCAGACGGCCGACGTGCCGTATGGCGCCGGCGTGGTGGAGGTGGCAGCCCTGCTGGATGAACTCAAACGACAGGGATTTGCCGGCAACATTTCCATCGAATACGAGACCAAGTGGGAGAACAACGTCCCGGACGTGGCCCAGTGCATCGGGTTCTTCCGCGGTTACGCCAGTCGGCGTTGAACGGGGGCGCGACCTTGGCAACGGGTTTCCGGGCAGCGCGGGTTCTCGACCTGAAACGCTCCCGCCAGGAACAGGCTGGTGAAGCCTGATTGGCAGGCGGGGGTCACTTTGGTTGACATTCTCCGTTGCCCTTGTTGCGCGGCTCGGCCCTGGGGCTCCGGCAAAAGGAAGGCTCGGTGCCTTTTGCCGGGGGTAAATCTCCTCGACCGCGTCGTTCTACTCGGCCAGGAATGGCTGCGACACGATGAGCGGCGGCTCCCGGCGACAGAGCCTCGGGAGCCAGTTCGAGAGGGCTCGCAGCCTGTTAGTCCCAGAGGCGGTACGGCAACGCGTTTTGTTCCATGATGACCCCGCATTTGGGGCAACAGTCCGGCCGGCTCCAGGGGCGGACGCTGTGCCAGGCGCCCTTGGGACAGAGAAGCGGGAACTCGATCCAGCGAGAATGCCGAACTCCCCGGGGCCACAGGCGATTGAGGGCCTGCAAAAAGGGCGGCGGGTGACGGGGCACCGACGACGCCTGCCGGGTGAGTCGGGACAAGGTGGCCTGAACCGGCCAGCCGCGTTGGAGCGGCGGGGTCCACGGTACGCGCAGGCGGACCACCGCGTCGTGCAACTCCTTGCACTGCTGGCAAAGGATGGTTTGGACCGCGACGTGAAAACCACCATCCGCGCCACCGGCTACGTAGGCGCGGTACTGGCATTTCGGACACTCGAACACGAACGTTCGGCCCATGATGCGTGGTGTCCCGGTTTTCGACCCGCTTTTACGCTAGCCGAGCCGGTCGGGAAGGCCAAGTCGTGAGGCCCGGCATGCAGAGGTCGGGGCCGGACGCTTCGCCCGGGCCTGCGGACCGGCGATTTGCCAGCCCCGCAAGGCCCCGGGCAGACGCCACCGTTCCGGCCGGATCAACGTTTCGGATTGGCTTCCGGCCAAGGCTTGAGGCCCGCGGCAGGGGGACTTCCGGATGGCTCAAAGGGCCACGCGCAGCACGTCGTGATGGGCCGCACGGTAGGATCGTGCCAGGGCACGAGTAATGAATTGTTTCGCTGCCGCGACGGCGCGGGGCAGGGTGAGCCCTCGTGCCAGGTGCGCAGTAATCGCCGCGGCGTAGGTGCAACCGGTGCCGTGCGTGTGCAGGTTCCGAACCCGCGGCGCCAGCAGCAGCAGCTCCGTGCGGCCGTCGTAGTACAGGTCCACGGCTTGTGACACCCCCCGCAGGTGACCCCCCTTGAGCAACACGGCACACCCGAAGCGGCGGTGCAGCGTTCGGGCACCGGCTCGCAAGTCGTCGACCGACCGCAACGGCGCCTGTAACAGAAGCTCCGCCTCGGGGATGTTGGGGGTAATCAGCGCGGCCCGCGGCAACAAGAGCCGGACGAGTGCACGCAGGGCCCGGGGGTGCAAGAGCGGTGCGCCGCTGGTGGCCACCATCACGGGATCGACGACCAGCGGCGGCGCTTCCGGGAACCGGAACCGGGCGACCTGGCGAATGAGCGAGGCTGAATACAGCATGCCCGTTTTGACTGCGCGTGGCGGCAACTCCGCACACACGGCTTCCAACTGGGCTCGCAGGATCGAGGGCCGGACCGCCTGGACCGCGCGCACCTCGCGCGGGTTCTGCGCCGTAATGCAGGTGATCGCAGAGGTGCCGTGCACCCGCAATGCGGCAAATGTTTTCAGGTCGGCTTGAATCCCCGCGCCGCCCCCGCTGTCGGAGCCGGCGATGGTGAGTGCGATGGGCCAGAGTTCTCGGTGAGGCATGGTGGAACGGGGGGGCAGAATTACCTGGGCACCGTGGCGTGCTGGCGCAGCCATTGAAGATCTCCAGAAGGCTGGAACGCCCAGTTGAGGTGGGTCACGAAGGGCGTACGTGCCATTTGAAGGGTCCACGGGTCGCGCCAGCGGTGCGTGGTGACATGGCCGTCGGCAAACGAAAGCGGCGAGGCCGGTCCGTGCTCGACGCTGGGGAACTGGTAGAACACACCGATCATCGCGATGCCGAAGGCGGCATGACAGAGCCACTCCGGCGCCACGTCCACAAACTGCAGACGCTCGGCCGGAGACGCGGCGCTCACTTGTGAAAGCCGGGTAAAGTTCTGGTGAAAGGGACTGAGCGGACATTCGCCTCCACCGTCGGGGACGGTCCAGCCGAGGTAGCTGTTCAACGCGTAGGAGCGCACCTTGGGCTGGCCGTCGATCCGAAGTCGGTCCGCCGGGCACTTGTACACTTGAGCAGCCGGCAGGTACGGCGCAAACGCCGCGTAGCGGGAGTCGGTGAGCAACGCGGCGTTGGTGAGTGTGAGGCGGTGGGCCGCCTCGGCCCGGTGAGTTCCTCCCAGAACCCACAGCCGCGTGTCGGCAAGGGTCTCCGGCGTGGCATAGCCGTTGGGCACAAGACGGTCATTGGCGTCCTGGGCGTACATCTGCCAGGCCAGGGCAAGCTGTCGGAGGTTGTTGATGCACGCGACCCGGCCGGCACTGGCTTTGCCCCGCATCAGCGCCGGCAGCAGGAGTGCGGCCAGGATCGTGATCACCGCCAGGACCACCAACAGCTCGAGCAAGGTGAAACCGTCCGGCGGAACCGTCCAAGCACGGTTTCGGAGCTCCTTGCAGGTGTTGTGCGGGGCTTCAGGCACCTCGCAGCGAATATAACGGGGGCCGGCTCCCCCGACAACGGAACGGATCCCGGGCCGTGTCGTGCGCAGACTTCGCAACGTCGGCGCAGTGCAGGGGGAGGATCCCAAAAACCCGCCGGGGGCGTTTGACGAAGGAGGGGCCTTCCGGGAAGAGCCGGAGGGCCGACGGCGTCCGGGGCGGCAGAGGCAACACGCCGTTCTTGAGGGTCAAGTCTTGAGGGTCAAGCGGTGTATGGCCGGGCCGAATCCGACGCCCGAGGCGGGCTCCAGGGATTCGAGTTGCGGACATGTCGGGCCTTGCTTCTGTCTCGTGAGCCGGCCCTGAACTCCGGTTGGCGCGAACGGCCCACCGGAAGTGACTTTGAAGTCCCGCGAGCGGGCGAACGGCTCCGCCAGGGGCGGAGGCGCGCGGTGCGTGGGAGGATGATCGACGGTCCGGGCGATGCGAGGTTCCGAGCTGAACAGAAGCAGGGCTCTCGAGTTGGCGCCAGGTCGCAAAAAAGCCCCGGTCGAACGCAGCGCGCCGGGGCCACAGAGCCGGGAGACCGGGAACGGCGATTATTTCATCCGGTCGAACGTTTGTTGCAGAATCTGCCAGTCCTGCAGGTGTTTGACCTTCTCGCGGGCGGCCTGAATGATTTCCTGCTCGCGCTGGTTGCGGGTGGGGCGTTTGACCTGGTAGAAGATGCCGAAATACCCGGGGAACGGTGCGTCAGCCAGCTGGTAGGCGGCCACTTCGTCGGTGACATCGTGATTGGCGGGGACGGTGTTGAACACGCCGCCCTTGCGCGGGTTGGCGGCATCGAAGGCGCCCTCATAAAACTCGACGCACTCGCTGAGGCACTCGATGAAGCTGAACCCTTCGTGCTGCAGGGCAGCTTCCATCATCTGCAGCAGGTGATTGGGGTTGGTGTGGGTGGTGCGGGCCACGAAGGTGGCGCCGGCGGCGATGGCCTGTTTGATGGGATTGAGCGGTTGATCCACTGCACCCCACGGATCGGTCTTGCTCTTGACCCCCCCCCCCGAGGCGGGCGAGGTCTGTTTCTTGGTCAGGCCGTACACCTGGTTGTCCATCACGACGAGGGTCAGGTTCACGTTCCGGCGTGCGGTGTGAATGAAATGATTGCCGCCGATGGAGAACGCGTCCCCGTCCCCGCTGAACACGAACACGTGCAGATCGGGTCGGGTGAGCGAAACCCCGCTGGCAAACGGCAGGGCCCGGCCGTGAATGAAATGGGCACCATGGGCCTGGACGAAATACGGGAACCGGCTGGAGCAGCCGATGCCCGAGACGGTGACAATATTCTCGTGCCGGATCCTGGCCCGCTCCATCAGCTTGAAATAGATCGCCAGGACCGAAAAGTCCCCGCAACCGGGACACCACGTGGGGTGATCCGCGGCGAGTTCCTTCTTCGTCAGCGGCTTGGGCTCCTCGGCGGCGGGCGCCGGGGGACGTTGCTGATTGGTGGTGAGAGTGGCAGTGCTCATGGCTGTAAAAAGCGGTGAGGTCAGGCTTGAAGGGTCACCGGCCGGCCCTGCAGGCCGGCCAGTTTCTCCTGCAGACGCTCCAGAATCTCGCGCACTTTGAAGGTAAGGCCGTCCGTTTTGTTGATCCCGCGGATGTTCGGGTTGCAGTACCGCGCCCGAAGCAACGCGGCCAGCTGGCCGTAGCCGTACAGCCCTTCATCGTTCATCTCCACCACGAAAATGTGGCGGAACCCGGCGAAGATCTCCTCCAGTCCGTTCGGCAATGGGTTGAGGTACCGGAGGTGCAGGGCCGAAACGTTCAGGCCCTGCGCACGCGCGCGGTCCACCGCTTCCCGGATGGGGCCGCGGGTGGAACCCCACCCGACCAGCAGCACGTCGCCCTGGGCGGGGCCGTAGGGTTGCGGCCGCGGCAGATTCCGGGCGAGGGCCTGGAGTTTGCGACGCCGTTTGGCGGTCATGGCCATGTGCATCTTGGGCGACGCCGAGGGATGGCCCATTTCGTCGTGCTCCAGCCCCGGCAGGACCGGGTACTTGCCGTTGAGGACCTTCGTGCCGGGGGGAATGTGGTGGGTGATCCCGTCGGGGGCGCTCAGGTCATAGGGCTTGTGCTCGGGCACGGGGGTGAAGTCCGGCGAAATGTCCTGGCAGACCTTTTCCAGCTCCGGTTCGGGGAAGGCCTCGATACGGGTTGCGATCGACTGGTCGCTGAGAATGAAAACGGGGACGCTGTACTGACGGGCGATGTTGACGGCCTCGATGGCGGTGTAAAAGCAGTCCTCGACATCCGCCGGCGCCAGGACGACCCGCGGCGCGTCTCCGTGACTGCCGAAGCAGGCGATGTACAGATCCGACTGCTCGACGTTGGTGGGCAGCCCGGTGGAGGGACCGCCGCGCTGGATGTCGATGATCACCAGGGGGACTTCGGCGTTGACCGCCCAACCCACCGCCTCGCTCTTGAGCGAAATGCCCGGGCCGCTGGAGCCGGTCACCGCGACCCGACCCGCGTAACTGGCACCGATGGCCATGGAAATGGCGGCAATCTCATCCTCGCACTGAATGAACATGCCCCCGTACTTGGGCAGCTCGCGGCGCAGGGTCTCCATCACGTCCGACCACGGAGTGATGGGGTAGGCGGCACCGAACCGGACACCGGCGGCGATCAGCCCGTACGCCAGCGCCTCGTTGCCGTTCATGACCACCTGCACCCGCTCCCGCTTCCGGCTCTCTGCCAACCGGAAGATGTCCTGCAGATGATTGGCCGCGTAGGCGTAGCCGGCATGAAACGCCAGCAGCGCATTCCGAACCACGCTTTCGTCCTTGCCGCGGAAACGTTCGTTGATGAGCTGCTCCAGCTTGGGGACGTTCAGATCGAACATCCGCGCCACCACGCCCAGGGCGAAAATGTTCTTGCCCTTGTCCCTGGCCGTGCCGCCGATGGCCTCGATGGTCTGCGTGGAAATGGGGACGCCAATGTGAACGTAATCCTTCTGCCACTCCGGCCTGGGCTCCACGTGATCGGTGTCATACAGCACGATGCCGCCCTTGCGCAGGGAGTGAATGTGCTCCTCGTAAGAGTGTTGGTAGAAGGCCAGCAAAAAATCCGCCTCGTCCCCCGCGCTGAGCACCTCGCCGGACCCGATGCGCAGTTGAAAGATCGAAGGCCCGCCCGAGATGGTGGACGGAATGGTCATGAACGTCATGACCTCCTGCTCGGTGCGGCCGGCCAGCCGGGCCAGGATGCTGCCCATGGCCTGAATGCCGTCCTGAGAGTTGCCGGCAATCCGGATGACGGCCTCCGGAATCAGATGCGCCCGGACCGTCGCCTCCGGTGACGGGGTTGTCTGCGTCGTTTCGCTCATTGTCCCTTGATTCCCTGTTTCTGGAGCCACGGATGCCCGGGGACCGCGTTGGGGTGGATGTCCCCCCGCCGCCCCGAGCCACCGTCGCAAGGTAGCCTACTCCTGCTGAACATCGTGTCAAATTCTAATGGATCGGCTGCGGCCTGCGCTGTCGCCGCTCCGCATGCCTCTCTTCGCTCCGGATGGATCCTCGGAGAGAGGCAAAGTTTCACGGGACCCTGGACTGGAAAGCGTTCTGCCGCGCAGGGGCAGCGGTCCAGAAAGCCCGGATCCCGGCACCGGAGGCCCGGGTGACTCGTCGACCCCCACTGCGGCGGAAGATCCCGGAAGCAGCACGGCAGGTGTCCGTGCAGAATCCCCGTTCCCTTTGGCCCATCGCACGTTGCGGAAAGGAAGGGCGTTGGACGGGCCGTTTTTGCAAACCTTCCAGGTTCCCCGGGCCCGGAAAAGCGGTTTGCCATCCGCAAGCCCCTTCGAGGTGCGCGGGGAGCAGCTTGCTAGGAAGCCGACAGGGACTCCCCAAAGACCGCCCCGGGGCCGGAGGGTGGGGCGGCCGGCCCTCTCCCACGGCAACTGGCGGCAGGTGCACCGGGCTGGCAGGAGATCGGGCCGGTCTGCAAGGTGGCAGGTGGCGCGTCTCGTCGGCTCGACAAAGGGTGTGCCCATGAGTCATGGTGGTGGTCCCGCGACCGTGCGGCGCGCGGGTCAACCTCAGGGTATGTCAACGGACGAACCACCCGTGTTGGGGCCACAAACTCCTCGGACCGAGTCTTGGGAGCCGGCGTCCTACTCTGTGCTGGCGCGCATGGTGAACGTGTTTGCCGTGCCGGGCGAGGTTTTTGAAGACGTGCTTCGGTCCCGACCTGACCGGGGCAATTGGTTTTGGCCGGCGTTGCTGGCATTTCTGGTGGGATTTTGGGGTGGATGGAAGCTGTGGCCCGACCCCGCGGTGCGTCATCAAATCGTACGGCAGCAGGAGGCGGCGCTGAACGCCCGGGTCGAGGCCGGCCGGCTGACCCGCGAACGGGCGGATGCGGCGTTGCAGCGTCTGGAGCAAGTGTTTGACTCGCCGCTCCTGCGGGCGGCGGCGGGCGGCGTGGCCGGTCTGGGAAGCAGCTTGCGCTTTGTGGTTTGGGCGGTGGCCTTGTGGGGCGTGAGTCGGTGGGCATTTGGCGGCAACGTGTCGTTCGGACGCGCTTGTGAAGTGGCGGGGCTGGCCAGTTTGGTGGGAGTGCTGGGCACCTGGCTGGAGTTTCTGCTCTGGACGCCCGGAGCGACGGCGCCGCTCGGGCCGGAAGGGGGAGGGCCGGGACCGACGCCTGCGCCGCCGAGGCTGCCGACCACCCTGGTTTGGGTGCAGAGCATTTTCGGGTTCTGGCAGGTGGCGGTGATGGCCGTGGGACTCTCCAAGTTGGCGCGGGTGCCGTGGGTGCGAGGCTTTTGGCTGCTGATGGGGTTGTGGCTGTTCTGGCTGCTGGTGTGGGCAATGGCCGGTGGGGCGCGGTGAAGAGGGCCGGGCCGCGCAATGCGACTGTAACCGAAACCGCTTCTGCGGTGTAAGAATGGGGAAGGGTGCATCCAATATGCATACACGGGGAAAACAACGGACCTGGTGGTGGCTGGGCGGCGCGGCCCTGGTGCTGGTGGCGGTGCTTACGGCGGCCTTTCTGTGGCGGCAGCGCGGCCCGGTTTATGTGGTGCAGACGGAAAAGGTGACCCGCCGGGACCTGACCGAGGTGGTGGTGGCCAACGGACGGATCCAGCCCGTGGTGCAGGTGAAGATCAGTGCGGAGGTGAGCGGGGAGATCGTGGAGCTGCCCGTCAAAGAGGGGCAGAGCGTGCAACAGGGGGATCTGGTGGCACGGATCAAGCCGGACGTGTATCTGGCCAACCGCCGGTCGGCGGAGGCGTCGTATCAGGCGGCGCGGTCCGCCCGCGACCAGGCAGAGGCGAACCTTCGCAAGGCAGAGCTGGAGTTTCAACGGCAGGCACAATTGTTCCGGGAGCATTTGATTTCCGAGTCGGCGTTTCTGGAGTACCAGACGGCCCTCGATGTGGCGCGCGCCCAGCTGCAACATGCCGAACATCAGGTGGAGGTCGCCCGGGCCGCGCTGGCGCGGGCGGAAGAGGAGCTGGCCAAGACCACGATTTACGCGCCGATCAGCGGTACGATCAGCAAGCTGAGTGTGGAACGCGGGGAGCGGGTGGCCGGCAACACGATGATGGCGGGCACCGAGCTGATGACCATCGCTGATCTGAACAACATGGAGGCCCGGGTGGAGGTGGGCGAGGCCGACGTGGTGTTGCTGCGACCGGGCCAGAGGGCCTGGCTGGAAGTGGACGCCTTTCAGGGGCGCAGGTTCACCGGATACGTCACGGAAATCGCGAATTCTGCGCGCAATCTCAATCCCCAGGTCGGCTCCCAGGAGGCCACCAAGTTCGAGGTGCGCATTCGCATTCAGGAGAAAGAGGCCTTCCGACCCGGAATGTCCGTGACGGCGGAGATCGAGACACGGTATCGGACGAACGTGCTGACGGTGCCA
>JAOADM010000014.1:10667-32935 GCA_026417315.1 Limisphaera sp.
GACCAACGACGTGGCCCGGGGAGCGTCCCGCCTGCAATCGGAACGCGCCGCTGCCGGCAACCCCGCCGAGGAGCCCGAACGGGCCGCCCACCGCAAAAAGAGTGAAACCGTCAAGCCCGTGGAAGTGGTGTTCGTGGTAGAGGGGACCCGGGTCCGCATGGTGCCGGTGAAACTGGGCATCAGCGATGCGGATTACTGGGAAATCGTGGAGGGGTTGAGCGAGGGGCAGGAAGTGGTTTCGGGCGGTTACAAAGTGATTCACCGGGACCTGGAAGACGGGGCGCGGGTGCGCGTGGTGCCCCCCGGAAACGCCGCGGGCAAGAAGACAGGGTAGGGAATCGCCAGGGCCGGCGGGCACGGCGGCCACGGGGGCCAGCCGTAAAGCCGGGCGGGCGCAAGCGAGGGAGCATGAGTCTGATCCGACTGGTTCAGGTGAGTCGATGCTATCGCATGGGCAGTGAGACGATTCACGCCCTGCGGGAGGTGAACCTCGAGATCGAGCGCGGCGAGTACGTGGCCATCATGGGCCCGTCCGGATCCGGCAAGGCCCCCCTGATGAACATGCTCGGTAGCCTCGACACCCCGACGGCCGGCCGCTACGAGCTGGACGGAATCGACGTCAGTCAAATGGACGACAATCAGTTGGCCGAAGTGCGGAACCAGCGAATCGGTTTTGTGTTTCAGACGTTTCATCTGTTGCCGCGTTCGACGGCCCTGCACAACGTCGAGCTCCCCCTGATTTATGCGGGTTACCCGGCCGAAACGCGCCGGCGCATGGCCCTGGAGGCCCTGGCCCAGGTGGGCCTGGCCGACCGCGTGCAGCATCGGCCCAATGAACTGTCGGGGGGCCAGCGGCAACGGGTGGCCATTGCGCGGGCGCTGGTGAATCGGCCGGCGTTGCTGCTGGCCGACGAGCCCACGGGCAACCTCGACTCGAAAACGGGCGAGGAAATCCTGGCCCTCTTCGATGCCCTCTGGCGCCAGGGCCACACCATCCTGATCGTCACGCACGAGGAGGACGTGGCCCGGCACGCGCGGCGCGTTGTGCGGATCCGCGACGGGCGGATCGCGGCCGACGAACGGTCTCGCGGCTCATGAAACTGGCCACCGAACTGGGGGAAGCGCTGCGCATGGCGCTGCAGGCGCTTGCGGCCAACAAGCTGCGCGCCGGCCTGACCACGCTGGGCATCGTCATCGGCGTGGCCACCGTGACGCTCATGGGCACCGCCATCGAAGGCCTCAATCGTTCCTTCCTACAGAGCGTGTCCAAGATCGGGGCCGATGTGTTGTTCGTGGACCGGATGGACTGGTTCATCGAATCGCGCGAAGTCTGGCTGCGCATGCAGAAGCGGCGTCCGATTGATCTGGCGGATGCGCGGGCCCTGGCGCGGGAAGCGACCTTTGCCCCGGCCCTGGCCCCGGTGGCCCGCGCGTCTTTGCCCGTCCGATACGAGAACCGCCGTTCGAGCAGTGTGTTCATCGTGGGCACCACCGAACAGTATCAGGAAACCGCGGGCGTGCGCGTTTCTCTGGGCCGGTTTCTCAGCGCTGCGGACGTGGCCGGGGGCCGGCCCGTTTGTGTCATTGGCACCGAAGTGGCCACCAATTTGTTGCGCCGCGACCCCCCTCTGGGCCGTCGGCTCAACATCGGGGGCCGCACCTTCGAGGTGATCGGGGTCCTGGAGCGCCAGGGCACCTTTCTGGGCGCATTCAGTCTGGACAATCAGATCATCCTCCCGCTGTCGGCGTTCGTGGCTTCCTTCCAAAGCCGGCCGGAGCTGCAAATCCAGGTGAAGGTGGGCAACGTCGCCCATCTGGAGGATGCCCGGGAGGAGCTGCGTCAGGCGATGCGGCGGGTGCGCGGCCTGGCCCCCGGGGAGCCGGACGATTTTTCCATCAACCAGCAACAGCAGTTTGTGCGACTGTTTCAGCAGGTGGGCGGCACCATCGCGGCGGTGGGACTGTTCATCACCGGCCTGTCGTTGTTCGTGGGCGGCATCGGCATCATGAACATCATGTTCGTGTCGGTGGCCGAAAGGACACGGGAAATCGGCATCCGCAAAGCCGTGGGGGCCAAACGGCGGGCCATCTTGATGCAGTTTTTGTTGGAGGCGGCCGGCATTTGTTTGATGGGCGGCTTGTTGGCGCTGGGGATTGCCTGGCCGTTGACCTGGGTGATGCAGTGGTTCCTGCCGGCGGCGCTGTCGTTGCGAGTGGCTGCCCTGGCGTTGGGCGTGGCGGTGACCACCGGGTTGGTGTCCGGCTTCATGCCGGCCTGGCGGGCCGCGCGACTGGACCCGGTGGAAGCCTTGCGGGCGGAGTGATATGAATCCGGAGCTCCCGAGTCGGCACGCAATCCCGCCGGTCCTGCCGGCTCCGGCCATCCGACGTTCACGGGCGTGGTCGTGGGCCGAAGTGGCGGAGAGTTTTCACATGGCCATGGCCGCGGTGGCCGCCCATAAACTGCGCTCCGGGCTGACCCTGCTGGGCGTGTTGGTCGGGGTGTTTTCCATCATGGTCACCATGACGGCCCTGCGGGTGCTGCAGCGCAACGTCGAACGAGAAATGAGCCAGTTGGGGGCCCACACGTTTGCGGTGCGCAAGTGGCCGGCGGTGTATTTTGGCGGTCCGGAAGGGTTCGAGAAATATTGGCGTCGGAAGCCGATCACGTGGGAACAGGGGCAACGAGTGGCCCGGCGGGCGACCCTGGCGAGCAGCGTGGGCTTGGAGGATGAGTTTTGGGCGGGCGAAGCCCTCAGCGTTTACGGGCGCACGCCGCCGACCGTTCGGTTGCTGGGCGTGACCCCGGGCAGTTTCCCGGCCCGAAACTGGGTGGTGGCCGAGGGTCGGGCGCTGATGGAGGCGGACGTGGAAAACGCGCGGGACGTCTGCGTCCTGGGCGATGCGCTGGCCCGGAGTTTGTTCCCACACGGTTCCGCCGTGGGCCAGACCATCAAGATGGACGGAGTCCCGTATCGGGTGGTGGGGGTGCTGGAGCCGAAGGGCACGACACAAGGAGGCGAACAGGACAACTTTGCGGCCATTCCCTTGAGCACGGCCATGAATCGGTACGGTCGCATGGGGCGGAGCCTGACCCTGTTGGTTCAGGCGCGGGAGGCGGCGGTGTTCGAGGATTGCGTGGAGCAGGTGCGGGGACTGTTGCGGCTGGCGCGAAAAGTGCCGCCCGGAGCGGAGGACGATTTTGAGATCTTTTCCAACGACTCGCTGATCCAGCAGTTCCAGGCTTTTACCCTGGCGGTGCGCGTGGGAGTGGCGGTCATCAGTTCCATTGCCCTGCTGGCGGCCGGCGTGGGCATCATGAACATCATGTTGGTGTCGGTGACCGAACGCACCCGCGAGATCGGAATCCGTCGCGCCGTCGGGGCCAAGAAACGCCACATCCTCGTCCAGTTCATTCTGGAGGCGGTTGTGTTGTGCGAACTGGGCGGGCTGTTGGGGATCGTGCTGGGGATTGCCGGGGGCAACTTGACGGCCTGGTACTTCAAAGTGCCGCCGGCGATTCCTCTGGATTGGACACTGATGGGTCTGCTGAGTTGTTCGGCCGTGGGGATCGTTTTCGGCACGTATCCGGCTTGGAAGGCGGCGCACCTCGATCCGATTGAATCGCTGCGGTACGAGTAGCCGGCCCGGGGCCGGGGGTAGAGTGTTTGGGCCGGCCCGGGGACGGCGTGGTGCCGGGAGCGCTCCGGACGAGGCCGCGGTTTCCCGGCGGTCCAACATCGAATGGCTTCCGCGTCCGGCCCCGACGTGTACCGGGGCCACGCTGTCTGCCCCGGGTCCATGCGGCCTCAGCGAAGCAAGTGCGAGGGATCGACCGGTTGGACGCCCCAAGGCCCTTTCCGGGCCAGGCGGTCCAATTCGCTCAAGTTGAACCGAACCGTTACGACGAACGGGCTTTGGCCTTCGACCCAATGACCGTACGAGGTGGCCACGATCGTGCCCTCGGGCAGGCAAACCACCCCGGCGTAACCGCAATCGTGACCCGAACGGTTGTCCAGGAGCCGGACCCGGTACTGCCCGGGCCGCCCATGGACCAAATCCTCCCAGGTTCCAACCCAGCCGACCCAGTCGCCGTGTGTGGGCGATCCCGGGGCCATGTCCCGAAAGCTGACGAATAGCCGACCGTCCGGCGCATACACCGCCACATGCCGGTCCCCGGTCAGCTCTCGGGGCAGTTCGCGCGGAACCGACCATGACCGTCCTTCGTCGGAACTGAACATGACGTGCGACAGGCGCACGCGCCGGTTCTCGCGCAGCAACGCCGCCAGCGTGGTCCCGTCCGGCGAACGCACGAGCCCGGGCTCGCAGAGGTGAATCGCGGTGTTGGAGTAAACCGGCTGCGCACGGCTCCAGGTGAGCCCGCCGTCGCGGCTGAACGTCTGGTACAGGGTCATGACGGGCGGGCTGTGGCGCTGCGGCTCGGCTTGGAAAAAGCGACCGTCGTCATGAAACATGGCCAGGTAGTGTCCCGGGTGTTCGCGCAGGGCGACCACGCTGCTCATGACGACGATGCCGCCCCACTCGCCCGCAGGTCGAAGCTCGGACCAGCTTCGTCCGTCGTCCTCGGAAACAGCCAGGCGTGCGGGATACAGACCCGACCAGAGCAGAACCCTGCGCCTGCCCCCGGCGTCCACGACGCGGTGCAGGGTGGGCGTTTCCAGGCTGGTGGCCCATGAGGAGGGTGTGGCCAGCCGTTGGCTCCAGGTCCGGCCTCCATCCTCGCTACGCTTGTACACGATGGCGCCACGGCCATGGCCCTTGGGATAAACGCACAGGATCGTGCGCCCGTCTTCCAACAAACAGGTGCTCGGATGACCCAGGTACTGACCGGGCTCGCGGTCCACCACCACCTGCAGATCCGCCCGGGGGGCCAGGTCCAGCAAAGGAGTATTGAAGGAACGAAGGCCCAACAAGGGCTCGAGATCTGCGGGCGGCTGGTTCGTCTCCGCGGATCCGGTCAGGATGGAGCCGAGCGGCGGATGCGCGCGATCTTCGCCCCCGGTTTCCAGGAAAAAGCCGTTGGCGACCGTTCCGCCGCCGATGTTGTCGCGGGACTCCCACGGGGCATCGGAGGCGGTAAAACGCGCCCGGGTCACTGCATGCCAGCGGGAGTCCGCATCCAGGATCCACACGTTGGCGAACTCCGCGCGACGAAACTCGTGCACACTCCGGCCGTCCCGCCGGAAATCTTCCACGAAGGAGTAATACCCCCGCAGCCATTGTCCGCCCGTGCGCGTGCGAAAACTGGCCAGGTGTTTCCACTGCTTTCGTTCGGCCAACCAAAAATACGCTGCGTAGGTGGTCCAATCTTCACTGGGTTCGGCCCGCACGAAAAACCGATAGGTGCGGCCCGTTGCCCAGGCATAGGGCCACATGCACTGGGCACCGGTTCCTTCGCCGCCGAACCTGCGGATGCGTACGTCCGGGTCGCTGTGCCAAACCTGGACACGCTGGTCCTCGGGCACCGCGTTGGGGTCGTCGCCCCGGGTCGGATCCCACACCGAGAACAACACGACCCTGTTCGTGGCGGAGTTCAACTCCTGGATGCCGAAGTAGCCCGTGTTCCAGCCGCAGGCCATGAAATAACTGCCCGGGGTGGACTGGCGCACGGTCATTTCCAGGTAAAACCCGCGGCCTTCCGGTCCGTCCCAGCCCAGATGGACCGATCGCGCTGCCCGGATTTCCGGGGTCGCCCCGAAAGCCATGGACACCCCAAGAATCCAGCCGGTGGAAAGGAGCGCCAAGAGGCCGGGACCAAATGCCCGCGCACCGCAACGTTCCCGGACCCGTGGAACCTGGTTCATGGCGTGGCAGGGTACAACGTCTGCTGAACGGCTGCACGTTTGTTTGCGCCGGGTGCAGGAAAACGCTGCCGGCGACCGCTCCCGGTAACCGGCGCCGTCCGGCGGCGGCCGGGCGTCCGAGTAAGGAAAAACTTCCGTCGTGGGTGGTGGCGACCGCCGTAACGCGATGGCTCTCGCAGCGTCCGCCGCCTGGGGAGCAGGTGTCGTCGCAGCGGGAATGCGGTGAGTGGTATCCAGGTGAACTGCCCGCCGACTTTCATCGGCGACTACCTTGTCCGGCTGCCCATGGGGGATGGGGCCTCGTTCCAGAGCCAGGCCGGAATGGAGACGATCGGTGACGGCGTTCCCACCAGCCGCGCAGATCGAATTCCCGGACTTGATGAAGAACGCCGCGTTTCCCTGAAGCACCTGCGAAAGTCGTGGATTTGGTAGAGCTGTCGTCCAAAAAAAGCCGGGTCTTCCAACTGCCCGATCGTCACTCGCGAGGCATGAACAGGCTTTGAAACAGCGGGATTTTCGGAACAGGACCGGCGACTCCTTGGGAAGATGCACATGCCGTTGGTCCGCAAAATGAGTTTTCGACCGCCCGTTCCCCGGGGTCCATCGGACGGTTGGCGCACAATGCGGTCGGCCCGACGAAGTCCGGACTCGGACTTGACCGGTCAGAAACCGGGGCGTTAGGGTGAAACTGCATGGGCAGGCAGGCATCAGCGATCGCGAGGGTCCGAGTGCCGCGGTTTCCCGTTTACGGCCGGCCCACGAGGCGGGCATTCACGCTGATTGAGCTCCTGGTCGTCATTGCCATCATTGCGATTCTGGCGGGGCTGATGTTGCCCGCTCTTTCCAAGGCCAAGGTGCGGGGTCAGCGGATTCAATGCTTGTCGAATCTGCGCCAGCTCGGCACCGCCTGGGCGATGTATGCGGGGGATAATATGGGTCGGCTGGTCGGCAACTACCCCATTCTCTCGGCAGGGGTGCCGCACCCCGACAGTTGGTTTTGGGGCTATGCCTCGTGGCCGCATGATCCGTTTTACGGTCCGTTCCCGCAGTACAGTGCGACCAGCATTTGGTGCGTCACCAGCTCGAAGCTCTTTCCCTACCATGGGAGCATCGACGTCGCGCGCTGTCCGGCGGATACCCGCGTGGTGGGTGGTTTGCGGGTGGTCCGCAGCGTGTCGATGAACAGCTGGGTCAACGGCCGGTCCTTTGGCGATCCCACCGGAGAGTCCACGTATCTGACCCCGGCCCAGGACCGCACCCTGACCTACCGGCTTTTTCGCAAAGAGGCGCAGCTCATTCGGCCGGCGGAGACCTGGTTGATCATTGACGAGGACGCCAACCCGGCCAATCCCAGCATCAACGACTCGATGTTCGTGGTGGACATGGGGGCCGGCACCGGGCTGGCCGACCTCATGGCGCGCCGTCATGGCAACGCCTACGGCCTGAACTTCACGGACGGCCATTCCGAGATCTACCTGTTGCGCGATCCCCGCACCATCCGCGCCCCGGGGCCCCCGGTGCCCCGGCAAAACAATCCGGATTGGGCTGCCCTGGCCCGGGTCACCACGCAACGCAACTAGCCTCCCAAACGCGGGGGCCGGGGCCGGGGGCAGCGCTCGTGCCGATTCCCCGGGCAGTTGGTGGTGCGTTCCGCCCACCCCTGGCGGGGAGGGTGGTGCCTTCCGCGCTCCGGGCCGGACCTCGATCGTGCGTCGGCTCCACCCGAAACAGCGTTGGTCGGCAGGAGTCGAGGGGGAGTGGGGCCTCACCCTGGTTGCGGATGCAGGGGCGCACTCAACCCTCTCAGCCCGCGCCGCCAGGCCGCTGGCAGGAGCAGGAAAACCGCCCTTCGAGACTCGCGGCGTTGACGCGATCTGCGGGCGCGTCCTAAGCTGCGGGCGTTGTCGGAACGAACGCGGCGCCGCGGTGGACCCGCGGGCGGGAAAGCCCTTCCGGGCCCCGGCTCGGGGCGTGCCGTAGGGCGCTCGCATGGGTGGGAGTCTCCGGGTTCGCGGACCCGCAGATTCCCGGGGTGAGAGTCTCGAACGCAACAGGGCATGAAAACGTATCAACCTTCGGACATCCGAAACTTCGCCATCGTCGGCCACGCTTCCTCGGGAAAGACCATGCTCAGCGAGTGCATGCTGTTGTGCGCCGGTGTCATCAACCGGCTCGGCAGCGTGGCGCAGGGCTCGACGGTCTCCGACTACCACGAAAACGAGCGCGAGCGGAAGATTTCCATTCAAACCTCGATGCTCCACTTGGAGTGGCTGGGGCGGAAGTTCAACATCCTCGATTGTCCGGGGTACCTGGATTTCATCGCCGAGGCGCTGGGGGCCCTGCGTGTGGCGGACCTGGCTGTGATCGTGGTCGATGCCAAGGATGGTCCCGGCGTCGGCACCATGCAGGTGTGGGAATGGGCCACTCAGTTCGGGCTTCCCAAGGTGTTCGTGATCAACGGCGTGGACAGGGAAAACGCGGATTTCGAGCGCACCCTGGCCCAGATCCGGCAATTTGCCGGCGAGCGTGTCTTTCCTCTGAGCCTGCCTCTGGAATCGGGACCGGGGTTCCAGAGGGTCCTGGACGTGCCGCGCAGCGAGATCATCACCTACGCCGCGGATGCCAGCGGCAAGTTCACCGAGGCGGCCGCCACCGGCGCCGAAGCCGAACGGGTCAACGCGCTCCACGAAAAACTGATGGAATACATTGCCGAGGCGGACGATTCCCTGACCGAAAAGTATCTCGAACAGGGCCGACTTACGGAGGAGGAACTGCGGGGCGGCCTGCACAAGGCCATCCTGCAGCAAAGTTTCATCCCCCTGTTCGCCACCTCGGCCGAACGCAACATCGGGGTGGCCCGGTTGATGGACTTCATCGCCAAATACGGCGCGGCCCCCACCGATCGACCCAAGGTCCCGGCACGGGATGCCAATGACCAGCCCATCGAGGTCAGCCTCACCGATCCCGAGCCCGTGGCCTATGTGTTCAAGACGGTCAGCGAACCCAAGTTCGGCGAGGTCTCCTTCTTCCGTGTCTACGCGGGCAAGGTCGCCGTGGGCACCGAGCTGCACAACCCCCGCAGCCGGGTCACCGAAAAGATCGGCCAGCTTTACCTCCTGAACGGCCAAAACCGCGAGCCGATCAACGAGATCCCCGCCGGGGACATGGGGGCCACGGTCAAACTCAAGGGGACCCATACCTGCGACACCCTTTGCAGCCCCAAATTCATTTGCCGCCTGCCGGGCGTGCAATGGCCCAAGCCGAGCATCCACGCCGCCATCGAACTGAAGGTCAAGGGCGAAGAAGACAAGCTCTCCCAGGGCCTGGCCGCGTTGCACGCCGCCGATCCCACCTTCACGTACGTGGTGGATGCCGAACTGCGCCAGACCATCCTGTCCGCCCAGGGCGAGCTGCATCTGATGGTGATCACGGACGAACTGAAAAAGCGGTTCCGCGTGGATGTGGAGCTGTTGCCGCCCAGGATCCGATATCGCGAAACCATCAAGTCCAAAGGGGAGGCCAAGTACCGACACAAAAAACAGACCGGCGGTGCCGGACAATTCGCCGAGGTCTGGATGCGCATAGAACCCAGGCCCCGCGACAGCGGCCTGGAGTTCACCGAATCGCTCGTGGGGCAGAATGTGGACCGTGTCTTCGTCCCGTCGGTCGAGAAGGGCGTGCAGCGCGCGGCCATGGAAGGCATCCTGGCCGGCTACCGCGTCACGGACGTCAAGGTGGACTTTTACGACGGCAAGATGCACCCGGTGGATTCCAAGGACATCGCGTTCCAGATCGCCGGCTACGAGGCCTTCAAAGAGGCCTTCCGCTCCGCCAACCCGATTCTCCTGGAACCGATCCAGAACGTGGAAATCCGCGTGCCGGAGGAGTACATGGGCGCCGTCATGGGCGATTTGTCCAGCCGCCGGGGCAAGATCCTCGGCATGGAAAGCCTGGGCAACCTCCAGATCATCCGTGCCCAGGTGCCTGCCGCCGAGATGTACCGCTACGCCGTGACGCTTCGATCGCTGACGGGCGGCCGCGGAGTGCATTCCGAGGAATTCAGTCATTATGAGGAAATGCCCGCGGCACTGGCCCAGAAGGTCATCGAAGAAAGCCGGCGCCAGCGGGAACAACAAGCGGCGGAAAAATAGGCCGGTGCTTTGCGCCCGGCGGTTTTCCTCGCCCGCAGCGCTGCCTTCGGGCGGCGGTCCCTCGCAGGACCAGAAGATCGCATTGCCGGTCGGACCGGAGGACGGTCTCTTGTCGGGAAACGGGGCAGGGGCATCAGAAGGAGTCGGCTGCGTGATTCGGCCGGGCCTCCGCCACCGGAACTCCTCGGGTTGCACCCTTGGCAGGGCGCGGCGGGTTTGGAGGAGGGAGTTCCCGGGACGCTGCCGCGGGTTGGTAGATTGGATGCACCTTCGGCGCGTGGCAGGGCCCGTGCGATCCGGGACTACGGAGGGCGCACTTCCGTTTTTGAGCACCGGATGCAAGGAGGCCGAAGCGAGGGTGCTTCTCCCGGTTTGCGCGTGGCGCACACGCCCGGAATCCGCCGACCCTTCGAGGGCGTCCGAAACCCGAAATGCGCCGTTGGGACGGGTCGGGCGAGACCGCGCCTTTACATGGCGGATCGGGGGTTGCATCTTGAAGGGCGGTTATGGACAAGTTTTGGAGCATTTTTTGTGTGCCGATGGGTGTATTCCTTTGTTTCGGTCCGGCTTTGATTGCCTGGGTGTGGGCCGAGCGGAAAGAAGCACGCCAGGTCAAGGTCACCCCGGGGCCGGGCCGGTCGAACCCGCACTAACATGGCAGAGCCTCGGATCGCATCGCGCCAGCCGTTCGTGCAAAAGGTTCAGCCCGGCACCTACTGGTGGTGCGCCTGTGGCTTGTCCAAGGAGCAGCCATTTTGCGACGGTTCGCACAAGGGCACCGGCCTTGGCCCGGTGAAAGTGGAAGTGGACACGGAACGGACGGTGGCCTGGTGCGGATGCAAACACTCGGGCAGTGGGGCCTTTTGCGACGGCACTCACGCACGGTTGGGCTGAGGGAACCGGCATTTCGGCTTGGCGTCGCCCGGGTCGGGCCGACGCGTTTGTTCGCGTTCGAACCCACGGCAGCAGAGTCGATTGCCGCCGCCATGTTTCTTCAGGGGATGGGGGCCGACTTCTTCTCGGAGAGAAGGCGGGCCCTCGGGAGGCGTTTGAACAATCCATTTTGCGAAGGCCAAAACTGCGGATTTCCCCGAGAAGCCGGAGCTCGTTTTGGCGCACACGCCTCTTTCGGCGGCCTGTGAGAACCGCAGCAGTCGCTGTGCAACCGAGACCGCCTGCTGCGCCCGGGGTGCCGGGGGACGTGGACCGATTGGAAACTTGGCGCTCTGCCGTTTCGGCGTAGGTTGACGCAAGCAAGGATACGAGGTCTGCGATGAAACCAACGGTGTTGATTTTGTGTACGGGAAACTCGTGTCGGAGTCACATGGCCGAGGGGATCTTGCGGGCGGCGGCAGGGGACATCTTGGATGTCCAGAGTGCCGGTTCGGAACCTGCGGGCCATGTCCATCCCTTGGCCATTGCCGTCATGCGGGAAATCGGCATCGACATTTCCGGGCATCGCTCCAAGTCGCTCAGGGAATTCCTCGGCCGGCCGGTCGAAACGGTCATCACCGTGTGCGGCAACGCTGACCAGGCATGTCCCACCTTCCCCGGGCAGGTGAACCGTCATCATTGGCCATTTGACGACCCGGCCAAAGCCACGGGATCGGAAGAGGAACGCCTGACGGTGTTCCGACGCGTGCGGGACGAAATTCGGCGGGTCTTCGAAGCTTATGCAGCCGGGCGAAGAGACCAGCTTCGGGCCGGCTCAACCCGACCGGCGGCCCCCCCGGCACCTACGGTCGATGAAGTGCGGGAAACGGTTCGGGCCGGGTACGCCCAGATTGCCACCGGCGGCGGCTCGTGTTGCGGTCCGGCAACGTCCTGCGGGTGCGACGGGGCCGGGGCCGGCGCGGAAACGTTGGCGCGCCAGTTGGGATACCAGCCGGAGGAGCTGGCCGCGCTGCCCGAGGGCGCCAACTTGGGATTGTCTTGCGGGAACCCCACCGCGTTGGCCGGCCTGCGACCGGGCGAGGTCGTGCTGGATTTGGGTTCCGGTGCGGGCTTCGACGTGTTTCTGGCGGGTCGTAAGGTCGGACCGACCGGCCGGGCCATCGGGGTGGACATGACGCCGGAGATGGTCGCGCGGGCCCGGGCCGGCATTCCCGCCTACCGTCAGCGCACCGGATGGGACAACGTGGAGTTTCGGCTGGGCGAAATCGAGCATCTGCCGGTGGCCGACGCAAGCGTGGACGTGGTGATCTCCAACTGCGTGATCAATCTCTCGCCGGACAAGGCCCGGGTCTGGCGGGAGATTGCCCGGGTGCTGAAGCCCGGGGGACGCGTGGCGGTGTCGGACTTGGCCCTGCTGCGGCCGTTGCCGCCGACCGTGGTACAAATGGTGGAGGCGTTGGTCGGATGCGTGGCCGGGGCGGTATTGATCGAGGAAACGGAGCGGATGATCCGCGAAGCGGGCCTGGACGAGGTTCAACTGCGCACCCGGCCCGAGTATGTGCAGGCGCTGGAGAGTTTCGAGGATCCGCTCTATCGGAAGGTGGCCGAGCATCTGCCTCCGGGGACGAAGGTTTCGGATTACCTGGTGAGCCTGGAAGTGACCGCGCGGAAGCCGGAGCGCTCGAGCGCCTGAGCCGCGGAGCGAACCGGACGCAAGGATCCCTGCAGCTTCGAAGCTGGTTCTGCCGAACGCGGTGTCGGCCCCGGCACGGCAGCTGCTCGGCACGAAAACCTCAACCGTTCAGGCCCCCCATTCCGGATGCTCCATGAACGCGTAGCAGGCCAGATGGAGAATGGTCATGTGGGCATCTTCGACGCGTCCGTAGTGGGTATCCGGGATGGCCAGCACCAGATCGGCCAGTTCGGCCAACCGACAGGGCCGGCCGCCGACCAGAGCCACGGTCCGCAGCTGGTGGTCACGGGCCCATTCCAGGGCACGCACGCAGTTGGGTGAGTTGCCGCTGACACTGAGCGCAATGGCCAGGTCATGGGGACGGGCGAAGTTTTGCAGGGGGCGAACGAAGACTTCCTCGTACGCATAGTCGTTGGCCAGCGCCGTGAGCCAGCTGAGGTTGTCGGTCAGGGCCATGACTCGAAAACGGCGGGCGAGTCGGGCGGATGCGCCTTTGCCCAGATCCGTGGCAAAGTGGGCGGCGGACGCGGCACTGCCGCCGTTGCCGAAAACGAAAACCTGCCGGTCGTGGCGAAGCGCTTCCTGCAGGAACTCGATGAGTCGCGCGACACCTTCGATGGGAATGGCCGCATGCGCGGCGGCCTGGGCCCGGAGATAACCACGGATCCATTCGTTCATGCGGGGGACACTCTACCGGGTGCCCCGCCGCGGGGGAAGGACGGGGCGCGGCGGGGGAACAGCCCGGAAAGGATCGGAGGTCGGCCCGTGCCCGCCGCCGGGGCCTAGTCCTTGCGCTGGAGCACCACGAACCAGGCAGTGTAGTTCGGTGCATTCCCGCCCAGGACCAGTGTCTCGCCCCGGGGCAGTTTCTGGGTGATGCGACCGACGCGCTTGCCCTTGCCGTAGAGGATCAGCTCGACCTGGTCGTTCTCGGCCTGGCGCACGCTGATTTCACACTCGTCGCTCATGGCGACGCGACGGGGTTGGTCACGGGGCACGGTGAATTCCTTGCGGTTGACCTCGAAGTAGTGGGACCACTTGAAGGGGAGGTCCTTGAGTTTCTTCGCCACCTGCGTCTCCACCGGTTTGTGCCGGGGATCGGGGGACTTTTCCTCGTTGGTGCCCCAAATGAGCAGGGCCTCCAGCTTCAATTCGCCGGCGAGGCCGGTGACGCAGGCCGCCAGCAGGCAGAGCAGCCACACGCGGACACGAAGGAGCCGACTCCGCAGGAACAGAATCGGGCGAGGACTCATGGGCGACGGGATCATGGGCGGAAGCTCAAGGGCTTTCGGGAGGGTAGCTGAACCACACCAGGGTCAGGAGCCGTTCGTCGTCGCGGTATGTGGTCGCGTAGTTGTCGGCCTGGGAGACGTGGACCTCCGGGTAATCGGATTGTCCGTGGCCCGGCAAACTCAGGGTGAGCACCACGGCCAGGCTGGCCAGCACGGCTGCCGGGGCCAGCCACCGCTTCCACTCAAGCAGCCATTGCCACAAGCCGCGGGTCACCGGCGCCGGCGCCGGCCCGGCTCCGGCCTCGATGGCCCGCGCGATCCGGCTCCAGTAGAACTCGCGAGTTTCGGGCACGCGGAGCTGGCCTTCATCGAAGCGGCGGAGGGTGCCCTGCACGAGGCGCAGCTCCTCCAGCAGCGCCTGAGCCTGCGGATCCTCGGCCCAGCGGGCCGCCCAGGCCTGGCGCTCGGACTCGGGCAGCTCCCCGTCCAACCAGGCTTGCAACTTGAGTTGTTCGTCGCGCGTCATGGTTTGGGTTTGGAATCTTCGGAGTCTTTCAAATCTTTCAGGAGCCTGGCCATGTGGCGACGGGCGTAAAAAAGCCGGGACATGACCGTGCCGATGGAACAGCCCATCACCTCGGCGATCTTGCGGTATTCCATACCCTCGAACTCATGGAGGATCAACACGGTCCGATGCGCCGCACTGAGCCGCCCCAGGGCCTGCCAGATCCGCGCCTGCAGCTCGGCCCGCTCCAGGCCGGCCGTCGGATTGACGGTGACCGGGGGCAGGATGGCATCCCGCAGGCCGGTCTCTTCTTCGAGCGCTTCGAGCGACTCGACCGGCAGCCGCTTTTGCCGGCGCAGATGGTCCAGACATACATTGATCACAATGCGCGTGATCCAGGTGGCGAAGCTCGATTCGCCCTGGAACTGCTGCAACCGTTGCCAGGCCTTGATCCAGGCTTCCTGGGAAAGATCCACCGCATCTTCCTCGTTGTGCAGGATCGTCAGGGCTCGCGCGTACACCTTGTCCCGGTGCCGTGCCACCAGTTCTTCAAAGGCCTCCAGATGCCCCTGTTTGGCCGCCTGCACCAGCGCCTCGTCGGAAACCGAGGAGAGATCGCGGTTGTTCTGCATGGTTCGACGCGGCCGTCGGCCGGGCTATTCAACCCGTTCAAAGCCGGCCCTTGGTGCTGGGTAAAATGCCCTGCAGGCGCGGATCCCGCTGACAGGCCTGGTCCACGGCCCGGGCGAACGCTTTGAACAGGCTTTCCACAATGTGGTGGGGCTCGTCGCCATACAGCAGTTCCATGTGAAGATTGCACCGGGCCTCGTTGGCGAAAGCCTGAAAAAACTCCCGCGCCAGGCCGAACCGAAACGCGCAGGCCGAATCCTGCTGTTTCCAGTCCCGGGGCAGCCGGGCATAGGCCAGGTCATCGAGCCCGCGCCAGACCAGGAAGGGCCGGCCGCCGAAATCCACCACACAACGGGCGAGGCATTCATCCATGGGCACGTAAGCCTCCCCGGTGAAAGGGTTTCGGGGATCGAACCCGGTGCCGTAGCGGCGGATGCCGGTTTTGTCGCCCAGGGCTTCGCGAAAGGCCTGTCCCAGGGCCAACCCGCAGTCCTCTACGGTGTGATGTGCGTCCACCTCCAGGTCTCCCTGACAGCGGAGCGTGAGGTCCATGACCGCATGCCGGGCGAACAGTTCGAGCATGTGGTCGAAGAAAGGGATCCCGGTATGGACCCGGGCGGTGCCGCGTCCGTCCAGATTGAGGCGGAGGCGAATCCGGGTTTCCCTTGTCACGCGTTGGACACGGGCCAGCCGTGGTTTCATCGCGGGGCCATTAAAGCGGGCGGTCAATCGGCAACTCAAGGGGGAAACGTCACTGCCGGATCTGCCCGGCCGCCGGGCAGGGACCCCGGGGAGGCGCGGCGTTCCAGGAGCGGGTCGGACCCGACCTTGAACCTTAGCGGCCCTTCTGGGTGTGCAGCAGCGCGGCCCCCACAAACCCCCGAAACAGCGGGTGCGGCTGGTGCGGTTTGCTCAAAAACTCCGGATGAAACTGACTGGCCAGGAAGAACGGGTGGTCGGGCAGTTCGATAAGTTCCACCAGCTTGCCATCCGGGGACAGGCCGCTGAAGACCATGCCGGCCTGCTCGAAGGCCTCGCGATAGGCGTTGTTGAACTCGTAGCGATGCCGGTGCCGTTCTTGCACCAGGAATGCCCCGTACAGTTGAGCGGCCCGGGTCCCCACCTTCAACTGGCAGGGCTGGGCGCCGAGCCGCATGGTGCCGCCCTTGCGGGTGATTTGACGCTGTTCGTCCAGCAGCGCGATCACCGGATGCGGCGTGTCCGGGTCGAACTCGGTGGAGTGAGCCCCGTCCAAACCGAGCACGTGGCGGGCGAATTCGATGCAGGCCACCTGCATGCCCAAACAAAGGCCGAGATAGGGAATTCGGCGTTCCCGGGCGTACCGCACCGCCAGAATCTTCCCCTCGATGCCCCGTTCGCCAAAGCCGCCCGGCACCAGGATCCCCGCCAGATCCTTCAACAGCGCCTCCGGACCGTGTTTTTCGATTTCCTCGGCCTCGATGCGGGCGATTTCCACGCCGCAGTCATGGGCGATGCCGCCGTGGCTGAGGGCTTCGTACACCGATTTGTAGGCATCCTGGAGGCCAATGTACTTGCCCACCACCCCGATGCGCACCCGATGCTGCGGGGCGATCAGTTTGCGGAGGATCTCCTGCCAGTGGCTCATGTTGGCCGGCGGCGTGTCCAGGCGAAGCAGCCGGCAGACCAGCTCGTCCACCCGCTCGCGCTGCAGCATCAGCGGGACCTCGTAGATGGTGTGGTCCACGTCCTTTTCCTCAACCACCGCCTCCACCGGCACGTTGCAAAACATGGAGATCTTTTGACGCAGCTCCTTGTCCAGCGGTCGCTCGCAACGGCAGACGATGATGTGGGGCGTGATGCCGATTTCGCGGAGTTTCGCCACGGATTGCTGCGTCGGTTTGGTTTTCAGTTCCCCGGCCGCCTTGATGAACGGCACATACGTCACGTGCATGAAGATGGCATTGCCGGGCCCCACTTCGTGCGCAAACTCGCGAATGGCCTCCAGAAACGGCAAACCCTCGATGTCGCCGGTGGTGCCCCCGATCTCCGTGATGATCACGTCGGCGCCCGTGTGTTCGGCCAGCAGCCGGATGCGATTCTTGATTTCGTCGGTCACGTGGGGGATCACCTGGACGGTTTTGCCCAGGTATTTGCCCTCCCGTTCGTTGTTGAGGACGGTTTGATAGACCTGGCCACTCGTCAGGTTGTTGAGCCGGGTGAGCTTGGTGTGGGTGAAACGTTCGTAATGCCCCAGGTCCAGGTCGGTCTCCGCACCGTCGTCCAGCACATAGACTTCCCCGTGCTGGTACGGGCTCATCGTGCCCGGGTCCACGTTCAGGTAGGGATCGAACTTCTGCAGGGCCACGCGAAGTCCGCGATTCTCCAGCAGAGTCCCCAGCGCCGCGGCCGTCAGGCCCTTGCCCAGGGAACTGATGACGCCCCCGGTAATGAAAATGAATTTCATGGTGACACGCTCGAAAGGGGTTGGACCGCGGCGGCATCCGCAACGTTACCGGCAGCGGCCAGAAGCTGTTCGACACGGGCCACATCCTCCGGGACATCCACGCCCACCCCGGCGTGGGCCACGCGCACAACGGCGATGGCCACATCGTGCTCCAGGGCGCGCAACTGCTCGAGCCGCTCCGCCTGCTCCAGGGCCGACACGGGCCAGCGAACCAGTTGCAACAGGGTGGCCCGGCGGTACCCGTACAACCCGACGTGACGCAGAAACGGAAACCGGCCCAGCTGGACCGGCACGGGCTGGTCTGCTGCATCCCGCAAATAGGGCAGGGGCCGTCGCGAAAAGTACAGCGCCCGACCCGACAGGCTGACCACCACTTTGACCACGTTCGGGTTGTGATAGTCCTCCGGTTGCTCCAACGGGGCGGCGGCCGTGGACATTTCCGCCGACTCCAGAGCCCCGGCCACCGCGTCCACCACCGCCGGGTCCACCAGGGGTTCGTCCCCCTGGATGTTGACCACGGCCTCGCACTCCAGTTTCTCCGCCACTTCGGCGACGCGATCGGTCCCACTGGGGTGATCCGCACGGGTCATCTCCACCCGGCAAAAACGCGCGGCCACCTCGGCGATCCGGGGATCGTCCGTGGCCACCACCAGGTCGGCCAGCCGCCGGGCCTGCCGACATCGCTCGATCACATGTTGCAACAACGGCTTGCCGGCAATGGGAACCAGAGGCTTGCCGGGAAACCGCGTCGAACCGTACCGGGCCGGGATGATGCCCACCGTTTTCACGCCCTTTTCTTCTAACCGAGGACGCATCCCTTTGCACGGAAGAAAACGCGCCGTTCGACCCGGGCGAGCCTGTGCCCCTGCCGTCCGAAGAACCGCACGGCCCGGAGCCACTCCTTGAGCGGGTTGTCCGTTGATCCAAGGCGTTTGACAGAAGTACGGCGGCGGCACGCTCCCGGCCTTCACCGGCGGAGACTTTGAGCCCGCTGCAGGTATGGGCACTCGCACGAGATGGGTCAGCCCCGGGCCGGCCTGTTGTCGATCGTTCCCCCACTGGTCTTCGTGGGAACTTGCACGCGTCGTCCGGGATTGTTCGTGCGGGCAGGTCCGGGGGCACTGTGACGTTCAGCCGGTGTGCCTCCTCGGAGATCCTGTGGGAGAGATTCGCGGGCGAACGCCGCGCTGGCGGAACGCGCCGTGAGAATCCAGCACAAGCAGCGTCGGCAGGTGCGGTGCATTCGTCGCTTTCCATGGAGCTCGGGACTCTCCGACGCATTTGAGGTTTTCGACCGCCCGAAGGCTCGACGGGATTTCGGGCCTCCCCGACCCGGGAAGGCCGGGGGAGAATGTCATTTTGCCGGGATTCTTGAATCCGGGGGCTCGAAAGACGAAAGCCCCCATGACCCTTGGTGCCGAGGGAAAAGCCTGTTCCGAAACGGCGCCAGGCCATAGGATGACGCGGGTGCGGAGCAGGCCGGGACGCTGTTGACAGCGATCGTAAGCTTGGTGGGCAAGGGCTGCCCGGGCTGGCGCAAGCCGGGTCGGTTTCAAGACGGGCAGGGCATGAGCGCGCCGCTGGGAAGCCGGGCAGAGGGTTGGGGGCTGGAGCCGGAGAACAAGACCATGAACGACATCGCCGTGTCACCGTGGGTTCAATTGCTGGTGTCCTGCGTGGTGGTGGGCGCTGCCTCGTTTGCGGGGGGCGCGGTCCCGTTTTGGCTGGCCCTGACGCATACACGGTTGCAGGTGGCGGTGAGCATGGTGGCGGGACTCATGTTCGGTTTGGCGCTGCTTCAGCTGTTCCCTCACGCGGCCGGGGCCATGGGGTCGGTCGAACAGGCGGCGGGCTGGTTCGTGGCCGGCTTCCTGGTCATGTTCGTCCTGCAAAGATTTCTGCCTTTTCATGAGCATGATGTGCTGGAGGGACAGCCCGCTTCGGCTTGCGGCCACGCCCACATGCCCTCCCTGCTGCGAAGCGGTCCGTTGGGTTGGATCGGCGTCGCTCTGGGCCTGTCGCTCCACTCGATTTTCGACGGCCTGGCGCTGGCGGCTTCCGTGGCGGCCGCCGATCACGGTCACGGGCATGGCCTGGGAGTGGGGACGTCCCTTGCGGTGGTGTTCCACAAGCCGTTCTGTGCGTTGTCCGTGACCACCCTGATGGTGGCGGCGGGCACGCAACGCCGTTGGTATGTGCCGGTGAATCTCGCGTTTGCGTTGGTGACGCCGCTGGCAGCCCTGGCGTTTTACTGGAGCGGACAGTCAGTGTGGGAAGCGCACCCGGCCTGGCTGGGAGCGGCTCTGGCGTTTTGTGCCGGTACCTTCTTGTGCATTGCCTGTGCGGACCTGCTGCCGGAGCTGCAGTTCCACGCCCACGATCGGACGAAACTGACCGTGGCTCTCGTGGTGGGCGTGGCCCTCGCGGTCTGGATCGGTCGGCACGCCCATCCGGAGCACGGATCCGTTCCCCATGCGCACGACCCGGTGGAATCCCCCCATTTGCCGGCTCCGCAGGGCTCCCAGGGCCACGGGCATTGAATCCCTGACTGCTCCCTTGCGGCCCGGGCGCCCGCCCGCCGGGCTCCGCTATTCGATCCGTGTCCGCCCCTGCCCGCGAACCACTTCGCCGATGCACCATGCGGCGTGGCCGTGCCGACGAATGGTACGGACGATCGCATCGGCCTCTTCCGCCGCCACCAGCGCCACCAAACCGATCCCCATGTTGAAGACGTGAAACATTTCGGACTCGGGGATGCGCCCACGCTCTGCCAGGTAACGGAATACGGGAGGCACGTCCCACGTCCCCTTCCGGATCACCACGTCGCAGGAGTCGGGTAACACGCGGGGAATGTTGTCGATAAAACCGCCCCCGGTGATGTGGGCCAGGGCGTGAATCGCGCCTTTGTTGCGGGTGCGCGCCGTTCTGGAAGCCGTCGCCCCTGCGTTGAACTTGCGCAGCAGCGTCCGGATCAAGGGACCGTAGCTGAGGTGAACCTTGAGGAGTTCCTCGCCGACCGTGGTCCCCAACTCGGGCACGTAGCTGTCGGGACGCAGTTTCAATTGTTCGAAGAAGACTCGACGCGCCAGCGAATACCCGTTGGTGTGCAACCCACTGGAAGCCACACCCACGACGGCATCCCCTCGGCGCACCTGTCGGGGCCCATCGAGGATGGCGGCCTTCTCCACGAGCCCGACGATGGCGCCACACAAATCGTATTCGCCGGGGGCATAAAAGCCGGGCATTTGTGCAGTCTCGCCGCCGATGAGGGCGCAGCGGTTGGCGGCACACGCCGCGGCCAGACCGCGTACGAGCGCTTCGAACACCCGCGGTTCGAGTCGGCTGGTCCCGATGTAATCCAGGAAAAACAGGGGCTCGGCCCCCAGGACGGCGATGTCGTTCACACAATGGTTGACCAGGTCCTGCCCGACCGTGTCGTGTCGGTCCATCGCAAACGCGATCTTGAGCTTCGTGCCGACTCCGTCCACGGACGACACCAGCACGGGCTGGCGATAGCGCCGCGTGGGCAAGGCAAACAGTCCGCCGAACCCCCCGACCTTGCCCAGCACCTCGGGTCGGCGGGCCTGCGCCAGCAGCCGGGGCAGGTTGGCCTTCAGCCGGTTGCCCAGCGCAATGTCCACGCCTGCCTGTGCATATGCACTTCGTTTCATGGGGGCAGCAGTAAAGACCGCCGCCTCTCCGTTGGCCAGCGCAAAACGGGGAAGGGAGCGGAGAACGGCCCGCGTGCCGGATCTCCCGGTCGGTGAGCGGCGCAGAAATCGAGCCGGCAGAGGCGGTCACCCCGGGGCCGTGTTTCAACAGGGCCGTGATCGCTTCCGGCAGTTGCACCCGCAGCACCGGGTGCGCGCGCTGCCATGCCTTTCTGTGGATGGCACCGACGAGGTGAAACCGGCGCGCTCAGAGTGTGATCTCGCGCCCGACATCCTGCCGCCCCGATCTTCGCGGGCGTCTGGCGCGCGAAGGGTTCAGGGCTGCGCAATACAAGCGCTCTTTGACGCTTTTTCGAGTGGTGCGGCGGCGGAGCAACGGATGGGCAGATCAGGCGTGGCCGGGGGTCAGGCGGGTCGGCGGGCGTAACGCTCGGCCACGAATTCCCAGTTCACGACGTTCCACCAGGCGGCCACGTAGTCGGCACGGCGGTTCTGATACTTGAGGTAGTACGCGTGTTCCCAGACATCCACCCCGAGAAGCGGATGCGCCTGCTCTGCCAAAGGGGTGTCCTGATTGGGCGTGGTCAGGATGCGCAACTGGCCGCGCTGCCACACCAGCCAGGCCCAGCCGCTGCCGAAGACGCGCAAAGCCGCGGCGGTGAACTGTTCTTGGAAGGCGGCCAGGCTCCCGAAGGCGGTTTCCAGTGCCCGGGCCAGTTCGCCCGCCGGCAAGGTTTTGCGCGGGCTCATCATTTGCCAGAACAAGGTGTGATTGTAGTGGCCGCCTCCGTGGTTTCGGACCGTGGTACGCACGGATTCGGGTACGCGGTCCAGATGGCTGAGCATTTGTTCCAGGGGACGTCCCTGCAACTCGGGTGTGGCGAGAACGGCCTTGTTCAGGTTCGCCACATAGGCGCCGTGGTGTCGCTGGTGATGGATTTCCATGGTTCGGGCGTCGATGTGCGGCTCCAGCGCGTCCACCGGATAGGGCAGTGGAGGGAGGGCGAAGGGTTCGGCCGGGGCCGAGGCGGTTTGGGCGCGCGTGTGGCTGGCAGTGGCCAGTCCCAGAAAGGCCATGGTCGTCCGTTTGAGGGCTTCCCGTCGTGTCAGCATGCCCGATAGTTAGATCGGTGGTTGCTGCGATGCAAGCGCCCGGCGTGCCCAAGGCGCGTTCAATTCGACAGCCGGGGGCAACGCGCCGAGAATTCGGTGCCCGAACCA
>JAOADM010000151.1 GCA_026417315.1 Limisphaera sp.
TTGGGACGAACGCGAGTGGACGCTGGTCTGGAGCGGCAGCGATCTTTTGCACGCGGTGTGGTGCAGCCGGGACGGTTCCCTCTGGCTGGGCTCTCAAGACGGGCTGCTGCGGCGGGGTCCCCTGGGATGGATTGCGCACGGAACGGAGGAGGGCCTGCCGCCGGGGGCGGTGTACTGCTTCTGGGAGGACCAGCGCGGTCGGTTCTGGGCCGGCACGGCCCAGGGCCTGATCCGATGGCATCCGGAGGCGGATCGCGACCCGCCACGGACCGAGCTGAACCTGCCCGAGGGATTGCGCCTGCCCGAGGGCGCAACTCTCACCGTCGGGGTGCGCGCCCGGGACCGGTGGAAGTTCACGCCGACGGCGCGGCTTCTCTATTCCTACCGGCTCGATGCGGGGGAATGGTCGGCCCCCCAGGAAAGCACCGTGCTCATGTGGGGAGACCTGCGTCCCGGGCGACACCTGCTGCAGGTCCGCGCCGTGGACCGGAGCGGCAACGTGGAGCCGACGCCTGCGCAGCGCGAATTCATCATTCAACTGGCCTGGTACCGGGATCCGCGCTTGCTCGTGAGCGTCGTGGCCGGCGCTCTGGGGGCGTCGTTTTTTGCCCTGCTCGCCTGGAACCGGCATCGCCAATTGCGGCGCAGTTATGCCGAAGTGGAACGGCAAGTGGCCGAGCGGACCCGGCAGTTGGAAGCGGCCTACCAGGAGCTGCTGCAGAGCCAGAAAATGAAGGCCTTGGGGACCCTGGCCGCCGGCGTGGCCCATGACTTCAACAATCTGCTGTCCATCATCAAAGGTTCCGTGCAGATCATCGAAGATCACCTGGACGACCCGGTGAAGGTGCGGCGGCGATTGGACCGCATCAAAACCATGGTCGAGCAGGGCACCCGGGTGGTGCAGGCGATGTTGGGCTTCAGCCGCAGTTCGCAAGAACATCTGAGCCCCGCCGATCTGAACGAGGTGGTGCAAGATACGCTGGCGTTGATGGGCGAGCGCTGGCGTGACGCGCCCCGCATCAGGTTCGAGGCCGGGTCGGATCTGCCGCCCGTGCCCATGATCCGGGATCTGGTGCAGCAGATTTTGCTGAACCTTCTGTTCAACGCGCTCGAGGCGAGCGACGAAAATGCCCCGGTGGTGGTCCGCACCGGCTGCAGACAGGATTTGCCCGCGGGGCTGGCGCTGCGACCGGCTCCGGCCGGCCTGTACGGTTACGTGGCCGTGCGGGATTTCGGTTGCGGCATCCCCCCGGAACACCTGCCCAGAATCTTCGAGCCGTTTTTTACGACGAAAGCCCTTTCCAGTCGGCGGGGCACCGGCCTGGGATTGACCATGGTGTACGAAATGGCCAAACGTCTGGGGGGCGGGCTGGCGGTGGAATCCAGGCCGGGGCAGGGCAGCACGTTTACTCTGCTGTTACCTGTCCGTCCGCCGGAGCCTCCGCAGACCGGGGAGAGGGTCAACGATGCGAGCACGGTTGCGGGGGCGCCGGCCGCGCGGGCGAGCGGCGAACAGACTCGGGAGTAAACCGGCTTCCGGGGCCCCGGGGCCGGCGCGGCGAACCCGCACAACAGCTGGAATGTGGCCATGGCTCAAAAGGCGCCCACCGTGCTGGTGATCGAGGACGACGATTATCAGTACGAGCTCTACGAAGAGACGCTCGAGGGCTACCAACTGGTGCGTGTCCGAACCGGGTCCGAGGCCCTGGCCTCTCTTCCCCGGGTCCAGCCGGATGTGCTGATCCTCGACCACGTTTTGGAGAAGGGCGAGCTGGGGTTGGATTTTTTGCCCGAGTTCAAGGAGCTGCTGCCGCACGTACCCATCATCATTGTCTCGGGCGCCCTGGAGGTCCACGAGCAGCTTCGCGCCCTACAGGGGCCGCGGCGGGCGCATTACTGCCTGCCGAAGCCGGTGGATCTGCGGCAGTTGCGCCGCACTGTTGAAGAGGCGCTCCGAGAGTGCGGTCCGCAGGAGGTGGTGCGGCAGTTCGAAGCCCTGGAGCGGTCCCAGCGCATCGATGCCGTGGAGTTGCTGAGCCGGTCCACGGACCGGTTGAGTCGCCAGAATCAGATCCTGGCGCGGCTGCGAGGGCAGCGGCAGCGAGCCAACATTTCGGCCCTGGCGCGAGAATTCAAGGTGGCGCGACGCACGATCATCCGGGACCTGCAGGAGCTCATCCGACGGGGACAGCTGCCGGAGGAAGTGTATCCCGAGTGGCGCAAGCCCGGGGAGCCGGGCGACTGAAGTCCGCCCACGTCCCGGAGCGGAAGAAGCGGACTCACTCCTGCGGATACACCAACACGCGGTCGTGCACGATCAAGATGAGGTCGTTGCGGCCGTCGCCGGTGACATCGGCCACCGCCGCCTCGCGGGGTTCGAACATTTCCGTCAACCGACTCCGGTAGGTTCGTTGCTCGAACACCGGCCATCGGTCGCCCGGCAGGAGACGTTCGTCGGGAGTCACGCGGACCACGTCCACGTAGTTTCGCGCGGTTTCCAAGAAGACGAGCTCCTTTCGCCCGTCTTGGTCCAGGTCCCCGGAAATGACATCTCGCAGGTAACCGTTGCGGATTGGCGTCTCGTACTGGGCCAGCTCTTTGAGGTCAAAAACCGTTCCATCCAGGTCCAGCCAGGCGAAGGCCTGTCCTCCCAGAAAAAAGAGCGAGGGCGTTTGACGGTCGTTGCCCGGGCGGAATTGCAGGCTGGAGAAGTCGGCCCATGGCAGGGGCACGTTCTGTTCGACCCGCCACACGCCGGAGGAATCGCGTTGGCACACCTGCAGGGTGCGCGTCTCGGCATCCAGGAGAAACAACACCGGCGCCTGGCCCGGGGCGACCGCCACGGTGGCGGCCGTCAGCCGCGCTTCCCGCGTGGCTGCATTGATCTGTTCCCTTACCTGGAACGACCAGGTCGTCGGGGTTCCGCCGCCGGGATGGGCCTGGAGTCGAACCACACGAATCAGATTCCGTTGGGCCAACAAAAGCTCCGGGGCACCGTCTGCGTCCAAATCCGCCTGGGCCAGCCAGGGATTCTCCAGCACGCCACCGGGAGGGGAGACCTCCAGTTCCTCGAACGAACCATCCTCCAGTTGGCGAAGGACCCGGATCCGCTCAAACGGAACCAGCACCATCAAATCCGCCCTGCCGTCTGCATCGGCATCGTGCCAAACCATGCGCGTGGGCTGGCCCTTGAAACTCTCCGAGAGCGGTCGGGACGCGGGGTCTGCGCCTGCGCGCAGCAGCCGGAGTGTCCGGCGCCCCTCCTGGTCCACCACGACGGCAAGTGTGACCGGGCCATTCGGCACGGCGCGGCCCAGGGCCATGGCCAGCGGACGCCCTTCGACGGGAAGGAGCACGGGAAAAGGAATGGTTCCCCGGGGTTCCACAGTGGCGACCCCCACGGCCTTTTCATCGGGGCTGAGCAGGAAACATTCGGGGCGACCGTCTTCGTCCCAGTCGCCCACGGCAATCTCGGTGATCCCCATCAGGCTGGGGAAAGCGCGGGGGGCGCCGAACTCCCCTGCCGGCTTTCCCCACCAGAGCACCAGCCGACCGCTTTCGGGCTCGGCCGCCAGCACATCCGGCCAACCATCCGCGTTGAGATCCGCCTGGGCAACGCCCCGGCGCGGCCGGTCGGTCGCCGGCAGGGGCAATACATGGAACTGGCCCTGCCGGAAAGGTCCGAGCGGCTCGGCGGGCCGGGCCTCGAATCGCGCCAGAACGGCACGCCCGCTGGCCTGTCCGATGGTCACGATGTGAACCGGCCCGTTGGAAGCGAGCACGTCCGCCCAATAGGCCCGAAAGGGCGGCCAGCGAAAGCCAAGTTCCGGACCCAGATAGCCCTCCGCCTGCTGGAGCCGGACCCGAATGGGAGTTGCGCTTTCCCAGTGAACCAGCACCAGGTCCTGACGCTGGTCACCATTCAGGTCCAACAGCTGCAGCGCATACGCGGGCTGTCCCAGGGAAAGTCGCTCCGGATCGGCCAGCCGCCCCTCCGGCGTCTGCTTGAACCAATGAATCTGACGTTCTCCAAGCACCAGAGCGTCCGTGCGCCCATCGCCGTTCAGGTCGCCCGTGGCCAGCACATTCGGAGAAAACGGTACATCCGGCAGCGACCAACGCCGGGGCGAGCTCCATTGACGGGAACCTTCATTGTATTGAACGACCAACTCCTTCGGATCGCCAAAATACACCAGGTCCGGGCGACCGTCCTGATTGAGATCGGCCACTTCAAGCGCACTGATCCGCTTCTCCACGGCGAGCGAGGCGATTTCGAACCGGCTGTCCGGGGGCAGCTCATTGGGCTCGACCGGCTGCCGGTCCCGGCTTGCCGAAGGGACCGGATCCTTGCCGGTCCGATTGTAGAGGATCGTCAGGCGGGCCCGCGTGTTGTTGGCCAGCACCAGGTCATTCAGGCCGTCTCCATCCAGATCCGCGACGCGAAGATGCGCAATCGCCGGATCGATCGGGAAGAGTTCCGGACCCGTGAAACCGAAGGAGCCCCCTCGCGATGGTCCCAAGCCCGCCAGCCAGATCAGCAACCACAGGCAGCTTGCGCCGGACAGCGCAGCCCTGCCTCCACAGGCAGAAAACGCCCGTCGCGCATTCTGCCCTGTCCATTGCTCCGGATCCACCGGAGTCAACCCGCCTGGCCATGGCCATGTCATGGAGCGGCAAAGTAGCGGCTCCGAGGCCGCGTGCAAGTTGGAGAAGGGTTCTGACGCCGCCCATGGGTTGTCCGGGATCGGGCGCACGGACCCGGGGGCGCAGCTTCTGCGGGCGCCGCAACCTCCCTCGGCCCGTCGGAACTGCTCCGAGCCGGCGGCCCCTGCCATGAAGGCGGGTTTGCGGATCCGGGAGGGGCGCCTGACCCTGCTTCCGCGCGGCCTTGGGTGTGCACGCAATGCGGCCTGAGCGGGATCTCCTTAAAGACCGGCTCCGTCGCGCAGCCTGCGCCCATGAGCGTCCGACCGGAGGTTCTGCAGCGGATCGTTTTTCGCACCGGAAAAACACGTCGCTGCTCGGCTGAAGTCCCGAGTCCGGTTGGACCGAGGCCCGCATCATCCCGTGCTCCTCATCCTGTTCCGAGCGCCCGGCTTGGCGATGGCTTGTGACCGTTCGCGGCGCTGCCAAGAACCTCGTGCGCGCCCGACCCAGGGCCGGGCCGGTTCGTCGCCCACCGTCGGTTCGAGGATTGCCGTGTTGTGCATTGTCACGGATCGTCCCGCTCTCTAGATTGCCTGCCATGGGGATGTTGTTTCGGGAGGCAGAACCTGGGAGTCGGACCATCCCGGGCTTGTCGGCAAACATTTCGGGGCGCCAATGCATGACGCGGCCGGCCGGAAACCCGGGAGGGCAGGGGATTTAGGGCCATGCACGACTCGACCTTCACCGAGCCGGCCCGCCAGGCCCGTTGGATCACGGCCCGGGCCCCGGATGGAACCGAGGCGGACCTGCTGGAAGTTTCCATGGGTCCGCAGCATCCGTCCACGCACGGCGTCTTCCGCATGGACGTGGTGCTGGACGGCGAACGGGTCGTCAAACTCAAGCCCGTTTTTGGTTACTTGCATCGGAACCACGAAAAAATCGCCGAGCAGATCAGTTATCTCGGCTCCATGCCCTACACCGACCGGCTCGATTACTTTTGTTCCCTCACCAACAATTGGGCCTACGCCCTGGCCGTGGAGCGGCTCTGCGGCTTTACCGTCCCCGAACGGGCCGAGTACATCCGCGTGATTCTGGCCGAGCTGACCCGACTCCAGAACCACGCCTGTTTGGCGGGCTTTCTGCTCCAGGACATGGGGGCCACCGGCACCCCGCTCATGTACGCCTTCCGAGAACGCGAAAAGATTCTGGACCTGTTCGAATCCCTCACCGGAGCCCGCATGATGTGCAATTACATGCGGTTCGGGGGCGTTCGATGCGATCTGCCGCCCGGCTGGGTGGAACAAGCCCGACGCGTGGTGGACAATTTCCCGCGATTCCTCGATGAATTTGAAGCCCTGCTGACGGAAAACGAGATCGTCATGGCCCGCACCCAGGGCGTGGGCGTTTTGCCCGCCGAACTGGCCATCAATGCCGGGGTCACGGGGCCCGTGCTCCGCGCCAGCGGTGTTCCCTACGATATCCGCAAGGTGGACCGCTACGGCATCTATGACCGGTTCGAGTTCCGCATTCCGTTGGGCGAGCACGGAGACGTGTACGACCGTTACATGGTCCGCGTCCTGGAAATGCGCGAGTCGGTGCGGATCCTGCAGCAGGCCCTGCGGGACCTGCCGCCGGGGCCGGTCCAGAATCCCCAGGTCAAACTCCGCGGTCTGCGGCCCAAGCCCGGCGAGGCCTATGCACGCATCGAGGCGCCCAAGGGAGAGCTGGGCTTCTATCTCATCAGCGACGGCGGGCCCAACCCCTATCGCTATCGCGTGCGCCCCCCGAGCTTTATCAATCTCACCGTTTTGGAGGACATGTGCCGGGGTCACCTGGTCGCGGACGTGGTCATCATCCTGGGCAGTATCGACATCGTGATGGGCGAAGTCGATCGCTGACCTCGGACCGCGGAATCCTATGCGGCCCTGGCAGGGCTTCTTTCCAATCATGAGCACCACTCCGGACCCCTTGAACGTGGCATTGATCGGTTGCGGTGCCATCGCGCTCCAGAATCATTTGCCCGGACTGGCCCTGTGTCCGAACGTGTGCCTGGCGGCGCTTTGCGACACCGATCCGGCTCGACTGGAAGCCGCGCGCCGGCAAACCGGCGCGCCGCAGGTGACCCGCGACTACCGCGAGTTGATTGAGCGCGACGACATCCATGCGGTCATCATTGCCACCCCCAACGTCACTCATGCCCCCATCGCCCTGGCCGCTGTTGCTCATGGCAAACACGTCCTCTGCGAAAAGCCCCTGGCCATGAATGCAGAGGAGGCCTGGACGATGGCGCGGGCCGCGGAAAAAGCCGGTGTGCGGCACATGACGGCGTTCACGTACCGGTTCGTCCCCGCCATGCGATATCTGGCCCACCTGGTGCGCCGGGGGGACCTGGGCACGGTGTATCATTTTCGCGCCTGCCGATTGCAGGACTGGGGCAGACGCGGCCTGGGTTGGCGACAAGTCCGGGCCCTGGCCGGTACGGGGGAGCTGGGCGACATGCTGAGTCACCGGATCGATTTTGCCCATCTCCTCGTGGGACGGATCCGTCGCCTGGTCGCCCACTGGCGGCGATGGCATGACGAGCGCGGCGGTCAACCCAACGAGTTGGACGAATGGGTCGCGGTGCTGGCCGACTTCGACAACGGGGCGACGGGCGTCTGGGAAAGCAGCAAGCTGGCGACGGGCCACAACGAGAGCTGGCGGGCACCGGACACTGTCGAGCTCAACGGCAGCGATGCCACCTTCCTTTACGAAACGCGCCAGTGGAATACCCTCCGCCTGGGTCGGCCCGGCGGCTCGCATCTGGAAACCCTCGAGGTACCCCGGGAGTTCTGGAAATGGCCCGGCTCGCCACGAGATCCTCTCCAGGGCGACCCCCTGGTTACGTTCCGCTACGATCAGATCTGGGAATTCGTGGACGCCATCCGCCAACAGCGCCCCTGCGCCGTCACGTTCCACGAGGGCGCCCTCGTCCAAGAAGTCATGGACGCCGTTGTGCAATCGGCTGAATCCCGCCAGTGGGTCGAGTTGCCCCGGCCCGCCCAAACCGGACCGGCCGCGCACCTGACCCCACCCGCCGCTCCATGAGCCTTGCGCCCTCACCTTTTGAAGCGCGCCTGCCGTCAGCCCACAGAGGAAATCGCTCCATGCCTTCTTCCCGACCTCTCCGGAGAAACCGATGAGCACAAGTGAGATTCCCGACCCCCGCATGGATCAGCAACGATCGGCCGTGGTCACCGGCGGCGGCAGTGGCGTGGGCCGAGCAGTGGCCTTGGCCCTGGCACAACGCGGCTGGCGGGTTGCCATCGTGGGGCGCAGAGCGGAGGCCCTGGCTGAAACAGTCCGGCTGGCCACTCCCCACGAGGCACTGCTTTGGCCGCTGGTATGCGATGTCAGCCAGGCCCCGCAAGTGGAACAGATGGCGCAGACCGTGTTGGCCCGCTGGCCGGATCTTGAGCTTCTGGTCAATGCCGCCGGCACCAACGTGCCCCGCCGCGCTCTGTTTCAGCTCTCCCTGGAAGACTACCGCGCCATTCTTGGCGCCAATCTCGACGGGGCCTTCTACTGTGTGCGGGCCTTCCTGCCGGCCATGCGACAGCGAGGGCGCGGCACCATCGTCAATGTCGTCTCGGACGCCGGCAAATGGGCCTCGGCGAAAGCCGGACCGGCGTATGTCATGAGCAAGTTCGGGCTCGCCGGCCTGACCCAGAGCATCAACGCCGAAGAACGCCAGCACGGAATCCGTGCCTGCGCCATTTTCCCCGGGGACATCGACACGCCGTTGCTCGACAAGCGGCCCGAACCGCCGCCCGAGTCTGCCCGGGCCCGAATGCTGCGCCCTGAAGATGTGGCCGCCTGCGTGCTGTTTTGCGCCGAGCAACCGCCTCACGTGATCATCGAGGAACTGCTCGTGCGCCCCCGTTGAGCTCGCGCAGTCCCGTGGCACCGCAGGCATGCCCTCTAGCCATCTGCGAGACGTCTTCCCGCCGCACCCCCGGGCTTTTCAAATCCCCGGGTAAATGGCGGCCAGGAGCAGCGTGACCAACAGGCCGGCAAAAGACATGGAGAAAGCCAAAACCGTCCATGTCCGCAACGTCTCGCGCTCCGTAAAGCCACTCAGCCGGCCAATTACCCAGAAACCGCTGTCGTTCATCCACGAGATTCCCAGCGCCCCAAACCCGACCGCCAAAAACAGGTACATCGGATGATACGGGAGCTCCGTCCCCTGACTCATCGCCGCCACCATCCCGGCGGTCGTCAGCATGGAGACGGTGGCCGAGCCCTGGGCGAATTTCAAAAGTACCGCCACGGCCCAGCCCAGCACCAGCAGGTTTGCTTCCCGGCCCACCGCCAGAGCCTGGACGGCTTCGCCCACTCCAGCGTGCTTGAGCATTGCGCCGAACGCGCCCCCCGCACAGGTGATCAACACGATCACACCAGCAGTTTCGAGCGCCTGACCCGTGAGCCGGCTCATCACCGACCAGTTCCCTTGTGACTGCCGCCAGACCAGCCC
>JAOADM010000152.1 GCA_026417315.1 Limisphaera sp.
GCCATACCAGCGGCCATAACGCAGGCTCCAACTCACAGCCACGACCGCCCACACGAACGCGGCCACACCCACCAGCTCGGTCGAACCGTTCCAGTGGGTGGCCCCGATCAGGCGCAGCACCACCGTTTCCGCGCCCTCCGGGAATTCATCTTTTTGAGGGACAATGTCGATGGCCACTGAACGGGCGCCCTCGGGGATGACGGCGTGTGCGGGAATCTCGACATAATCCGCACCGTTGGAAGCAGTGCCGCCGATGCGGTAGTGCACGGGGAGCGGGGCGGATGCGGGCTTGGAACTGAGAATGAGGAACCGAGCCCGATTTGTGGTGCCCTCGCGCGCGACGGGGTCGGCGGCGATGATTCGCACCACCGGGGGCTCGGGTTCGGCGAGCACGCGGATGGTGATCGGCTCGGATCGGCTTTGCGTGCCGAGGTTGTCCGTGGCCACAGCCGTCAAGACGTGTTCCCCGGCCGGGACATTGGACCAGAGGAGCGCGAATGGCAACACGGGGAGGTGGGCGGGAATGATGGTGCAGTTCGGCGCGATGTCAGGCGAGGGTGGCTCGAGGATGGTCAACCGGTTGGTGACGCGGCCGAGGCTGTGTTCGTCTGCGAAGAATTCCACGGTCAGCACACAGCCGTCGCGGTCCCCGGCCAGGGCGAGCAGGCGCAGGTCCAGGGGAACATGGTACACCTTGCCGTTGGGGGGATGGACCAGTTTCACCCAGGGCGGCTGGTTCGTCCGGGTGACGTCGCGGATCCAAGCGACGGCGCGGGACGGTTCACCCACGGCGTAACAATCCGGCCCGGGCTGGGCTGCGGTGATGCAGTCGGGCTGGACCAGTTCGATGACCACGGACTCGGTTTCTTCGGGGAGCTGATCAGGCAGCGGTTGCACCACGAGTTCCACAGTGTGCCGGCCGGGGGCAAAGGTCGCTTCTCCGGTCAGTCGAACGTAATCCACACCGTTGGAGGCCGTGCCGCCCACGTGGTAACGAACCGTGAATGACCGCAAGAGGTCGCCGCCCTCTCGGTACAGACGGAACCGGGCCGGATCGAACGCAGGGGTGAGGGGCTGCGGTTCCGTGGCGTGGGGGTCCACGGCCTCGATGCGAACGACAGGCACGTGCAACGGAGAGCGCACGCGGATGACCACGGGGGCGGAGGTGCGGGTCAGGCCGGAGTCATCCGTGGCCACCGCCGTGAGTGCGTACTCGCCCGGTGGAACGTTGGACCAGGTCAAATCGAAGCGTTGCGGCTGACCGGGTGGCGGCGGAATGATGAAATAGACCTCGCGCACGCCAATGCGCTCGGAGTTTGCGAAGAATTCGACGCGCGGCACGTAGCCATCGGGATCCCGGGTCACCACTTCGATGGGCACGGTGGCCGGTGCGGGAAAGACCGTGCCGGGGGCGGGCCGCACGATTTCGATCCTGGGGGACAACGCTCCTGCTCGGTCGTGGATGTGTACGACCGCCTCGGCGGGCCGACCGACCACGTAACACTCCGGCGGGGGCGGCCAAATGGCAATGCACACGGGAGGCTCGATGTGAAGCACCACGCTCTCGACGGGCTCTTCCAAGTGGTCGGCGATCGCTTCCACCACGAGGCGCACCTGTGTCTCGCCCGCAGGGATGGTCACGTGTTCCGGCAGCCGGGCGTAGTCAACCCCGTTCTGCGCGGTGCCGGTGATCCGCAACTGAACGGTCACCGGCACATGGAGATTGCCCTGGCGCTGAATCAGGAAAACCCCGATGTTGTCCGTGCCTTCCACGGCCTCGGGGTCTGTGGCAACCACCGTGACGACGGTTCGTTCCACCTCCGGTCGATCCTGGGCAAACGCCGAGCCGGCTGCCAGCAAGGTCAACCCGGACAGGCACGCCGCCGCGACAAGTTTCTTCCCCTTCATATCACCTCCGCGGGCTTGGTCTTGGTTCCTGGTTTGTCGCCATACTGAGGATCGCACAAACTCTGGATTTGGCAAGCGACCGGCTGAGCTTCAAGCGCCCGGCAAGGTTCCTCACGGGGTCCGCGAGGCCTGGTACCGGATCGGTGTGATGCGTCTGAAGGAGCCCTCCACCCGGGGCATTGGCAGTTCGTCCTGTGCGCGGAAAGCCCGAGGGCCGGAGTCGGTCACGGGACAGAAACCTTGACCGCCCGCGGCCCGGCCTGTAGTTGAGCCGGATCATGCGCAAGAAACAACCCACCGCGATCGAGCGGTTGCTCGAGATCATGGCCCGGTTGCGCGGCCCGGGAGGCTGTCCCTGGGACCGAAAACAGACCCATCACAGCCTGCGGTTCTACGCGGTGGAAGAGGTGTACGAGCTGCTGGACGCCATCGAGTCCGGCGATGATGCGGCGTTGCTGGAGGAGCTGGGCGATTTGCTCTTGCAGGTGGTCTTTCACGCGCAACTGGCGCAAGAACGGAGTGCCTTCGATTTTGACGCGGTGGCCCGACGCATCGCCGAGAAGTTGATCCACCGCCATCCGCATGTGTTCGGAGATGCAAACGTCTCCACTGCCGAGCAGGTGCTGGCCCAGTGGGACGAGTTGAAGCGGAAAGAGAAACAGGGCACCCGGCACGAGCGGGGCTCGGCCTTCGACGGGATCCCGCGGCATTTGCCCGCGTTGATGCGGGCGACCGAACTGCTGAAAAAGGCGCGCAAGGCCGGCCTGTGGAACGGCGAGATTTCGGACCCGAAGTCTTTGGGGCTCGGGGCCGGGTCGGGCCGATGGACGGAGCGACGGTTGGCCCGGGCGTTGTGGGGGTTGGTGGAGATGGCGCAGGTCAGGGGATGGTCGGCCGAAGCACTTTTGCGGGAGGAATCGAAACGCCGGGAGAAGGCGTGGCGTCAGCTGGAACGGCGCTGCGCGAGCGCATCGGCTGGCGCCGGGCCGACCGACTCCCCCAAAGCTGCCCCGCCGAAGCCGCCGGTCGCCGGGTACCGGCGTCCAAAAAGGGCGTCCCGCCGCGGGGCCTGATCTTTCCCAACGGACCCTGCAGGCTCCGCAGCGGTCCGCGCAGAACGCGCTGCCCGCGTCGTTTCCAAGAGGGCCGGCTTTGCCGGACCACGCCCGACCGGGTATGCTGCGCGCCGTGGAAACGCTCCTGTTGGCCACGCGCAACCGACACAAAGTGGGAGAAATCCGCGGGATTCTGGGCGAAACGATTCGTTACCGGGTTTTGACGGATTGGCCGGACGCGCCCCATCTGAGCGAGACCGGTCGGACCTTTGCCGAAAACGCGCGGCAAAAGGTGATACAGGTCCTCCACTGGTTGGACACGAAGGCCGCCGGGGTTGCGCGGGCAGAGCTGCCAGAAGGTTTGTGGGTGCTGGCAGATGATTCGGGCTTGGAGGTGGATGCCCTGGGCGGGGCCCCGGGCGTGGAGTCGGCACGCTTTGCGGCCCTGGACACGGGCGCACCGGGTAACAGTTCGGATTCGGAGAACAATGCCAAACTTCTGCGGTTGATGGCGGGCGTGCCCGAAGGGCAACGTGGGGCGCGGTTTCGGTGCGTGCTGGCCCTGGGCCGGTGGCCACGGCAGAGCGAGGCCGAGCCACTGCACTGTTTCGAAGGGGTTTGCGAAGGCCGCATTGGCTGGCAGCCCCGGGGATCGGGCGGGTTCGGCTATGATCCGTTGTTTTACCCGGAGGGATTTGACCGGACCTTTGCCGAGCTGGGGGAGGAGGTGAAGAACCGGATCAGTCATCGCGCGCGGGCGCTGGCGGCGCTGGCCGAGTGGTGGCGCTCCACGCACGGCGCCGGAGAAGCGGGGGTCCGCTCATGAACGAAGAGCGCTGGATGCGAGAAGCCCTGCGGCTGGCGCGGCGCGGGTATGGACGGACCTCGCCCAATCCGATGGTGGGCGCTCTGGTCCTGCGGGATGACCGCGTGCTGGGGCGTGGCTGGCATCGGGCCGCCGGGTTGCCTCATGCCGAAATCGAGGCCATGAACGACGCCCGCCGCCGGGGCCACCGATTGGACGGGGCGACGTTGGTGGTCACGCTCGAGCCGTGTTCGACGTGGGGGCGCACCCCTCCCTGCACCGAGGCCATCGTGCAGGCGGGTATTCGTGAGGTCATCGTGGGTGCAATCGATCCGAATCCCCGTCACGCGGGTCGGGGCTTGAGCCTGCTCCGTGCGGCGGGGGTGCGGGTAACCGCCGGGGTGCTGGCGGAAGAATGCGCAGAGCTGAACGCCGCGTTCAGTCACTGGATCGTACATCGGCGGCCGCTGGTGACGGTAAAAGCTGCCATGACGCTGGATGGGAAGATTGCCACGGCCGCCGGCGAGTCGAAATGGATCACCGGCCCGGCCGCGCGCGCGTTCGGATGGCGCTTGCGGCGGGGTTGCGATGCAGTGCTGGTGGGCATTGAAACGGTGCTGGCGGACAATCCGAGCCTGCTGCCGCGGGGTCGAGGGCCGTGGCGACAACGTCGGGTGATCCTGGATGCGCGGGCGCGCACGCCGCTGGAAGCGCAGGTGACGGCGGACGCCTGGGCCCGGCAGACCATCGTGGTGGTGGGCCCGGAGGCTCCGCCCGATCGAATTCGCGCGCTGGAGGCGCGGGTGGAGGTCTGGCGGGCGCCTCGGGCGCGGCGCGGGCGAAGCCCCGGGGGCGCACCCCGGTTGGACGTCGAATGGGTGCTGCACCGGCTCGGAGCGGCAGAGGTGACGCATGTCCTGGTCGAGGGAGGCGGGGAAGTGCAGGCGTCCTTCTTGATGGCCGGTTTGGCGCATCGCATCGCCTTTTTTTATGCGCCGAGGGTTTTGGGAGGAGCGGCCGCGCGCCGGGCCGTGGCCGGCGAGGGTGCGCGGTCATGGGCTGAGATTCTCCGGTTGCGGAATGTGCGGTGGCGACGGGTTGGGGGGGACCTGCTTTTGGAGGCGGTGGTGGAAGCTCCGGGAACGGTCGTGAAGTCCGGCGTTCACGGTCAGTAGAGCGGCCGGAGGTGGGGGCCCGTGTCCGCGCTCTGGATCCCGTGCCTGCTTCGGTCGACCCGGGCTGGCGTCCGCTGATGGCGGTCGGCCCACAGGAGATCGGTTTGTGACAAGCGCGTGACAAACCGGATCTTTTTTGGCACGGTGGCGGCGCGCGGGTCGTCCGAGAAGCCCGATGGCGCCTTCTCTGGTACCACGGGGAGAAGCTGCGTCACCGGCCCGGACGAGGGCGCACAAGAGCCATCGAGCATGACGTGGAGTCGGTCAGCGACTGCAGGAGTTGCCTCGATGGCGGCGTTGTTGGCGGGTTTTCTTTGGGGGCGGCCGTGGTGGTTTGGGACACATCTGGGGGCTTCGCGGGTGCCAACCCCTTCCTTGATTTCCCGCGACACACTCTGGATTCACTACCATGAGCGGGTCCCGTACTACATCACCTCGCCCACCGGCGTAACCGGGCTTTGCGCAGAACCCGTGCGACGGGCGTTGGAGCGATCGGGTCTGCCGCATCGATGGAGGTTGACGCCGCCGCGGCGGCAGTTGCTGTGGCTTCGGACGCGGACGCGGGAAGCCCACGCGGCGGTGGGTTGGTTTCGCACCCCGGAACGCGAGACCTGGGGACGTTTCTCGATTCCCATACATCGGGACGGGCCGACGGTGGCGATCGTGCGGCAGGGCGACGCGCGCATTCCGCCGGAGACCACGGCGGTGGCCCTCTTGAGTCGGCATGACCTGTTGTTGCTCACCAAGGCCGGGTATGCCTACGGCCCCTGGCTGGACCCGTTACTCGAGCGCCATGCCCCACCCCGGATGGTCAGCGCGGGCGACGTTCCGGTCCTCCTGCGCATGATCGTCCACGGGAGGGCGGATTATCTTTTCATGGCCCGGGAGGAAGCGGAGGCGCTGCTGGCGGGGAGCGACCCGTTGTTGGCGGAGTTGCGCACGGTCCTTCTTCGGGACGCACCGCCCGGGCCGACTCGACATGTCCTCTTTGGCGCCGGTGTCCCCGACGCGTGGATTGCGCGGTTGGATGAAGCGCTTCGGGAAATCACGGTCGCCGTGGCTGCACCTTCCCCGGAAGGATGGTTGACCACCTTCAGGTCTGTGCATGAGGCCAACCCATGAAAACACGGAACGTGTTATGGACCGTCGTACTGACAAGTTTTGTGGGTTATCTGGTTTGGGCGGTGAGATGGGAACACCTTGCCCGGGCCGTGGCGCGAAGTCAGTTGGACCAGCACGCCGCCGTGGTGGCGCCGGCTCTGTGGCACCTGGACCCCGGCGTCTGCCGGGACTATCTCGAGCTGGCGACCCGGACGCATGGGTATGCCCGCCTGGAGGTCTGGGACGAAACCGGGGCATTGTTTTCCGTGCACACGGCGGACCCGTTGCGCGGCATGGATCGGTGGTTGTTCCGTGCCGGGCTCCTGCCCCTGATTGAATTGGAAGCGCCCCTGCTGTGGGGCGAGACACCGATCGGCCGGCTCCGTGCCGAATGGTACTGCCGCACCATTCATGGCCAGCTCGGCGGCCTGCTGGTTCTGGTCGTGGGCTGGGTCCTGTTGGAGCGGCATTTGCGGGTCCTCCAGGGGCGCAATGAATTGCAGATTCGGGTGGCGGAACGCACCCGCGAACTCGCCGAAGCCAATGCGGCGTTGGCGGCCAGCGAGGCTCGGTACCGGAGTGCAATCGAACAGGCCCCTCATCCGTGCGCGCGTTTTCGCCAGGACAGCACGCTGAGTTATGTGAACCCCGCGTATTGTCGATTGTTGGGGCGGCCTGCTGAAGAGCTGTTGGACCGCTCGTTCCTGAGCTGGGTCTACGAGGAGGATCGACCGGACGTGGAACGCATGGTGCGGGAGAACGTTCGACCGGAGATGGAACCGTGGAGTTGCGAGAATCGCGTTTTCGCGGCAGACGGCTCGATTCGGTGGCTGCGTTGGACGGTGAATGCGATTCGCGACGACCGGGGACGCTTTTTGGAATACCAGGCCCTGGGGCATGATGTGACCGAGGAGAAACGGGCGCGGGAGGAGCTGGCGCGAAATCACGAGCGCTATCGACAGGCCATCAGTGCCGCGGATGCGGTGCCTTATCAGTGGGATTTTGGCTCGGATGAATTTGCGTTTGTGGGCGAGGGCGTCGAGGCCCTTACCGGATACCGGCCGGCCGAGTTCACCCCTGCGGTGTGGCGGCAGGTGGTCCAGGCGACCGAATTCCTGGGCGCGGGCCGGGGGCTGAGCTGGACGGAGGCACGAGAGCAGCTCGCCGACGGGCGCCTGCGTCAATGGCGGGCGGATCATCGGATCCGAACGCGCTCGGGTGAGGTTCGATGGATTGCAGACTCAGCCGTGCCGATGCGGGATGCGCAGGGGCGTGTGACAGGCGTGTTGGGGATTCTGCAGGACGTCACGGAGCGACGTCGCCTGGCCGAGGAGCACGCCCGCCTGGTCACCGCCGTGGAGCAGGCCGACGAGATGGTCTTTGTCACCGATCCGGAAGGGGTCATTCTGTATGCCAATCCGGCGGTGGAGCGAGTGACCGGGTATGCCCGGGAGGAACTGCTCGGGCAGACGTGGCGCCGGTTCGAAAGCGGCCAGCATCCGGAGGGCATCTATCGACAGCTCTGGGAGACGGTTCGCCGCGGAGCCACTTGGAAGGGACGGGTGACCAACCGGCGCAGAGACGGCCAGCTGTATGAGGCCGAGCTGACCGTGTCCCCCGTGCGCGACGCCGGCGGGCGCATCGTCAATTTTGTCGCCGTCTGCCGGGACATCACGCAACGAGTGGCGTTGGAACAACGGCTGCAACAGGCCCAAAAGCTGGAGGCCATTGGACAACTGGCCGCCGGCGTGGCGCACGAGTTCAACAACCTGTTGACCATCATTCAGGGGAACGCGTTGTTGATGAACCGGGACGCGTTGTCGGCCGAGGACGCCTATTGCGTGGATCAAATCGTCCACGCCACGCAGCGGGCCGCCCAGGTGACGCGTCAGCTCCTGCTCTACAGCCGCAAACAGCCGATGCACATGGGGGCGGTGGATCTGAACGAGGTGGTACGGCACACGGTCAGCATGCTGGAGCGCGTGCTGGGGGAGCAGGTCACCATCCACGTGCAACTGCAACCGGGCCTCCCCCAGGTTCGCGCCGATGCCGGGCTGTTGGAGCAGTTGTTGGTCAACCTGGCCATCAACGCCCGCGACGCCATGCCCCACGGAGGGGATCTCTTCGTGGAGACCCGGTCCTGCGAAATCACGGAGCAGGACCTGCAACGCCGCCCGGACGCGACCGCGGGGCCCTGTCTCTGTCTCACGGTGCGCGACACCGGCACCGGGATCGCCCCTGAGCACCTGCCCCACATCTTCGAACCCTTCTTCACCACCAAGGACGTCGGCAAGGGGACCGGGTTGGGCCTGGCGTCCGTGTACGGCATCGTCAAACAGCATCACGGGTGGATCGAAGTGGAGAGCGAGCCGGGCCGGGGTACGAGCTTTCACATCTTCCTTCCGGTGCGCGCGGTGGTGGGGCCGGCGTCTCCCACCGAGCGAGAGCTCCAGGACCTTCCCCGGGGTCGGGAGGGGATCCTGGTTGTGGAGGACGATCCTTCCTTGTGTGGGCTGATCGAGCATCTGCTGCAGCGCTGCGGGTACCGGGTGTGGACAGCGACCGATGCCGCTGCCGCTCGAGAGGTTTGGCAGGACCACGCTCACGAAATCGATTTGCTGGTCACGGACGTGGTGATGCCCGGGGGCGTTTCGGGCATCGACCTGGCCCGCCAGTGTCTGCGCGAGAAACCCCAATTGAAGGTCTTGTACACCAGCGGCTATTTCGAAGCGCGGGTCGAGGAGGCACGGCACCTGGTCGAGGGCGAGAATTTCCTGCCCAAACCCTACCGACCCCGGCAACTGGCAGAGATGGTTCGGGCCTGCCTGGACCGGTAGTGCAAAGGGGCAGTTGCGGGGCCGGGACCGCACTGCGATTCCCGGAGTGCACGGGAATCGCTCGCTCAGCGGCCCAGGAGTCCGTAAGGCCTGAGACTGTCCTCGCCGGGCCGGTATTTGGGCGCGGCCTTTAGTGAGAAGGCGAACCCCACGGCGTAATCGGTGGGCCCCTGCTGCGGATTGCGCACACGGAACGTGAGGGCGCCCGTCCAACTGCGAAAGTCCCGGTACACGGTGTAGAAC
>JAOADM010000153.1 GCA_026417315.1 Limisphaera sp.
CCGACGGGGTGTTGTCGGTGGAGCAACTCCGGCGCTGGGCGGGCGTGCGACCGGGCGTGAATCTCCTGGCGCTGGACCTGGCGCAGGTGAAACGAAGTCTGGAGATGGTGCCGTACGTGGCCTCGGTGTCCGTGGAACGGGTTTTGCCCGATACCTTGCGGTTGCGGGTGACCGAACGCCGGCCGGTGGCAAGGATCCAGGTCCCGCTGCCGGTTTCGCCCGGGGGCGTGGACTTTGTGACGTATCACGTGGACGGGGAAGGGGTGGTGTTGCCGCCCTTGGACCCGCGGCTGATGAGCGAGGGGGCGAGGACGGATTCGGCGCTGCCCCTCTTGCGGGGTCTGAATTACCACGATCTGCAGCCGGGGCGAAGGGTGGAGCATGCGTCGGTTCAGGCGGCGCTGGGTTGGCTGCGGGCGTTTGCGCAGTCCCCCATGGCGGGCCTGGCGGAGGTACGAGAGTTGGCACTGGGCGCGGGCGTACTGGAGGTGCTGACCGGGGAGGGAAGTCGGATCACGTTTGGGTTGGAGGACTTCGAGCGCCAGTTGCTGCGCTGGCGGGAGATTCACGAGGCCGGATGGCGGCAGCAGCGACAGATCGAAACCCTGGACCTGGCGGTGGGGAACAACATTCCCGTGCGTTGGAAGGCGCCGGAATCGGAGCCGGAGCCCTCCCCGCCGCGCCGGCCCAACACCGTTTCCCGGAAACATGTTTGACCGAACGCCCATTCTCGTCGGGTTGGAAGTCGGAACCTCCAAGGTGTGCGCCGTGGTGGGGGAAACCCACGGGGATGGCCAGGTGACGGTCATCGGGGTGGGTCAGAGCCCCTCGCGCGGTGTGCGCAAGGGTGAGATCACCGATTTCGATCAGGCGCGTCAGGACATGCAGGCTGCTCTGGCGGAAGCGGAGCAAATGGCCAATGTGGAGATTCGCAGTGTCTTCCTGGGCGTGAGCGGAGGCCACATCCGCGGCTTCAACAACCGCGGCGTCAAACCCATCACGGCGGAGGATCACGAGATCACCGAGCAGGACGTCGCGGACGCCATGGAGCATGCGCGGAGCATCAATCTGCCCGCGGATCACCAGGTCATCCACGCGGTGCGGCAGCATTTTTTGGTGGACGGGCAGGATGGCATTTTGAACCCCGTCGGAATGCTGGGGGGATTGCTGGAGGTGGACGTGCACATCATTCACGGCCATGTCCACCGACTTCGCAACACGGTGCGCGCGGTGCGGGAGCTGCACCTGGAGATCGAGGACGTCGTGTTCAACGGGCTGGCGTCGGCGCTGGCGATCCTGGGGCGCGAACAGAAGGAACTGGGGGCCCTGGTGGTGGACATGGGGGGAGGCACCACCGACTTCGTCGTGTATGCCGACGGGATCCTTCGACATGCGGGCGTGTTGGCCGTGGGCGGGGATCACGTGACGAACGATCTGGCCAGCGGCCTGAAAGTGGCCCTGAGCCGCGCCGAGCAACTCAAGATCGATTACGGGGCGGCTCTGGTGGACGAACGAATCCGGGGGCAGACCCTGGATCTGACCAACGAGTTCGGGGCCACCCTCCGCACCATTCACCTCGAACACCTGCGGCGCATCATGCACCTGCGTCTGGAGGAAACGTTCGAGTTGGTGCGACAGGAGGTCGAAGAGGCGGGTCTGTATGACTCCATCCGGGCCGGCGTCTTTCTTTGTGGCGGATGCGCGCGAATTCCGCACGTGACGCAACTGGCGGAGCAGGTGTTCGGGCTGCCGGTGTTCCTGGGGCGCACCCATGCGGTCAGCGGCTTGAAGAGTGCTCTCGATCAACCGGAATTTGCCTGTGCGATTGGTTTGCTGAAGTACGGAGCCCAGCGGCGCCGACCGGTCGTGCGGACCGGTCTGGTGCAGAGTGTGAAGGAAACCCTGCGTCATTGGTTTCACCGTTGATGAATCTGCTCCCCATGGAGACGCCCTTGTCGCCGTCCGGTCCCGCTGCGGACACAGAAGCCCCGGCGCATGTGTTACGGCTCTTCGGTGTCGGCACGGCGGGGATGCGCCTGCTGTTGCCGTTGGCCGCGCGTCGGCCGGGTTCTCCGGCTGCCTTCGTCGTGTTGCCGGCGTGGGATCCGATTCCCACGGAGCTGCCGGAGGGGGTCCGGTGTTTGCGCCTGGAACGCGCGACGCAATTGCCTTGGAGTGCCACTGGCGATCCCGACGGCGCCCGGGCGATGGCCGAAGAGAATTACGGTCGCCTGAGGGAGGTCTGTGCCGGGGCGGAGTGGGTATTGGTACTGGCGGGCCTGGGCGGCGGCAGTGGCAGTGGCATGGCGCCCGTATTGGCACGCGCCGCGCGGGAGGCCGGAGCCCGAACCCTGGTGCTCGCGGTCACGCCGTTTCATTGGGAGGGCAGCTTTCGTCTTCAGCAGGCGCACGCGGCCCTGGAGGAATTGCGGGCGGTGGCGGACGGTCTCGTTTGTTTGCCGAATCAAAAGCTGTTTGGGTTGCTGCCCCAACCCACGCCGGTGGTGGAGACCTACGCGCGGGTCAACGAGTGGTTGCACCAGGGTCTGGAGGCGTTTCTGGACCTGCTGACCCATCGCGGGTTGTTACCGCTGCCGTTGGACAAGCTTTGTGCGCTGTTGCGCGGGCGTCATGCCGAGAGCGTGCTGGTCACGGCCCGGGCCGAAGGGACCGGACGTCTGGTCACCTTGAATCAGGAGCTTCTGCAACATCCACTCCTGGAAGAGGGCCAAGCTTTGTTGGCTGCCACCTCGGTGGTGTTGCATGTCACCGGCGGACCGGACCTGTCGGTGGGGGATGTGGACGGGTTGGTGCAGCTGTTGCAGACACGGTGCGGGCATGCAGAGTTGTTGGTGGGGGCGGCCGTGCGGCCCGAATGGTCGGGTCGTCTGCGCGCGCTGCTGTTGGTAACGCGGCGCGGGGATCGTTTGGCGCGCACCGCCCCTGGCTCATTCGGGCATGCCGCCGTCGTCGAGGGCACCCGGGAGGCAGAGCGCGGACGTTCCGCTTCGGGTTCAGCGGACCATGTCAACGGCAAGACCGCCGGGCAAACTCCACCCGGGTCGGCCGGGCTCGAGGACGGTGCAGCGGGACTTCGCAGGGACGTCGCTTCGCGGGTGACCTTTCCACGGCGAACCGCGCCGGCACGCATGCGACAGGGTACCCTGCCGTTGGACGTGCCTCCCCGGGGCCGATTCGAACGGACGCAGCCAAACATCCACCGGGGGGAAGACCTGGACATTCCCACTTACATCCGTCGGGGCATCGTGTTGGAGTGAGCCTCCGGAGCTGCGGCGGCAAGGGCATGGGCCGCCACCGAGGGAGGGGATTCGGGGTTCCGACTCCGGGATCCGAAGAAACCCAGCGGTGAGGAATCGAGGGCCCCGGCGGTTTCCGGGCCGCGGCGCCTGTCCACGGCCGGGTTCGGCTTGTGACAACCTTTCCGGGGTCCCGAATGGTCGCGGTTCCTTTCGACGCGGATGCCCGCGCTGTTCCCTTCGCCGTCGCCGTGTCAGCCCGGCCAGAGATGCCGGATGCAACGCACGAGGAGGCTCTCCAGTTGGACGAAGCGCCCCTGTTGCAGCCAGACCAGCAGAAATCGGCCAATCCCCGCAGCCAGCGCCAACACCAGGCTCCCGATCAGGTACAACCCGAAGGCCTGGGGTGGATCGGGCATCATCACCCGGGGCACGCCGTGATAGAGGACGGCAATGGTCAGGGTGATCCCCAGCACATACGTCACCCAGGGGCTTACCGCGGGGACGGCATCCAGCACGCGCAAGCTCCAGAACGGTCCCAGTCCGTAGGCGACCACGGTGAAGGCCTGCTGGTAGGTGTGCTGGCCATGGAAGGTCTCCCCGAGGCTTTTGAACATTTTGGCTCCGAAAAACACCAACGCCACATTGACCGCCAGATGCACCAACTGATGCGCGATGGCTTCGGGCACGGTCAACTGCTTCAGCCGCAGTGGATCGCCCCGCCACTCGCCCCAATAATGCATGCCCAGCCCTTCGACGGCGCAGGTCAGCAGCAGCAAGGGCAGCACGTACAGCCAGAACGTGCGAGCCACGCTGCGGCCCTCCGTGGCGATGCGATCCCAGGTTCTTTGTGGCTCCAAGACCAGCAACAACGCACGAATCATGACCGCCCAGAGATAGCGATCGCGCGCGCCACTGACAATGCACTTCTTTTGTCGAGCGGGCGCGCCGTGCATTTCGCGTCGGGGGACGGCTCCATGATTTACGGCACCGGAGAGTAAGGCCGTGCGACCCTGCGCCGAAAAGCTTACACGCCGTTGCCCGCTTGTCCGGCTGCGGAGGTGCGGGGCCGAGGGGCCGCCGCTGTGAGGGAATGGGTTTCGCACGTCTGTGGCCGAGTACTTGCGCCTCATGCTCTCGCGGAGGGCAGGACTCGGCTTCCCTTTCGGCCTCCGGCCCCGCCATGGAAAGTGGCTGGCGGCTCGAGTCGCGGGTGGCGGAGTCCGGGAAGAATGACCGCCCGAGGGCTCTCTCGGGGCCACAGCATTTTGGTTCGCTCCCGCCCCCGCGCGAGCTGGCGGATCGTTTGCCCTCTCCCGGCGGAGATCGCGACGCCGCTGGACCCCCAGGTTCATTCAGCTCTGGGCGACGGGGAAATCCGGCCCCCAAATCGGCCATGCCGCACTTGACCCTGGCGTCCACAAATCTGGGGTTTGCCGTCTGGATTTCCGCCGGAGATCCCTCCCTGGGCAGCAAGGAGCGTCGCTTCGTTTGTTGCCCGAACTGCCAGCGGCGGCGACCGTGGCAGCTGGTCCCGACCGCCGACGAACACTGCCCGGCGCAGCAGGAGCAGCGTCGGATCCGTCCGGCGACCTTTGAGAAGGGCCGGGTGTTTATTCTGGCGCCCGCAGGGCGGCGATGAGATCCAGTCTCCGGATTCGTTGGAGGACAATCAGGGCGGAAAGAAAAGCGGCCGTGGCGACGGTGGCGATTGCGAAGCTGTAATTCCGCAGGGTGAGCACGGCAGGCAGACGCACCGTCTCGGTGTTGATGGCTTCGACGATGGCGGTGGCGAATCCACTGCCGGCCAGCAGTCCCAGCGGCATCGCGACCAGCGTCAGGATGCCCAACTCGATCAGCAACACCGCCGCCACTTCGGTCTCGGTGAACCCGATCACGCGCAGGGTGGCCAGTTCGCGCGCGCGTTCGGCCAGGGAGATTCGGGCATTGTTGTAAACGACTCCGAAGGCCACGACGACGGCAAAGGCAAGATACATGCGCTGGATGAGGTTGATGCTCGCAGCGGTGGTTTGTCGGAAGTTCGCGCGCAACGAGTCCTTGATACTGACCCAACTGACCTGTGGGATGTCTTTGAGTGCCCGGAGGAAAGCGGCCCGCTGCGCGGGATCCAAAGTGAAGCTGGCCCCGGTCACACGATCGCCCTCGCCCAGCAACCGGTTCAACGCCTGAAGTTCCATGTGGGCCCCCAACCCCGTGAGGTCCTCCGACACCGCCACCAGGGGGACGTGACAGACCGGTCGTCGTCCCTCGAGGAACTCGACCTCGAGCAGGTCCCCCGGCCGTGCGCCCAACACCTCGGCCAGCTTGGCGGACACGATGAGTCCCGACGGCGGAAGGCTGAGCTGGCGCCAGTGCTTGTTGATGACCCGACTGTGCAGGGTCTCGGCCGGCACGGCCACGATGGCGAGTTGGCGGCTCCGCGGACCGAATCGCAATCGGGCCGGCGCGGCACGGATGGGTTCCACCGCCAGCACTCCCGGCAACCGCCGCAACCCGGACAATGCGGCGGGTGAATTGGGTTCGACCAGGCCGACGTTCAGGTCCTGCCGTTGCACGACGTCCCACTGAAAGCCCAGCAAGAGGTCCACGCTGTCGCGAAAGCAATTGGGTACGATGAGCAACGCGGTGGCCAGGGCCAGGCCGGCCACGGTGAAGAAAGCCTGGGCGGGGTGGCGTTCCAGGTTGCGCAGGGCCATTCGGGCCGCGGGGGAGAGATACGCGCCCCACCCGACGCGCTCCATCCAGGCGGGCCGGTACCGGGCCGGCGGCTCGGGACGCATGGCCTCCGCAGGGGGCACGCGAGCCGCCTTGCGCACCGCGGTGGCCACGCCCGCGGCGGCGGCCAGCGCTCCCACGCCGAGCGCCACGGCCACGGCCGCCAGATCCAGCCGAAAATGCAGCTCGGGAAAACGGAAGAACAGGTGATACAAGGCCACCAACCGGTGCCCCAGCGCAATACCGGCGCCGGTCCCCAACACGGCCGCCAGGGTGGCCATGACCAGGCCGAACTTGAGGTAGTGCACCACGATTTGCGCGTCGGTGAACCCGAAGGCCTTGAGGATGGCGATCTGTTCCCGCTGCAACGTCAGCAGCCGCATCAGCACGGCATGGGTCATGAAAGCCGCCACGGCCAGAAACAGAGTGGGAAACCCGATGGAAATGGTGCGCAAGATGAAGATCTCGTCGGAGACCCGAACGTGGGAGGGATGATCGGCGCGCGCATGGGCACCGCGGCCTCCATGGGCTTGCAACAGCCGGTCCAGTTCAGCGCACACGGCCTGTGCGGATGCACCGGGGGCCAGCATCAAGGTCAGATGGTTGAACGCGCCTTCCAGGTCGTACGCAGCGGCGATCTCGCTTTCCCACATCCAGAACGTGCCGTAGGTGCGGTTGTCCGGGAGGGAAACGCCGGGGCGGGCTTCGAAGATGATTTCCGGTGACAACACCACTCCGGCGATGCGGAACTCTTGTCGGCGTCCGTTGAGGAGCAGGGTCAAGGGATCGCCGGGCTGAAGCCGATTGGCCTCGGCAAACGCCTCGCTCACCAGCAATTCGCCCCGGCGGCCCGGCTGCAGTTCGCGTCCCCGACGGATGAAGAGCCGGTTCAGCTCCATGGGACGGTCTTCGGGCACGGACCGCACCAGGCCGCTGGCGGGCTCATCCAGGCCGGGCAGATCCACGGTGACCTGCACGGCGATCCCGGGTTGCACGGCGGCCACACCGGGGATGGCGGCCAGCCGGGGCACGAGACTGCGCGGGGCCCGTTTGAGTTGCACGAACACGTCGGCAAATCGATGCGTGCGGTAGTAGGTTTGCCGCGTGGTCTCGAGGGAATGAATCAGGCTGCGGGTCATGATCAACATCGCCAATCCGCAGCCCATCACCAGGGCCACCGCGAGGGTTTGCCCCTTCATCCGCTGCAGGTCCCGCCACAGCTTCAGATCGAGCAGGCTCATCCGTTCAAGGTTGTGCGATTGCGTGGCCGGCGCGGTTCAAAACAAGGGGGGTGGAGCATCGCAGCTGCATTTTCCGGAAGGCCGGCCGTTTTACCATTGCAATGCGCGGGGCGGCACCCGCTGCGGGTTGCGCCGCTGGTGTTGGATGCGGCCATCCATGAGATGGATGACCCGATCGGCCATGTCGGCAATGACGGCGTTGTGGGTGATGACGACCGTGAGGGTGCCCAGCTCGCGGTTGACGCGCTCGATGGCTTCCAGGACGGCGACCCCGGTGCGGACATCCAGGGCGCCGGTGGGTTCATCGCACAAGAGCACCGCCGGCCGTTTGGCAATGGCGCGGGCGATGGCGACTCTTTGTTGTTCGCCGCCGGAGAGTTGGGACGGGAAATGGTCGAGGCGTTCCCCCAGTTGCACCAGTCGCAGCGCCTCTTCCGGGTCCATGGGCCGGGCGGCGATTTCGGTGATCAAAGCCACGTTTTCGCGCGCGGTGAGGCTCGGGATCAGGTTGTAAAACTGAAACACGAATCCGACGGCGTTGCGCCGGTAGAGCGTGCGTTCCGCCTCCGACGCCCGGGCCAGGTTCAGGGAGCCGAACCACAAATCGCCCGCGGTGGGCACGTCCAGGCCGCCGAGCTGATTAAGCAACGTCGTCTTGCCGCTGCCCGAGGGCCCCAGCAACACCACGAACTCGCCGGGATACAGGTCCAGATCCACGCCATCGAGCGCACGCACGGCAGCCGGGCCACTGCCGTAAACCTTCGTCAATCCCCGTGCCCGAAGGAGCGGCGGGGATGCCTCGGTGGATTCCAACCGGAGCGCTTCTGCGTTCACACGGGAGAAGTGTGGCAATGCCGGAGGGATGCGGCAACGGGTAAGCCTTCCCTGCGAGTGCGGAACCCCGGCGAAGTGCGGCTGTCGCCTCGGGGCGACTGCAGCCCGCGGAATCCGGGGCGTGTGGTTCAAGCAAGCCGTGACGACCTGCGCGACAGACCGGTCCGGCTCAGCGAACCGACACGGGAGAAGGAGCGGCAGGCCGGCCCGGAAGCTCGAGCGGCCGGAGGTCGTTCGGCAGACCTGCCGGCAGGCCGGACGGCGGGGCGGCGGCGGCCCGATGGTTCCCGCCGGCAGTGTTGACGGTCCGTTGCCGGCGGTATTCCGACGGCCGCCATCCGATCCACCGGGCAAACGCATTGGAAAACACGAACGGATTCTGGTAGCCGACCCGGTGGGCGATGGCCGCCACGGTAAGTTCCGTGGTGGCCAACAGTTCTGCGGCCCGTCGCATCCGCAAGTAGGTCACCTGGTGCATCGGACTGCGGCCCAGCTGACGACGGCACAATCGGCGCAAGTGTTCGCGGCTGTAGCCGGCTTCCGCGGCAAGTTTCTCCAGGGTCCACGGTTCCTCCAGTCGGGATTCCACCCGCTCCCAGAGCATGCGGAGCTGATCGGGTTGGTGACAGGGCCGGGCAAAACGCAGCACGTAGGCGTGGATCAGGTGACTCCATTGCATCATCAGGCTGGGTTGCGCAGGGCCGCTGCATTCGTAAAGAAGCCCCTGAATGGCCGCCAGCAGTGGTTGCGAATCATACGGCGCCATCACGGGGGAGGCGGCGTTTCCCAGCGGCCGTTGATCGCGCGGCTGCTGGTAGCACACCCAGCAGAACTCCCATCGAACTCCGGGGATGGCTTCGAAGGCATTCAGCGTGTGCGCGGGCAGCAAACAGGCCCAGCCGGCCCGGCAAACCCGCCAGCGCCCGTCGATCAATACACGCCCTTTCCCACCTGTGCAGGCCAGAAAATAGGTGGTGGTCTGCCGCGTGCGGACAATTTTCATGGGGGCAGCCGTTTGTTGAATCCCGGTATGGATAATGC
>JAOADM010000154.1 GCA_026417315.1 Limisphaera sp.
GTGCCACCCTGGCCGCTCCTCAATGCACATCCCTCCCACCCTTGACCCCCTGCCCCGACGACCGTGCGGTCCGCCGGCCCCGCCACCCGACTCCCCGTCCTTCCCCTCCCCAGCCCCGGCCCCCGGCCCGCCCCCGGGCCGGCTCGCGCTCAGCCAGCTCCTGCACGCTCTGGCCGCAGCCGAACGCGCCTCCCGGGCGCGACGTCGTCCACCACCGATCTGACCAACCCCCGGCCACACCGGCCGAACCCCCGGCTGGCTGACCTCTCCACAAATCCCCAACGCGGGCCCGATGCCCTGCGCACTCCCATCCCCACCCAGACGGTGAAACCGCGCAGGCCCTCGGCCGCATCGCCACGGGACCGGCTCAACCGTGCAATCCCCTGCGATGGGACCCCTTCGCCAGACGGCTTGCAGGCATTCTCCACGGCGATCGCACCAGTTCGAGCGAAGACCTCCGGGAGCTCGGATGTCCGGCGGCGCCACCGGCAGCTTTGCCATTGATTTCTTCTGCCCCTCCAGCCCTTAATCCATCTCCATGAAAGCAATCGTGTTGGCCGCCGGTTACGCGACCCGACTTTACCCCCTGACCCTACACACCCCGAAACCCCTCCTGACCATCGCCGGCCAACCGATGCTCAACCACGTCCTGCGTGCCCTGGCCCCGCTCCGTCAAATCGACCTCGTTTACATCGTCACCAACGACCGCTTCGCCCCCCAGTTCGAAGCCTGGGCCCGCTCCCAGGCCGGCCGCACCCCGTTCCCCTGCACCATCATCAACGACGGCACCACCGATGATGCCAACAAGCGCGGGGCCATCGGTGACATCCACTTCGTCCTGCAAACCCAACAACTCCAGGACGACCTCGTCATTGTCGCCGGCGACAATCTCTTCAGCCAGCCCCTCATCGGATTCGGCGAATACTGCCTGGCGCGTCAGGCCCCGGTGCTGGGCGTTTATGACGTCGGCAACCTCGAACAAATCCGCCACTACAATGCCATCAGCACCGACGCCGAGGGCCGGATCACGTTCTTCGAGGAGAAACCCGCCCAACCCCGCAGCACCCTCACCGGCATTGCGCTGTACTTCTATCCCCGGGCCAGCCTCCCGCTGATCCAGCAGTACATCGCCGAAGGCAACAACCCTGATCAGCCCGGTCGGCTTGTCCAGTGGATGTATCCGCGGGTCCCCTTTTACACCTGGCGCGTGCCCGGTCTGTGGTTCGACATAGGTTCCCGCGAATCCCTGGAGCAGGCCGACCAGCTGTTCCGACAGTTGGCCTCGGACCGCTCTCAACCCCGGCCAACGGACACGCCGGACTCGCACGGGACCTGATGAGGATGCCCCGACTCCACCGACTCGTATGGCCGGGCGCGGCTTGCGCCCGGCCCCGACCTTGCAAGTTTGAACCGCGTCCGAAGAATCCAAGCCGAGATTTGCCCCAACCCAAAATCGAACGCCGCCCATGAAGGCCCGCGCCGCCTTCCCCTCCACCGCTTGCGAACCGGCCTCGATTCAGACTCCCTCCCCGGCCGTCCGAGTAGATTCGTTCCGACTGGAGCTGCCCACCTGGTTGCCCGCGCGACCGGATCCCAACCCCATGTTTCTGGAACGACGCGTCTACCAGGGCAGCAGTGGTCGGGTCTATCCCCTGCCGTTCACCGATCGCATCGCCGAAGCCCCTGTCCCCCGGGCCTGGGAGGTGGTCCGACTCGAGAACCGATGGCTCGAGGTTTGGGTGTTGCCCGAGCTGGGCGGTCGTGTGCACCGACTCCGGGACAAAACCTCCGGTGCCGATCTGATCTACTTCCAGCCGGTCATCAAACCCGCACTGGTGGGACTGGCCGGCCCCTGGATCTCGGGCGGCATCGAATTCAACTGGCCCCAACACCATCGGCCCGCCACGTTTCTGCCCGTGGAAACCGCCGTGGAACGGCACCCCGACGGCAGTGTCACCGTGTGGTGCAGCGACCATGATCCCCTCCAGCGGATGAAAGGCATGCATGGCGTGTGTCTGCACCCGGATCAGGCCGTGCTGCACTTGAAGGTCCGGGCTCACAATCGCACGCCGTTCGTGCAAACCTTCCTCTGGTGGGCCAACGCGGCTGTCCGCGTGCACGAGGCTTATCAAAGCTTCTTTCCTCCCGATGTCACCTGGGTGGCCGATCACGCCAAACGTGCCGTCGTGTCGTATCCATTGGCCCGGGGCGCGTATTACGGGGTCGACTACGCCCGCCGGGCTCGGCACGGCGTGCCCGCGGATGAAGTCCCCCGCCAGTTCGTCCCGCCTCATTGCCGGAGTTGTTTGCGCGCGCCTGCCGTCGAGACACCTCCATGGATGCCGGATTACCCGCCCAACGACCTGAGGTGGTACGCCAACATTCCGACCCCCTGCAGCTACATGTGCCTGCGGTCTGAAGGGGAATTCTTCGGCGGCTACGACCACCGCACCGGCCTGGGCCTGGTGCACGTTGCCGACCCTCACATCGCCCCCGGCAAGAAACAGTGGACGTGGGGCAACCACGAATTCGGGTATGCCTGGGACCGCAACCTCACCGAGCCGGACGAATCTGGCATCTACCCGCCTTACATCGAGCTGATGGCCGGCGTCTACACCGATAACCAGCCCGACTTCAGTTTCCTCCGCCCGGGCGAGACCAAGACCTGGAGCCAGTACTGGTACCCGATTCGCGACATCGGCCCCGTGCAAAAGGCAAACTTGCAGGCCGCGGTCTCCCTGCATCTGCATCCAACCCGGGAAGCAGCCAACCCGCCGGACCTCGCAGCCGGAGCCAGGGGCCCGACCCGGGTCGGCGCCCTCCTCGCTCAGCTCGGCGTCTGCGTCACCCGCCCACACCCCAAACTCCAAATCGTGCTGGAACGCAAAGCGAAGCCGTGGGCCAGGTTTCAATGCGACCTGGCACCGGACCGGGCCTTCCTCCGACAGGTTGCCCTCCCGCCGGACACGCGGCTCACGGATCTCACGTTGCGCGTGCTGGATGCCCACGGCGCGGAATTGCTCGTGTACACGCCGGCGCCGCCCCCGCACACCCCCCCTCCCCAGCCGGCGACCGAACCGCCACCGCCGGAAAAGATTCGCAGCCCGGATGAACTCTATCTCACCGGCCGCCATCTCGACCAATACCGGCACGCCACGCGGTGTCCCACGCTCTACTGGCGCGAGGCACTCCGTCGAGATCCGCTCGATGCCCGATGCAATGAGGCCATGGGGCGCTGGCACCTCGGCCGTGGCGAATTCGACGCTGCCGCCGCCCACCTCCGCCGTGCCATCCAACGCCTTACCACACGGAATCCCAACCCCGAAGACACCGGCGCTTTCTATCATCTGGGGCTCTGCTTGCGGTTTGCCGCCGACTTGCGCCTGGCCCGATCCGGCAGGGCGGCCCGCCCCGCCGCAGGTGCGGACCCCGATCCGCAAGCCCTCCGGCACGAAGCCCGGGCCATGTTTGCCAAGGCCGCATGGGATGGGGCCTGGGCCGCCGCGGCGCTCCGTGCCCTGGCCGAAATGGATTGCTGCAACCATGCCTGGGACCGGGCACTGGAGCAGTTGAATCAATGCTTGCGCCTCAATGCCGACTGCCTCGGTGCCCGGAATCTCAAGGTCATGGTGCTTCGCCGACTGGGGCGCCATCGTGAAGCGGTCGAGATCCTCCGCGATACGCTGGCCCTCGATCCGCTTGACGTCTGGGCTCGATGGCTCCACCGCCGCGAACTCACCCGCGATGCCCAGGCGGCCCTCGACATCGTCCACGACCTGGCCCGTGCCGGATTTGACCAGGAAGCCATCGAACTCCTGCACGCCGTGGCTGCCAATCTCCCCGCACTTCTCGAGGCTCAAACGCAGCCGGACCGGCTGCCCGACCAGAATTGGGGAGTGGCGCCGCTGGTGTATTACACGCTGGCCTGGCTCCACGGGCGACAGGGCCAATCGGCCTCAGCCCGACAAGCGCTCCGTCAGGCGGCCAAACAGCCGCCCGAGTACTGCTTCCCGGCACGTCTGGAAGAGATTGCCGTCCTGGAGTTCGCCCGGGCCCACGCGCCACGAGACCCGCGGGCCCCTTACTACCTGGGCAATCTCCTGTTCGACCGCCGCCGTTACGCAGAAGCCATCGCTCTTTGGGAACACAGTGCGCGGCTCGATCCCCGCTTTCCCATCGTCTGGCGCAACCTTGGCATTGCTTATTACAACGTCCAAAACCGCCCCGGGCGCGCGCGCAGCGCCTATGAGCGCGCCTTCTCGCTCAACCCCGGGGACGCCCGCTTGCTCTACGAACGCGACCAACTTTGGAAACGCCTCCGCGTCTCGCCCCGTCGGCGCCTCCGCGAGCTGCAACGTCATCCGGCCCTCGTCCAACAGCGCGATGACCTGACCGTGGAGCTCTGCGCCCTCTTGAACCAAACCGGTCGGCCTGAAGCGGCGCTGTCACTTCTGCAACGCCGACGCTTCCAACCCTGGGAAGGCGGCGAAGGTCAGGTCCTGGGCCAGTGGATGCGGACGCATCTGGTCCTGGGGCGCCGTGCCCTGCGCCAGGGCCGCTCGGCCGAGGCGGCCGCCCACTTCCAAGCCGCTCTGGAACCACCGCCGAACCTGGGCGAGGCGCGTCATTTGCTGGCCAATGTCGCGGACGTCCATTACTGGCTGGGATGCGCCCGGGCCGCATTGGGCGATTCGCGGGCGGCCCGGCGCCATTGGCGACGAGCCGCGGCCTTGGAACGGGATTTCCAGGAGATGAGCGTCCAACCCTTCAGCGAAAAAACCGTTTACGCTGCACTGGCATGGCAACGCCTGGGCCACCCCGACCGCGCGCGCCGACTGTTGCAAGCGCTGCTCGATTATGCCCGCCGCCGCCAACGTCAGCCCGCGCGCATCGATTATTTCGCCACCTCCCTGCCCACCATGCTGCTTTTCGTCGATGACCTCCGGACCCGGCAGCGCAATCACGGCCGATTGATGGAGGCACAGGCACTTTGGGGGCTCGGCCATCCCGCCCGCGCCCGGACTCTGCTACGACGCATCCTGCGCGAAGATCCCGCCCAGGCCGAGGCACTCGACCTGTGGGAGGAGTTGCAAGACCGAACGTGCCCCATGCCAGCCGGGAGTGCCCCATGCAGCTGACCCTCTGGGATCTGGCCACGTTCGCGGGGTTTCTTGCCCTCGTGGTGGGACTCGGCACCTGGAAAAGCCGTCGCGCGCCGGGCAGTTCCTGGACCAGCGTGGATTACTTTTTGGCCGGGCGACGACTCCCGTGGCCCCTCATCGGCATTTCCATTGTCGCGGCCAACATATCCACCGAGCAAATGGTGGGCATGGCCGGTCAGGCGGCGGGTGCGGTCGGCCTGGCCGTCAGCGCCTGGCAACTGGTGGGGTCCGTGGGGATCGTGATCATCGCCTGGACCCTCTGGCCCCGATTCCTGCGAGCGGGGATTTACACCATGCCGGAGTTCCTCGAGTACCGGTACAACGCCGCCGCACGGGTGCTGATGGCCGCGCTGACCGTGTTGATCTACGCGTTGGTGATGTTGCCCGCCGTGCTGTATTCCGGGGGCGTCACCCTGCGCACGTTGACCGGACTGGATCTGCGAACCGCGGTTTGGACCATCGGCACGATCGGCGCCCTTTACACCACCCTGGGCGGCCTCCGCGCCATCGCCTGGGCCGATCTTGTGCAGGGTCTGGCTTTGCTCGTCGGCGGGCTGCTCGTGTTCGGTCTGGGCCTGCACGCCGTGGGGGGCTGGACCGCCTTTCGGGCCTTTCACGCCGAGCACCTGCACATGGTCCTTCCCGACAGCCACCCGGAACTCCCGTGGACAGGCATCGTCTCCGGCATGTGGATCGTGATCCTCTACTACTGCGGCCTCAACCAGTTCATCGTTCAGCGCAACCTGGCGGCACGCTCGGTCGCCGATGGCCAGCTGGGCATGATCCTGGCCGGCGGACTCTGGCTACTGGTGCCGTTCGCCATCGTCATGCCCGGCCTGATTGCGCGCCAATTGTACGGGACGGAGTTGGGCGACCAACCCGACCGCGCCTTCCCCCTGCTCATTCGCGACCTCGTTCCTCCCGGCCTGCGCGGATTCATCTGCGCCGCCGTCGCGGGCGCCGTCATCAGCACGCTGGCCTCCCTGCTCAATTCCGTTGCCACCATCGCCACCATGGACATTTACCGGCGCTGGCTGCATCCCGGAGCCTCCCAGCCCACGCTGGTCTGGTGCGGCCGCCTGCTCACCGTCCTGAGCATGACTGTGGCCTGTGCCATCGCCCCGGTGCTGGAGGAGCCCCGCTTCGGCGGGGTGTTCCGTTTCATCCAGCAGTTTCAGGGCTATATCTGGCCCGGCGTGGTGGCAGCCTTTCTGTTCGGGTTGCTGGTGGAACGCGCGCCCGCCAGCGCCGGTGTGACGGCCCTCGTGGCCGGACCACTGTTGTACGGGCTATTCCAACACTTTGCCCCGTCCCTCCATTTCCTGATCCAGGTGGCCCTGGCCTTCAGCCTTGTCCTGGCCCTGATGAGTCTGTTGACTCTGTGGCGCCCACTGGCCCAGCCCCGCCGGTTGCCGGAACGACCCGACCTCGACCTCCGGCAGTCCCCGGCGGTCACCTGGGCGGGCTGGATGGTCATTGCCGGGGTTGCCTGGTTCTTTTTGGCCTTTTGGTAAACATGGATCGCCCATGACAAAGCCCCTGCTGTTTGCCCTGGCCCTGGGCCTGGTTCCGCTGGCCGGATCGGCGCAGGTGCACCACCTGAGCCTGGCGGGACGATGGCGCTTCGCTCTCGATCCGGAGGATGTCGGGGAACAACAAGCCTGGTACACGCGTGTCTTGCCCGACCGCGTCCGCCTGCCGGGAAATCTCCCGGCCCAGGGCATCGGCGACCCCATCTCCACCAACACTCCCTGGACCGGCAGTATCTTCGATCGCTCCTGGTTCCACGCACCCGAGTACGCGCGCTACCGCGAACCGGGCCGGGTCAAGGTGCCGTTCTGGTTACAGCCCGACCGCTACTACGCCGGGCCCGCCTGGTATCAGTACGACCTGCACATCCCGCAGCGCTGGTCCGGCCGTCATGTGCGCCTGGTCCTGGAGCGGCCCCATTGGGAAACCCGGGTCTGGATCAATGAACGGGCCGTGGGGACCAACCGATCCCTCAGCACGCCACACGTGTACGACCTCGGACCGCTGCCGCCCGGACGCCACAGGCTCACCCTCCGCGTGGACAATCGCCGAATCGTGGATATTGGCGAGAACTCGCATGCCATCAGCGACCACACCCAGGGAAACTGGAATGGAATCGTTGGACGCATCGATCTCCAGGCCCTGCCCCCGGTTTGGGTGGAAGGGTTGCAGGTGTATCCCCAGGTGCCGTCCCGATCGGTGCGCGTCCGGGTCACGCTCACCAACGCCACTGCGACCCCGTTCGAAGGCACGCTGAGCCTGGAGGTTCGGCGATCCGACCGGCGTTCCGTGCCCGCCCGGACCCATCCCGTGCAATTCCGTGGAGCGCAGTGGGAGGCCGAGTTCGAAGTCCCCCTCGGGGACGATGCTCCTCTCTGGGACGAGTTCCATCCCGCGCTGCACACCCTTCAGCTCCAGCTCCGCGGCCGCCTCGGGGACCAGCCCCTGCACCACTCCCGCGCGGTGCGCTTCGGACTCCGCGAAATCCACACCGACGGCAACCGGCTTCTCATGAACGGGCGCCCGTTGTTCATTCGCGGCACGCTCGAGTGCGCCATCTTTCCCCGGACCGGCCATCCGCCCACTGACGAAGCAGAATGGCGCCGCATCATCCGGGTGGCCAAGGCGCACGGCCTCAACCTGTTTCGATTCCATTCGTGGTGTCCCCCCGAAGCCGCCTTCACCGCCGCGGACGAGCTGGGGTTTTACCTGCAGGTGGAAACCTGCTGGCCCAACCAATCGACGACTCTGGGCGACGGCAAGCCCGTGGACGCATGGGTGTACGAGGAAACGGACCGCATCCTGCAAGCCTACGGCAATCACCCGTCCTTTCTCTTCATGGCCCACGGCAATGAGCCCGGCGGTCGCAACGCCAACGCGTTCCTCCGCAAGTACGTGGCCCACTACAAAGCCCGCGACCCCCGCCGACTCTGGACGAGCGGTTCCGGCTGGCCGCAACTGCCCGAAAACCAGTTTCATGTCAGCCCCGACCCGCGCATCCAGGCCTGGGGCGCGGGCCTGAACTCCCGCATCAACGCCCGGCCGCCGGAGACCACCACCGATTACCGGGACTACATCGCCCGCCGCTCCGTGCCGGTCATCAGTCACGAAATCGGGCAATGGTGCGTCTATCCCAACCTGGCCGAGCGCAGCAAATACACCGGCTATCTGAAGGCCAAAAACTTCGACATTTTCGAGGACCGTCTGCGCGAACAGGGCCTGCTCCCCCTGGGCCCTGCATTTCTCCACGCCAGCGGTCGCCTCCAGGCCCTCTGCTACAAGGAAGACATCGAAGCCGCCCTGCGCACCCCGAACATGGGCGGATTCCACCTGCTGGATCTTCACGATTTCCCCGGCCAGGGAACCGCGTTGGTGGGTGTCCTCGACCCCTTCTGGGAACCGAAAGGCTACCTCACGGCCGCCGAGTTTCGCCGCTTCTGCAACGCCACGGTGCCGTTGGCCCGGCTGGCCCGACGCGTCTTCACCACGGAAGATTCCCTGGAGGCGCATCTGGAGGCCGCCCACTTTGGCCCGTCCCCCCTCTCGCAGGTGGAGGTGCGTGCCCGCCTCCTCACCGATCAGGGCCGGACCCTGCGCTCCGAAACGTTCCACCTCGCGCACCTGCCCCTGGGCAACGGCCTGCCCCTGGGACGGATCGAATGGACCCTCCATGATCTGCCCGCACCCGCACGGTACCGACTTGTCCTCAGCCTGGCCGGTCGAACCGAGCGGCCCGACGCGCGGAATCGACCCGCCGGCTTCGAAAACGATTGGGACGTGTGGATCTACCCTGCGAAGCCGCCCCCCGACCCGGACGGTGTCCTGGTGACCAACCGCTTCGACGCCACGGTCCGGGCCCACTTGGTTGCCGGGGGGCGTGTCCTGTTGACCGTACCCGGTCGCCTGGTTCGGAAC
>JAOADM010000155.1 GCA_026417315.1 Limisphaera sp.
CAAATGGATAGAGCAGCGGTTTCCTAAACCGCGGATCCCTGTTCGATTCAGGGTGGGGGTACCAGATTTCGCCGACCCCGGGTTGCTCGCGCTTTGAAGGGACGAAAGAGACCCGTAGCCCGGCGCACTTCGAACGAGGGCCCCGCTATTCCTCCGGCAGGGGCCGGCCCTTGGTCTCCGGCGCCCAGATGAGCGCCACCATCCCGATCAAATAGACGGAGCACATGATAACCGCGGCCATCCGGAAGGGTTCGGCCACCGCCTGTTGGCTGAGCAGCACGCTCAATTGGCCCAACAACATCGGCGCCGGCGCGGCCAAATACCGCACCGTGTTGTAACAAAAGCCCACGCCCGTGCCCCGCAGACGCGTGGGAAAGATCTCCGGGAAATAAATCGAATAACCGGCAAACACCGCCAGTTGGGCAAACCCCATCATGGGCAGCATCCAGTACGCGTCCGTGGCCGTGCGCAGGTTCAAAAACACGTAGGCCGTGGTGACCAGACAGAGCAGAAATGCGAGCAAGAACGCCAGACGCCGGCTCAACCAGGCCGCCACCACGGTGAAGGCCGTCATCCCCACAAAGGCCCCCAGATCCTGGAAGAACGTGCCCCAGCCCCGCACGGTGTCCACCGCATGCTGCGGCGCCCCCTTCAGGGCCGTGGAGATCAGCTCCGGCGAGAAAAAACCAATCCCCCACAAACCCACCATGCCGGAGACCCCCAACAACAGCCCGATGATCGCATGTCGTCGCCACCGCGGATGTCCGAACAGGTCCTTGAGCGATCCGACCTGCCGCTGGGCCTGGCCGCTGCGGGCCAGTTCCTTGGCGCGTTTCCAGGCTTCCGGTTCGCGGAGCACAAGGAGGATCGGCGCGGCCAGAAGCGAAGGCAGAATCCCCACGAAAAAGAGGATGCGCCATCCGCTCCAGTTCCCCCAGAAGTTCTCGGCTCCCGGTTGAATCCAAAGACTGATGAGCGACCCCATCATGTTGCCCACCGCCGAAAGGGCCTGCAACGCACCCAGAGCCACCGCACGGACCCGGCCCGGCACGCTTTCCGCCACCAGCGTGGTGGCTGCACCGAACATGCCTCCCACGCCCAGGCCCACCAAAAAGCGGTAGATCGTAAAGTCCACCCAGCTCTGCGCCAGCCCACACAGCCCCGTGAACCCCGAGTAGACCAGCAGGGTGGTGACCATGGTTTTGACGCGACCCCACTTGTCGCTGAGCATGCCGAAAAAGATGCCGCCCGTGGCCCAGCCCAGAATCATCGAAGTGGTGGCGTAACCGATGTATTGTTTGATGACTTCGGACGCGGTTTCCGGTCCCAGCAACTCCCGCAGAGCCGATTCCCGGGCCAGCACAAACAGGCGCTGATCCATGCAATCGAACAACCAGCCTGCCGAGGCGATGATGACCACCAGCCAGTGGTAAAGAGTGATCCGCTCTTGCTGGGAGGAAGACGCCGTTTGGGCAAGCTGGCTCGCGCCTTGCATGGCGCGCATCGTCGGCAACGATCCCGGCGAATGTCAAGCAAGAGCGGCCCGTTCGAGCATTCAGTGCCCCCTTGCCGGCGCATGCGGGAAGCACCGGTTCGCGCCGCAGACATCAGCCCTGCGACGGGTTCGCTGGGCTCGTCTCCCCACGCGCACTCCGGTCCCCGGGGACTGGCGCCGAAACGAACCGGGCCGGGCCGACTGCGAGAGGAGGCCGGAACACTGAAACTGCGTGAGGACCGGTGGCTCGGCAGAGGGGCTGCTGGGTGTGCAAGAACAACACGCTGCCCGCCCGGCCGACGAATCGGGCGCAGCAGGCAGGGCTTGGGCGCGGATCCGCCCGGACCCTTGGCCCTGAACCATCCCAAACGTACGTGGACCGTGGAATTGCCGAAAACCGGATGCGGAATTGCGGCATCAGATCGCCCGGCGGGCAGTGCTGACGGCCCAGACTACCCGTCCGACCAAGGTCAGATCGGCTTCCCTTCGCGCCCTGCGAGAGCACCCGCATGCGATCTTGAAGGGTTCTTTCCGTGGCGGGCAGGGCCGGGCGTTCTGGCATTGCGACGAGAGCCTTCCGAACCCCCGCCGAGATGCCGTCGGAGGATCAAAGCAACTGCAGGAGCAACCCTTGGAGGATCAAGGTGCCCAGGATCAGGAACCACGAGAAAGCCGAGGCGACCCACAACCGCCGGGGTTGGACGGGGGAAAGCGCAAACCGGAACCGTATGCCTCCGACCGCGAGCACATCGCCGTTGCGCAGCCGCACCTCGGAGGCGGGCTGGTCGTTGACGAGGAGGCCCGCCCGGCCGACCGCGGTCACACAAATTCCATGGGCGCGGTCCCAGTGAAACCGCAGGTGTTCATCCCACACGCCCGGGGCGTCCACTTGGATGTCACAAGCGGGGCTTCGCCCCAACGTGGCCGGCAAGCGCCGGATCCGGAGGTGCCGGCCCGCGACCGGACCGACCAGTCCCTGCAGCTCGACCATTACCAGAATCGACGCGGCACGTGGATTCGATCGCCCGGCATCACCTTGGGATCCAGCTCGGGACGCTCGATGGCCTTGCGGCAGTCCACCACCACTGTCGACCCGTCCGCGCGCACCAACAGGACGCGCGTCTTGCGCGCAAAGTCAGTGAAATCGCCGGCTGACTGGATCGCCTGCGTGACGGTGAGTTCCCCCAGCCAGGGAAACCGGCCGGGGCTCCGCACCTCCCCGCCCACGTAATAAAACCGCTCCAGCGATTTCACGGTGGCGGTGAGGCGCGTGTAGTAGCGCGAATAGCGCTCCTGAATCTCCTTCTGCAACTCCCCGGCGGTTTTGCCCGCGGCCAGCACCGAGCCAATCATCGGCAACGTGATCGTGCCGTCTTCTTTGATTCGCTCCTCATGAGGCGGAGGTGGCGGTTCCACCCCGGAGAATGTGACGGTCACGGTGTCCCCCACCCGGAACCGCTCCACGGCCGCGGCGGGAGAGGAACCGCTGGTTCCATTGGTGGGGCCGGTGGAGAGGGGCCCCGTCCAAGTCGGGGAATCAGGGAACGCGGCCGTCTCCGGGCCGGCCGTGCCGCAACCGACCAGTGAAAGAACCAAACCCAAGCCGCATGCCAATGCGGTCCATCTTCCCAAACGCGTGTGTGCGCTGTTCATGCCTGAAGAAGATCAGGTGCCGCTCGGCGGCGCCGGTCAGTATTTGGACTTGATCTCCACGCGGGCCGTGTCCGCCGAGGCCGTCTTGCCGGCCTTCTCCTTGTCCTTGTCGGAGCCGATCTTTTCCGAATCCTCGCTGCGATAGTAGTAATCGTGGTAGTACCCGCTGTAGTAGTAGTAGCTCTCGTCCTGCGAAAGGTTGATGTTGTTGAGAACGATGCCAATGAGGTTGCCCCCCACCTTCTCAATCAGCTGCTTGGCCCGAATGTTCATGGGCTGCGGATAACGCCGATACTGGATGACCTGCAGCGTCAGGTCCACTTCGCTGGCCAGGATGGACGCGTCGCTCACCCCCATGATGGGCGGGGAATCAAAGAAGACGAAGTCGTAGCGCTGTTTCAGCTCGTTGATGAGATCGCGCATGGCCGCGGAGCTCAAGATCCCGAGCGAGCTGCTGGGCAGTTTGCCGCTGGGCATGAAGTCGAGGGTCGGCAACTGCGTGGTCTGAATGACCTCTTCCAGTTTGTTCTGGCGCAGGAGGTAATTGGTCAGGCCGATGGCATTGCTGACCTTCAGGCGCTTGTGAATGGCGGGCCGACGCAGGTCGGAGTCCACGATCAGCACACGCTGGTTGCTCTGGGCAAACACGGTGGCCAGGTTCAGCACGGTCGTGGTCTTGCCCTCGCCGGCGCCGGCACTGACCACCACCAGAGTGTTCAGCCGCTCATCCTTGCGCGAGAACAACAGATTCGTGCGCAACACCCGGTAGGCCTCCGCGTGGGGACTTTCGGCCCCCTCTTCCAGCAGGAGCCCGACATTCTGCGGGATCACGCCCAGCACCGGTGCACCCAGGGCGCGCTCCACGTCGTCGATGGTCTTCACACTGGTGTCCAAATACTCGATGAAGAAGGCCAGGCCCACGCCCACCACCAGGCCGATGATCACGCCGAGCATGATGTTGAGTGTTTTGTTGGGCTGGACGGGCCGCAGGCCGGGTTCGGCCCGTTCGACGATCGTGACCATGGCGGTCTTGGGCAGGTCCACATCGATTTTTTCCGCCTTCAGCTTGTTCTCCAGAAGCCGCTGGAATGCGATGAGGTTTTCCAGTTCGCGCTTTTTCTCGAAGTAGGGGCGGCTTTTCTCGACCTTCTCGATGTCCTTGCGCCGGGCGTCCTCGAACTCGGCGACGATGGAATCGAGCCGCTCTTTCAGGGACGCCACGCGCACCTCGAGGCCCCGAATCAGGCCGTCGACCCGGTTGTTGATCTTCCGCTTGAGATCTTCGATCTGGCGTTTGACGGTCACGACCGTGGGATGTTCGTCCGCATAATCGCGCCGCAATTGGATGAGGGTCTGCTCCGCCAGGTTGAGACTTTGGGCCAACTCCGTCAGTTGCGGATCGTCCCGCATGGCCGCGGAAAGCACCTGGGGCAGTTCCTCGCGGGGCACCGACTTCAGCTGCTCCAGCAGTTTCGCCTCCGCCTCGTACTGGGACTTGGCTTCGATGCGGAGGGCCTCCAGCCGGCGCACCGTCTCGGCCTCCAGCAGCAGGCTGGGGCCCGTGCCCGCCGCATCCACGTCCGAAATCTCCAGTTCCCGCCGCAGGCGATCGAGTTCCTTCTGCGTTTCGTCGATTCGTCTCTGATGTTCTTCCAGCCGCTCGACCAACACGGCGATGCCGCCCATGCTGAGCTGTTTTCGCTGCTCGATCCGGTGTTGCTGATAGCTGAGGGCAATGGCGTTGGCGATGTCCGCGGCCTCCTGAGCGTCCTCGCTGACGACGCGGATTTCGATGATGCTGGTATTGCGCCGGGGCCGCAGATCCATGCGACTACGCAGGAGCATGAGGGCTTCCTGCATCTTGAGGGGCTCGCCCCCGGCATATTTGGCCCCCCATTTGACCATGAGGTTCAGGTCATGAATGACGTTGGTAAGAATCAGTTCGGAATTGATGACTTCGAACTCTGTCTCGATGAAGTACGGGTCGTACCCCGGCGAGTAAAGGGGATCGGTAAGCCCTCGAATATCGGTGATGTCGCGTTCGACCTTGATCCGCGCGGTGCTGGCATACCGCTGCGGCAACATGTAGGTGACCAGCGTGGCGGTCAGCACCACAAGGAAAAAGACCGCCAAGATCACCGTCTTGCGGATTCGGATGATCCGCCAGTAGTCGAGGAAGTGCAGCTTGGTCTCGGGAGGAGGAGTGGCAACTTTCGTGGCGTCCATACAAAAAAGCAGGGGGCTAGCGTGCGCTTCGACCCAGCCCCCTGCAACTCACACTCGGTTCAGTAGGTGGCAGTGACTCCGATGTACACCCGGTTGCGGTCATAGGACCGACCCGGAATGTCCGAGTTCAGCCGGTCGAAATTGTAGCCGGCTTCGCAGGAGAGGAAACGGCTGATCTGATAGGTCAGGTTGATGCCTGCCGAGAAGAATTGATCGCTCTGGTCCCCGTAGAGGCCGCCGTCGAACGTGGAATCCTGGTAGCGAATGTTCCCGATGGCGACCAGTTTCGGAGTGAGCTGATGGCTGATCAGTCCATACACCGTGCTGCTCTCCTGGGAGCCGGTAATGCGGCCGCCGAAGGGAGCAACCACGTCGGTGGGGTAGAAGGAGTGAACAAAACCGATTTGGACGTTGCCGCCCCGGGCGTACCCGTAGCTGGCGCTGACATCCACGTACGGGATCCAGCTGTCCTGGTTGACCCGATCGTTATCGTAATCAATGTGGGTGGCACCCATCTTCAGCGAGGCGCTGGCATTCCGCAGGAATGCGTGATTTACGCCCGCGTAGATGTAGTGCGAAATATTGTCGCGATCCTCGGAGTATACCGGGCCCGTTTGGAGGATGGGGTTCAACCAGGCAATCTGTTGGTCCCCCAGGTAATGCGTGATCCCCAGGTTGTAACCGATGAGGGCCGTGGTCTCGGGCAGCGCCTGCCAACGCAGGTTGGCCACGATGAGGTGTTCATCCCGATCCAACAGGCCGGACAGGCTGGCCCGCTGGAATACTCCGCCCACCGTGGTCACACGGTCGTGATCATAATCCCAGTAAACGTTGTTGTAACCGAGCTGCAACCCGAGCTGCCGGGTCAATTGCGCGTTGGCGAGGAACCGCGCACGGTTGCGAAGATTGTCCCCCTCGGTCCGATAGGGCACCCCGTTGTCCAACAATTCCGGCTCCTGGGCCACAACGAACGAGTTGTCCAGGTCAATGCTGTAGCGCTCGGTAAAGGCGTGATTGAAGCGCAGGTCCACTTGATGACTGTGATCCCAGGCATCGCTGCTGCGATCCTCGAAGTACTTGCCGGAGTACAGGTACCGAAGTCCGAGGTACGTTTGTTCCAAAGGCAGGTTGAACTGAACCGACGGGCTGATGTTGAACCCGAAGCTGTCCCGCTCGTTCTGGTTGCTGTAACCGTAGGCGTAGTTGTCGTCGTAAAAACCACGCAACGTCGCCGAGACGCTCCACGTCTTGGTTGCGTCCACCCCCGCGAGCCCCGGAGAGTACGCGGATGCACCGGAAATCCCCACCGCTACCAAGCCCACAGATGCGACGATTCTTTTCATAGGCACTGCTCTCTGGTTGTTGGATGCACGCCCCGGCGTCACGTTGCCACGGCACCGAAGCCGCCTCACTGTGTACTGTCTCCTGCTGGGTCTGTCAACAAATCCGCCTCACTTTTAACGGGTTCGGTGGACCCGCGCAAGGGGAAAAGTGGCCCCCGACAAAAAACGCAGCCCCGGGCCGTGGGACCCCCGAGGGAAGGGCCGCAACGCTGCCAGGCCAACACCTCTGGTCCGAGGCTTGGCCCCGGGTTTACCCATGTCGCAATCGCGCAGCACTCCGAGCGGAAAAGCCGCGGGTCCCGACCATTCTGCAGCCGCCACGACGGCAAAAGATGCAAATGCCGGGTACGCGTGCCCGCCTCCCCAATTCTACACCTTCGGTCTTTCGGTTGTTCTCCGCCCGCAAAACCGAACAAAGACCGACGGCCGGCCGGGCGCAAAACGTGGCGCTACCATGCGCCCTCGCCCGATCGCAACGCCCAAGCGGAGTGCCGATAGCCGTGAAGGTGACGCAGTCGGCTTCCAGCGCAACCGGGTCGCGGTTCCCGCGTTCGAGCCAGAAGGTCGATCCCCTGCGCAGCCGGCCCTGCGCCGAACATCCCGCCCCTCTTTTTCCAGGCAGTGGATCGTGCTCTCCATGGGAACGCATTGGGCCGTCCCGGACCTCCGTGAGCTCGTGAGAGTTGTTTCGCTCTCATGGCGGTGGAAAGCCCGCAACGCGAGGCCCGGTTCCGATCCTCGTCAAGCCAGCGAGCGCTTCGGCACCTCGCGGTCCGAGTGTGCGCAGGCCACCGAAGAACCTTGCCGGGCCGCAGGTTCGTCCATGCAGCGGCGGGGCGTCGAGCGGGCTGTGCAGCGGGACACTGGCTTGCGCTTCCACTTGGGGCCCAAACTGCAAAAACCGGTCCTCCCTGTGGTCCGGAACCCGGCAGACCGTGAACCCAAGGTCTGACTCGCGCAGGGCCGGTCCTCCCGAGGCGGGCCATTCAATGCCACGAGCTCAACGCGCCGGTATGGTGATTCGCTGGCCGACTCGCATGCGACGGGGCTCCAACCCCGGATTGGCTTCGAGCAACGCCTGGAGGCTGACGCCGTAACGGCGGGCGATGCCGGTGGGGGTCTCGCCCGGCTGTACCACGTGGACGCGCGAACTGGAGAAGGCGGTACTGCCCGGAGCGGGCGTGGCTTCGGATGCGGTCGGACCCGGGCGAACCTGCGTTTCCGGTGCAATCGCTACAGCCCGAGGAGCACCTGGCAGAGGGCCGACGGAATCCGCGCGCGGGGCCTCCGCGCGCGGGGCCTGGGCAGCCGCGACCGCGTTGGACAGGGCTCGCGTCAGGTCCGAGGCATAGGCCTGCCACCGGCTCAGTTCAGTTTTGAGCCGCCGGTTTTCCTCGGCCAGCTGCTCGAATTCTCGCTGCAGTCCCGGCGTGATCGGCAGCGGGAGGACCGCGCGCGCCAGCTCCTGTTTACAGGCCAGGATCCGCTGCCGGACGATGTCGGCATTCTCGGCCCTGGGGCGGAGCTGCAAGTACCGTTCGTAATGGTAAATGGCCGCGGCCGGGTCGGGCACTTTGACATCGTAAAGCCAGCCAAGCTCGAAATGGGCCGAGGCCGAACGCGGGTTAACCTCCAGCGCCCGTTGAAAGGCCTCCACGGCGCCCGCGTAATCCATGCTGTTGACGCGGGCCTTGCCCGCCCGGTAATGGGGCTCTTTTTGCTCCTCCAGCAGCCCGGGCGATCCCGGCGTGCAACCGGTCGCCATCAGCCAGAGGCCCGCCATCAGCAGCGTCAGCCATGCCTTGAAGCCGCACTCCATTCGATCGGAAACTAACGACCGCCTGCCGGAGGCGCAACGCCCGCGTGGTTAGGTGCCGGGTGCAGTCTCTTGGAGGAATCCTCCGCCCCCCACCGGGAACTGCGGCGATTGCGAACCTGAGCTGACGGAAACGAGTGGAGGAAACCACCGCCAGGCCTGGCGGCGGTGGCCCTCGGCCCAGGGGCGTTGCCGTCTCTTTCAAGCATCCTGCACCCTGCGGGGCACAGCAGGGCAGACGGTTTGCTTCGAGGTGTGGAGAAAACCGGGCCGTTCTCCAGGGATCGTCCAAACAGAAGCGCTTTGGCCAATCGGAAGGCCCGGGGTTGAATTGGGCCTCGACCCGTGGAGGAGGCACAGGCGCACCCACGAGGTGCCGCGTTGCGACCCGTGGCGCCCGACAAGCAGGTGGGTCAGGGCAGCCAAATCCGATGCGGGCGAAAGAGGGCTCGCGCTGCTGACCCGATGACCAATCCTGGCCATTGACGCGTGGTAAAGGGTCGGAAAACTTTTGCCTGTGCTTGAAACAGCTCTCAACAGGGGG
>JAOADM010000156.1 GCA_026417315.1 Limisphaera sp.
ATGGTCTGAAGCGCCTCGCACGGGGAATGCGGAGGGATGGCGCAACGGGGCCGGACGGAGAAGTTGCGCGGCCGGAATGGCAATGGCAGCATGGCGATGCTCGGCGAGCGCGGCGGTTGCGGGGGCCGACCGGTGGAGTGCTCGGGGGAAGCGATCGCGGCGCTGCGGAGCAGCGATGGGAGGCGAGGATGCAAGCGACCCGGAATGTCGTGGTGGTGCTGATCACGGTGCCGGACATGCAGACGGCCCGACGTCTGGCGGCGTTGGCGGTGGAGGCCCGGCTGGCGGCGTGCGTGAGCCTGGCGCCGGCGATCGAGTCCCTTTACTGGTGGGAGGGGCAACTGCAACGAAGCGATGAGGTTTTGATGATTTGCAAGACGGTGCGCAAACGTCTGGGCCAGCTGGAAGAGCTCATTCGGAAGGAGCATCCCTACGAAACGCCGGAGTTCCTCGTGTGCCCGGTGAATGCTGGCATGGAGGGCTACCTCCAATGGGTGCAGGCGGAGTGCCGGTCGGGAGAGAACGCTTGAGGGACGCCCCGGTGCACGCGGGCGCGGTGCTTGCAGGGAACTTGCGCGGGTCATCAGGGGGATTCATACTGGGGCAAAAGAACGGGCCAACGACCATGTCACTGGAACTGGAACTTCAGAAATTCCCGAAAACGATCACGTTGAGAGACGGCACGGAGGTGGTGCTGCGGCCGTTGCAGAGCACTGACGAGCCGGCCTTTCACGAGTTCTTTCTGGCTGTACCGGAGCATGAGCGCATGTTCATCAAGCACCGGGTGACGGATCGAGCCGTGATCCGCAACTGGTGTCAGAACATCGATTACGGCAGGAACTTTCCGTTGCTTGCCCTGGCGGGCAGTCGGATCGTCGGGGATGCCACGTTGCATCAGCAGTTGGGCGGATGGAAGCGGCATGTGGGCCGGGTGAGCGTGCTGGTGCATCCGCGGTTCCGTGGGCGCGGTTTGGCGCGGGCCCTGGTGTCGGAGATCGTCGAGGTGGCACGGAATCTGGGTTTGGAAAAGGTGGAAGCGGAATTCATCGGGGAGCAGGAGGCGGCCATGAAGCTCTTCGCGCTCCTGGGCTTCACGCATTTGGTGCGCATCCCTGACCACGTGAAGGACATGCAGGGGATCAAGCACGATTACATCCTGATGGAGCTGGTGCTGCGGACGGACGAGGAGTACGCGGGGGCCGGCTGAGGTCGGGCATTCCCCACCTGCTGTCCCGGCTGCAGACCTCGAAGGAGCGTGTGAATGGCCCCGCCGGTTTGTCCTTGTTGCGGGTGCCGGTTATCCCCCGAAGCCCGGGTTTGTCCGGAATGCGGCGCGGATGAGCAAACCGGCTGGGCGCAGGCGTGGAAGGCGGAGGCGCCGGGGGAGGAGCCGTTCGACTACGACGAATACGTTCGGCGGGAGTTTGGCACGCAGGCACCGGGATGGGATCGACTTCGCCCGGCGGGCGTACGATGGCTCTGGTGGTTCGTGGGAGTGGGGTTGCTGACCTTGATCCTGTTGGGCTGGTTGCTTGACTTTTTTGGTTCGCTCCGGTGACCGGCGGCGGAGATCCCGCGAACCCGTCCACGTGCCGACGGGGCATGCAATCTGCCAACCCGGGGCAACGCCCCGGGGATTCAGCCCGCAGGACCCGCCGTGTCCTGAAAGGCACGACTCCACGACCCCATTGCGAATCGCAGGCAATGCCCGGGCCGGGTTCTGCCCTTTCAGGGCGCGATCCGTTGGGGCGTTTCGGTGCCCAAGGCATTACCCTGGGTTGGTGAATTCCGTCCCGATGGGGCGGACAAGCGACTTGCCGCGGGCACTTCCCCCGGATCTTGGAGGCCGGTCCTCGATGACGCAAATGCGCCGGACAGCAGGCTCAGGGGTGTTTCTGCGTTGCCACAGGGTGCAAGCGGTCCTAGTGTTGGGGAGTCCATGAAACATTATCTGGACTTCGAGAAACCTGTTCTGGAGTTGCAGGCCAAACTGGAGGAGCTGCGTCGGCACGCCGAAGCGCACGGGATGAACGTGGGCTTCGAGGAAGAGATCCGCCGCATGGAGGAGAAGCTGGCGGAGACACGCCGGCAGGTGTTCGCCAATTTGACGCCCTGGCAACGGGTGCAACTGGCGCGGCATCCGAAGCGCCCGTACATGCTGGATTACGTGCGGCTGGCGTTCACGGACTTCGAGGAACTGCACGGGGACAGGCTGTTTGCGGACGATCGCGCGGTGGTGGGCGGGTTTGTGCGGCTGGACGGCCAGCCGTTGATGGTGATCGGAACGCAGAAGGGTCGGGACACGAAGGAGAACATCCTGCGGAATTTTGGGTCCGCCCATCCGGAGGGCTACCGAAAGGCGTTGCGGCTGATGCGACTGGCCGACAAGTTCAAGTTGCCGATTGTGACGCTGATCGACACGGCCGGGGCGTATCCGGGCATTGGAGCGGAGGAGCGTCACATTGCCGAGGCGATTGCGGTCAATTTGCGGGAGATGATGTTATTGGAGGTACCGATTGTCGCGGTGATCATCGGGGAGGGTGGTTCGGGAGGGGCGCTGGGAATCGGAGTGGCGGATCGGGTCCTGATCATGGAAAACGCCTATTACTCGGTGATCAGTCCGGAGGGTTGCGCCGCGATTTTGTGGAAGGACCGGTCGGCGGCTCCGGCTGCCGCGGCGGCGTTGAAGATGGTGGCGTCGGATTTGTTGGCGCTGGGTTTGGTGGACGAGGTGATTCCGGAGCCACTGGGCGGGGCGCACAACGACCCTGCGGCTGCGGCGGCGGCGCTGAAGCAGTCCGTGTTGAAGCACCTGGCAGAACTGCAGAAGCTGTCGGGCGAGGAACGCCGGCGACAACGCTACGCCAAGTTCCGGGCTTACGGACGGTTCACCCAGCAACCCTCGCGGTTGACGGCTCCGGTGGAGACCGCGCCGGCGGTCGGGGCCGCGGAAACGCACGTCGCCGGTTCGGGCGCTCCCGCGTCTTGACTTCCTTGGCCCTGCTTTCAGGGCAGGGACAGCGTCTCAGCGGATGTTTTATCCACTGGTTTTCGAGCCGCGATTCAAGGAGCGGGTCTGGGGCGGACGCCGTCTGGAGACGCTTTATGGCAAGCGGTTGCCGTCGGGCCGGCCGGTTGGAGAATCCTGGGAGATCACCGACCGACCGGAGGGCGTGAGTGTGATTGCGAACGGCTCCTGGGCGGGGCGCGACTTGCGGTGGTTGATGGAGGCGCACCGGGAGGCGTTGCTGGGGAACCTCGCGCCGGCGGCAGGGGACCGGTTTCCGTGGCTCGTCAAGATCCTGGACGCGCGGGAATTGCTGTCGGTGCAGGTGCATCCGCCGGCAGAAGTGGCGCGGCGGCTGGGAGGCGAGCCCAAAACCGAGCTGTGGTACATCACCGAGGCCGAGCGCGGAGCCGAAATCTACGCCGGGCTGCGGCGGGGTGTGACGCGGGAAGAGTTCGAACGGCGGCTGCGAGAAGGCACCGTGGCGGATTGCATTCACCGGTTTGCGGTGCGCGCCGGCGATGCCGTGTTTCTGCCCAGCGGCCGGATTCATGCCCTGGGCGCGGGGCTGGTGCTTTTTGAGATTCAGCAGAACTCTGACACGACCTATCGCGTTTATGACTGGGGACGCCGCGGGTTGGACGGCCGGCCCCGTCCGTTGCACGTGCCGGAGGCGTTGGCGAGTGTGGACTTTCAGGATTTCGAGCCGGGACCGTTGCCCGAGCGCTGGGAGGCGCGGGACGGAGGCCGGCGCCGCTCGCTCGTCGAGCACGAGTTGTTTTGTGTGGAGGTGTGGCGCTGGAACAGGAGCACGCAGCTGGAATGGGGCGGAGGGGGTTGTCGCGTGCTGGGGTGTGTCGCAGGCCGGTTGGTGCTGGAAGGCGGCAACGAGGCGGTGGACCTGCGTCCCGGGAGGTTTTGTTTGTTGCCGGCGGCGCTCGAGTCCGTGAGATTGGCGGTGGACAGCGCAGCCGAGGTGTTGGTGGTTTTGCCCGGGGTGCCAGGGAAAGGAGCCTGAGGGCCCTCGGCCCGTGATGAAACGATTTCTGCAGAACTGGTTGATCGGGACGTGCGCCGTGCTGGTGGCGGTTTACGTGGTGCCGGGGGTGCACTATGAAAAGCCGTTGGATGTGCTGGTGGCGTCCTTGTTACTGGGGATTCTGAACGCGTTCGTGCGGCCGGTTCTGCTGGTGTTGACCCTGCCGCTGGTGCTGGTGACCCTGGGATTGTTTGTGTTGGTGATCAACGGGCTCTTGCTGTGGTTGGTGAGCTGGCTGATGCGGCCGCATTTTTACGTGGAGGATTTCTGGGCGGCGTTTTGGGGCGCGCTGGTCATAAGCGTGGTGAGCGCGTTGCTGGGGCGGGTGGCGGGTGTGCACAAGACTTCTTCGCCGGGTGCGGTCGATCGGCCTCCGCCCTCCGGGCCACGGGGCGGGCGCGGACCCGTGATCGATATTTGAGCATCGCGAGCCGGGGCGGGACGCACCGTCCGAGCACGAGACGACGCCAACAAGATCCGACATGGGCTGGTCTCAATTATGGCAGCGCAAGCCGGTGGAAGCCCTGGCGGAGGAGGCGATTCCCGAGGCATTGCGGCTGCGCCGCGCGCTGGGGGCACCGCAGTTGGTGTTTCTGGGCGTGGGCGCGATTGTGGGTGCGGGGATTTTTTCGACGGCGGGCACGGCCGCGGCCGGAGGGGAACATCATGTGGGGGCGGGTCCGGCTCTGGTCGTTTCCTTTTTGCTGGTGGCGGTGGCCTGCGGGCTGGCCGGGCTGTGTTACGCGGAACTGGCGGCGCTGGCACCGGTCTCGGGTTCGGCTTACACGTATGCCTATGCCACACTGGGCGAGCTGGCGGCCTGGATCATTGGCTGGGACCTGATCCTGGAATACGCGATTGGGAACGTAGCGGTGGCCATCAGTTGGTCGGATTATTTTCAGAGTCTGCTGGCGGGCCTGGGCTGGGAGTGGCCGGCGTGGCTGGGTACGGACTATCGCTCGGCGGCTGCCGCGGCCCGGGAACTTGCCGACTGGATTGCGCAGGGCAAGGATGTGTCGGCCCTGCCGCTGCCCACGCAGCACAAGGCGGCCGCTCTGGCGGGGGCGCCGCGTTGGTGGGGGATTCCCGTGGTGTTCAACCTCCCGGCGGTGCTTATTGTGGCATTGATCACCTGGGTGCTTGTGCGGGGCATTCGCGAAAGCTCGGCATTCAACACGGGCATGGTGCTGGTCAAGCTGGCGGTGCTTGGCTTGTTCCTGGCAGTGGGGGCGTGGTATGTGGACCCCGACAACTGGACGCCGTTCATGCCCAACGGTTGGACCGGCGTGGGCCACGCAGCGGCGATCGTGTTCTTCGCCTATATCGGCTTCGACGCCGTGTCCACGGCAGCCGAGGAAACACGCGAACCGCAACGCAACCTGCCGAAGGGCATTCTCGGCAGTCTGTTGGTGTGCACGCTGCTTTATGTGGCGGTGGGATTGGTGTTGACCGGCATGGTGCGATGGGATCGGCTGAGTCACGTGGCAGATCCCCTCGCCATGGCCTTCGAGGAACGGGGCGTCGCCTGGGCGCGCGGATTGATGGCCCTGGGGGCGGTGGTGGCCACGGCCTCCGTGCTCCTGGTCTTTCAGCTGGGACAACCGCGCATCTTTTTCTGCATGGCGCGGGACGGGCTGTTGCCGCCGTGGGCGGCCCGGGTGCATCCGCGGTATCGGACACCGCATGTGACGACGGTGCTGACGGGCGCGGCCGTGGCCGGCGTGGCGGCGGTCACGCACATCGACGAGATGGTGGAACTCTGCAACATCGGCACACTGTTCGCGTTTGTGGTGGTGGCGCTGGGGGTGCTGGTGTTGCGCTGGCTGGAACCGGAACGGCCGCGACCGTTCCGGACGCCGTGGGTGCCGTGGGTGCCGCTGGGGGCCCTCGGGACGTGCCTGTGGTTGATGCTCCAGTTGCCGGCGCGGACGTGGGTACGGTTTGGACTGTGGCTGGCGGTCGGTTTGCTGATTTACCTGGCTTATGGACGGCATCGGAGCCGTTGGCGCGCGGCCGTTGCGGCAGAGTCGGCGGCCGTGCCCCGGCTGGAACGCGGGCCGAGATAGACCGCGGAGCTGCGTTGTCTCACCGCCCGGAAACGGTAAGCTGAGGGCATGTTTCGTCCCTGCATCGACCTGCACGAAGGCCGGGTGAAGCAGATCGTGGGCGGCACCCTTGACGAGTCGGCGCCGGAACGATTGCAGACGCGATTTGTCTCGGACCGGCCGGCGGCGTGGTATGCGGCGTTGTACCGCCAGGACGGATTGACCGGGGGACATGTGATCATGTTGGGACCGGGCAACGAAGCGGAGGCGCGCTCGGCCTTGGCGGCCTACCCGGGGGGCCTGCAGATTGGCGGCGGCATTCACCTGGACAACGCGACCGCGTGGCTGGATGCCGGGGCTTCGCACGTCATTGTGACCAGCTGGTTGTTTCGGGAAGGGCGCCTGGATTGGGAGCGGCTGCGGGCGTTGGCGCGCAAGGTGGGCCGCTCCCGGTTGGTGATCGACTTGAGCTGCCGCCGGCGCGGTCCGGATTACGTGGTGGTGGTGAACCGTTGGCAAACGTTCACCGACGTGGCGTTGTCGCCGGAGGTTTTCGGGAGGCTCGGCGAGTTCTGTGCGGAATTCCTGGTGCATGCGGTGGACGTGGAAGGGCAGTGTGCGGGGGTGGACCTGGAACTGGTCGAAAAGCTGGCTCTGTGGTCGCCGCGGCCCGTGACCTATGCCGGCGGGGCACGTTCCCTGGAAGATTTGGAGACGGTGACACGGGTGGGGCAGGGGCGTGTGGACCTGACGATCGGGTCGGCGCTGGACATTTTTGGAGGCACCGGGGTGCGCTATGCCGATTGCGTGGCGTTCAATCGCCGGTGGCAGATGGCCGGCGCCACGCGCCCTGCGGCTCTGAGGGACGCGCCCGCCGCGGGCAAACAGGACAATGAAACCTGATCGTCGCGCCAGGGCCCGGCAAGCGTCTGAACGTTCCTTCCTGCGGCGGCAGTTCGTTCCGAGCCGGCCAGCCGGAGCCGCTTCCGCCTGGTCGCCGTGCGGAAAACTGTCGGTGAAAACTGCCTCATCCCGGCTGTGCCCGACCTTCTACGGTCATTTCGGCATTTCGCGCGTGGGGATTCGCGACGCGATCCACGGGACTGGAGGGGCCGGGCTTTGGAATGCGCCGGAGTTTTCAGGGCCTCGGGCTGGGCGTCTTGCTGCCGATGCGTTCGGCGACCGGACCTTCAGCCGACTACCCAGCGCAGGTCCTCTTGCCTGAACCGATACAAAAGCCCCAGGACGCGTCCGGCACACAGCAACGCATAGAGCAGTACGAAGTCCTGCAGAAGAAGCGCGAGCACTCCCACGGGGACCAGCCCCACCAGTGCCATCACTGCCCAAGCCACCCCGGCCAAACTCGCCAGCCACAGCACACAAGCGAGGTACAGCGGTCCGGCCCGCACGATCGAGCGCACCACGACTCGGGGATCGAGGGCGCGGATCGTCTTGAAAAAACTCAGGGCCAGCAAACCCATCGGAAGGTAAAAAGCCGTCCATGCCCAGGCCACGATCCAAATCCACCGCGGCCAGGAGGCTGCGGTTTCTCCAAGCACAGACAGCACCAGGGCCGGCATGGCGAAGACCAGCAGGCAAAGGAATTGCCAAAGCGGTGTCCCCAGGTCCTCGGCAAGATTGCCGATGTCGGGCAAATCCGGCATGCGGTCACTTCCCAAAGCGGTCTGGCGAATGACCGATTGCAGAAACGAAAAGGTCATCCCCACCCAGACGAGTGTCAGGAAAACGTAAATCAACCCCCCGATGATGGGAACGATTCCGGAGAAGGCCGATGCGATTTGGAGGAGCCAGAGCAGGACGGCACCGGCGGCCAGGACGGCCAGCCCTTCGAGACTGGCCGGATACGAGAAGGTTTGCCACCAGGCGCGCAGCCACTCGGATCCGTGGGGCGCGGACACCGGGACGGGGCTGGGCACGGGAAGGCACGCCACCCGGCAGACGGGACACCAGGCGGTGGCCGTGGCCCCGGCGTCCGAAATGCCCACACACACGTCACAGTAATAACTCCGGCAGCGGGGACACGAGTATTGGGCCGGCACCGACGGGTGTTGCGCGCACACGGCTTGCGTGGCGGTGGCCGGGGCGGACACGGGCGGCGGCAACGGAGGAGCGGCGGCACTGTCCTTGTTCGGTGCAGAGGCAGGCGGGGACTCGGGGATGTCCGGAGCAGCGGCTTGCGCCGCGGCGGGCCGGGGGTCGGCGGTGCGGAGTCGCAGCTTGACCCGGGCACGGGCTCCCCACAGGAAGCGGAAGGTGACGGTGCCCACCGTGATGCAGTCGCCATCCCGTAGGGCGGCGGTTTGAATCTGCCGGTCGTTCAGCCAGGTGCCCTGGGTGGAATTGAGATCAATGAGCGTACAGGCCTGGTCCCCGACGACGATCTCGCAATGGCGGGCAGAAACGCCCGGGGCATCGAGGCAAATGTCGTTTGCGGGGTCTGAACCGATTCGATTGATCCCGGGTCGCAAGAGCCAGATCTGGGGAGTCCCGGAGGGCTGTGGCAGTTCCAAGCGCGGGAGACCTCCCCCGTGGAAGCTCAGCCCGTGAAGATCCATGGCCGGCTTTTAGTGGATCGGCTTGTCGAAGGCAAGCGGGAGAAGACTCGAGAGGACCGGCGCGCCTGTTTTGCGGAGGCTGGGATGCAAGGGGCTGACCCGGCGGGAGCGGCAATGCGAATGCTTCCGGTCTTGGTGCGGGAGGAAAGCGCCCGGGCAGAGGCATGCCTTGCCGGTGCGGTTCGAGAGAGTCTCCTGGCCGGCACTGTGTGGTGTGGCGCGGGAAACCGTTCGGGCCGGGTCAGACTGGCTCGTGCAAGGGTTCCGGAGAAGGCCGAGCTTCACAGAGCGTCACCGTGGGGTTGGCTGGATTTGTGTTCTCCCTACCGCGGCCCTCAGGGCTGCCATTCTCACGGG
>JAOADM010000157.1 GCA_026417315.1 Limisphaera sp.
GTGTTGCAGCACTTCTCCGGACTGCGGAATGCGACGGTCTCGTTCTTGACGGGCTTCGAGATCACGAGGCGGAGGCTGGGCGGGTTCCAAATTTTTCCGGGTGTGCATCCAAACGCACAGTTGGCGGCTTGGTGGAGTGCGCTAGAGTGCACTCGGTTTGAAGCGACCGACGCGCCTGGCGGTCCGGATGGCTGGAACGGTGGACAAACTGGCTGGCGCAACGCGTGAAAGGCTGCGGCCACCGGACAGCCAGGCGCAGTCGCCCCGACAATCAGACCGTGACACCTGCACAGACTCCAACCAAGGAAGCGCGGCGGCTAGCCCGCCAGCAGCTGGAAGCCCTCGAGGCCGCGCTGCGGACCGGACCGGGCCTCCAAATGGCGCAGATTCGTCAGTTCGCCGAGTTCCTCCGGGCGCACGGGTTTGCCCCCAACAGCAGTTATTTTGTCCGCCTGGCACAAATCGAGGCCTTTGTGCGGTCGCATCCCGCGCCCCCCGACGCCAGCAAGCGCGACTATGCGGGCTACGCCGCGGGATGCTGGATGCAGGTGCAGTCCGTGTACGATCACGTGATCCTTTCGGTCTGTTACGAGGGTGAGTTCCGCGGCCAGCGCGGGCGGATCAAAATCTCGCATCGCTTCAACCGCGCCGGGCGGCTCGATTTTGTCGAGGCGAAGCTTTTGCGGTCGTTGGTACCGCTCCTGGACGGGGCACTGCGGAAACTCTTGACGGTTCGCGAATTCCCCAGTCTGCGTCCGGACTGGTGGACGGCCAGTGCGTATGCGCTGCGCGTGTTGCCCCGAGAGTTGCTCTTTTTGCATCCCGAGATCTTCCGCTATCCGCGCGAGCAGATCCTGGCCTGGCTGGTCAACATCGGGCATCGCACCGTGGCCGACCTGGTGGCGGAACTCGAGCCACTTTCGGACACGACCGACTCCCGGCCGAGGGGTCGGCAATGGCCGGTGGCGTGCCTGCGGCGGGATGCCGTGGCGTGGCCGATTCTGCAGCAGGCGGCCCTGTTGGAAGCTTCCGTGGACCCCGGCGACTCTCCCGACGTGTTTCAGATCCGCTACCTGCGTCGGCTACCCGTGCCCGACGCCCTGCGCAGGGAAGCGGTCGAGACTGCCTGAGCGACGATCGCGCAGGAGGTTTGTCCCTCCGTCTGCGTCGGGTGGAGCCGCCGGGGTTTCCTCTCCATCCTGGTGCATGGCCGCTCGGATCGAGGCGATGCACGCTCCCTGGGCGTGGGGCGGGACTCGATTGCCGCGCAGCCCGACAAACCGAAGTACCGGGCGTTGTTCCCGGGCAGGTGCCCAAGGGTTGCCGGATGAGCCGTCCGACCATCGGCACGTCAGGGACGCATCCAGCCGTTCATGTCCAGCCAATCCGCAAATCGTTCGATCCAGCGATCGCTGGGCAGGTTCTGGCGGCGCATGCCGAATCCGTGACCGCCACGGGCGTACAAATGGAGTTCGGCCGAATGACCGGCGCGGGTCCAATCCTGGTAGAGCTCCACGCTGTGCGGGGCCAGCCGGAGTTGATCGTCCGAGGCCGCCACGATGAACATGGGCGGGGCGTCGGTGGGCACGCCCCGGTCCTTGATGGTCCAGTGATAGGCCAGGTAGATGGGCGCGACGAAGTCGGGTCGGCTGCCGGGGTCGTAGTTGTAAGCGACCGAGGCGGCCACCGTGCCGCCGGCTGAGAACCCCAGGATGCCGATGCGCCGCGGGTTTACGCCGTATTCGGCGGCGCGGTCTCGCACGTGCCGCACCGCGGCCAGTCCGTCGGCCATGGCCAGCTTCACCACCGGCGCCACGACGGCATCCAGCGGTCCTCGTGTCATGACTTCCCGGGTGGGGTCGTCGGTTTCGCATTTGACGAGGCGATACTTCAGGACAAAGGCGTGCACGCCGCGCTCGGCCAGCCAGCGCGCCACGTCGCGGCCCTCGCTGTCGATGGACAGGGCAAAGAACGCACCGCCGGGGCAGATGATGACCGCCGTGCCGTTGGCCCTGGCCCGGTCGGGCGCAAACCAGGTGAGCGTCGGACGCGACACATTGAAAACGACGCGCGTGTTCCAGAGGTTGGAGACGCTTTCCCGTTCGGAGTGGGTCCAGTCTTCCGATCCGGGTGCCGGACCGTCGTAGAGGGGAATCACCTTTTCCTGAGCGGTCAGGGCGCAGGCCGCCAAACCGAGCGACGCGATCCAGAATCTTTTCATACGCTTCCTTGTCTGTCCGTGGATTGAGTGGGGGGACGCATCCGTCCCGACCCGGCCGCGGCTTCGCGACCGGGGCCGCTGACAGGGCTCGCCCCGCGGTTTATTGAACGGGGACGCGGCGGCCGACACCACTTCAAAATCCAGCGGAACGGCTGCGACGGTTTCAGAGCGCTGCGGCGCGGTCGGGACGGTTTGGATGTGGACTGCGCGCCTGGGCCACTCAGGGTCAGTGCCAGTGATCTTCTCATGCTCCCCGAAATCTCCGGCATGCGATCGGCTCAACGCTTCAGCGTCATGGCCGACCGGACCGGTTGTGTCGAAGCGGCCGACGACCGCACGCAGGGAGGAGAACCGAGAACGGCGGGCCTCACTCCGATGGGTCGGGCCTGACCGGTCGTGCAACGGTCGCTTGCCGTGGAAACGGCTTTGACCGATGCTGGCGCGCGTTGTTGTATGGGCATGCCACAAGAGGTGCTGAGCGCGTTGCGCGAAATCGTCGGGCCGGATCAGCTGCTCACCGCCCCGGAGGACCTCATTCCGTACTCTTTTGACGGCACGGCGGCATTGCAGCAAATGCCCGGTTGCGTGGTCTTCCCCCGGCAGACGGAACAGGTGGCGGCCATTCTCAAGCTGGCCCAGCGAACGCGGACGCCCGTGGTCACGCGCGGCTCCGGCACCGGGCTCAGCGGCGGCAGCGTGCCGGTCCCGGACTGTATTGTCCTGTGCCTGGCCAAGATGGATCGCATCCTGGAACTGGACCGTGCCAACCTCACCCTGCTGGCGGAGGCGGGCGCCACCACGCAAGCCATCGCCGACGCCGCCGCTGCGGCCGGGTTGTTTTATCCGCCGGATCCCGGTTCGATGAAGATTTCGACCATTGGCGGTAACGTGGCGGAGAACTCCGGCGGCCTGCGCGGCCTGAAATATGGAATCACGCGGAACTACGTGATGGGTTTGGAGATTGTGCTGCCGGACGGTGAGGTGTTTTTCACCGGCAACAAGTGCGTCAAGGACGTGGCCGGGTATTCGCTCAAGGATCTGTTCATCGGTTCCGAGGGGACGTTGGGCGTGATCACCAAAGTGTTACTGCGGCTGATCCCGCAGCCCCCGGCCAAGAAGACCCTGCTGGCCACGTACGACCAAATGGAGGCCGCGGCTCAGACGGTGTCCGACATCATCGCAGCACAGATCATTCCCTGCACCCTGGAATTCCTGGATCGCACCACCATCCACTGCGTGGAAGCTTATGCGCATGTGGGCCTGCCCCTGGACTGCGAGGCGTTGTTGTTGATGGAGACAGACGGGCATCCGGCGGCTGTCGAGGAGGAGGCCGCTCGAATGGCGGAGATCGCGCGACGCAACGGGGCGCGCGAGGTCCGCGTAGCCCGGGACAACGCGGAGGCCCTGCGCCTGGCGGCGGCGCGGCGGAACGCCTTTTCCGCCCTGGCCCGGGTGTCGCCCACCACCATTCTCGAGGATGCCACGGTGCCACGCAGCGAATTGGCCCGCATGGTGCGGTTCATCCAGGCGGTGGCCCGGAAATATCAGTTGCGCATCGGCACCTTCGGCCACATGGGCGATGGGAACCTGCATCCGACCTTTCTGACGGACGAACGGAATGCCGAGGAGATGCACCGGGTGGAAGCGGCGGCCCGGGAGATTTTCGAGGAGGCGGTTCGCCTGGGCGGCACGATCACGGGAGAACACGGTGTGGGGCTGGCGAAGAAGCCGTTTCTACCGATGCAGGCCGGCGCCGTGCAAATGCGGGTGCTGCGAGAGATTCGGCGCGTGCTGGATCCGCAGGGGATTTTGAATCCCGGCAAAATGTTCGACTGATCCGGTGCCGGGGCTCGGGCCCGGGCACCGGCCAGGGTGTGCCCTGGTGAGGGCAACCCTGACGGGCCCGCAGTGGCCGAACTTCGCATTGAATTCGTGGCCGGAGTTCTTCATAGTCTGCCACCGGCCCGGAGCGTGCACGGATCCGGGACGGTTTCCTATGCCTTTCACGGCGGCTGAAATTGCGCGTCATGTGGGTGGCGAGGTCATTGGCGACGGTTCGGTCGTGTTGCACCGGTTTGCCCCGGCGGATCGGGCCGAGCCGGGCGATTTGACCTTTGCCGAAAACGAAGTGTTTCTGGCCCGGGCGGAACAGGGTCGGGCCTCGGCGATCCTCGTCGATCGACCCGTGACGTCGGCCAAAACGTTGATCCGGGTCCGGAATGCCCGCGTCGCGTTTGCCAAGGTGCTGCCCCTGTTTTTCCCCGAGCCGCAGTTTGCCCCCGGGATTCACCCCACGGCCGTGGTGGACCCGAGTGCCCGTGTGGATTCGACGGCGCACATCGGGCCCGGATGCGTCATCGGCGCCGGGGCGGTCATCGGGCCGCGCTGTGTCCTCTGGGCGCAGGTTTTTGTGGGGGAGAATTGCGTTTTGGGAGAAGAGGTCTGGTTGTTCCCCCATGTCACGCTCTATCCGCGGACCCAGCTGGGATCGCGCGTGCGTATTCACGCCGGCAGTGTGATCGGGAGTGACGGGTTCGGGTATGTGCAGGACGGCCCCGTCCACTTGAAAGTCCCGCAGGTGGGCAATGTGATCATTGGCGATGATGTGGAAATCGGGGCCAACGTGACCGTGGACCGCGGCGCGCTGGGCCCGACGGTGATCGGCCGCGGCACGAAGATCGACAACCTGGTGCAGGTGGCCCACAACGTGAGCATCGGGGAGCGGTGTTTGATCGTGGCGCAGACGGGCATCGCCGGCAGCACGCGGTTGGGCAATTATGTGGTCCTGGCCGGCCAGGTGGGCCTGGCGGGTCACTTGAAAATCGGCGATCGAGTGAGCGTCGCGGCCAAATCCGGGGTGATGCACGACATTCCCGACAACCAGAAGTGGTTCGGGATTCCCGCTCAGCCGGATCGGCAGGCCAAGCGCCAGATCGTGGCCCTGCAACAGTTGCCGGATCTGCTGCGACGAGTGGCGGAGCTGGAAAAGCAACTGGCGGCGTTGCAAAGCGGCCGGGTCACGGCCGAGAGCGGCCCTTCGGCCGGAACGGGCGCGACCCCCGGGGGCCCGCAGGGGTCGTGAACCCCGGGGCCACCCTGTACCCGAGGCTCGCCATGCTTGCCCGGATTCGGTTTCTCCCATGATTTCCGTTCTCGATCCGCAGCCTGCGGGCAATGACCTGGTGTCGCAGGTGGAGACGTTCTTCTCGCCACATGGCCTTCTGGCGCGGGCACGGAACTTCGAGTATCGGCCCCAGCAACAGGCCATGGCGGTGGCGGTGGCGCGCGCACTGGTCAACGGGCAGAGCCTGATTGTGGAGGCGGGGACGGGCGTGGGCAAAAGCCTGGCCTACCTCATCCCGGCCATTCTCCACGCGGTGGCGCAGCGCAAGCGGGCCATCGTGTCCACCCATACGATCAATTTGCAGGAGCAGTTGATCCAGAAAGACCTGCCCCTGCTGGAACGGATCCTGCCGGTGAAATTCACCTATACCATGCTAAAGGGCCGGGCCAATTACCTGTGCACGCGTCGCCTGCACAAGGCCCGCGAACAGGCCCAGGCCCTCTTCACCTCCCCCGAACAGGCCGAACTGGAACGCTTGTACGCGTGGGCCCAGCGCACCGAGGATGGCAGCCTTTCCGATCTGGATCCCCAGCCGGATCCGAAGGTCTGGGACCAGGTGTGTTCCGAGCGCGGGCTGTGTGCCCCGAAGCTCTGCGGGCCGCACTCCGAGTTCGCCAAGCTGCATGGCGCGTGTTTTTACCAGCGAGCGCGGCAGCGCATGCTTTCCTCGGATGTGCTGGTGCTGAACCACACCCTCCTGTTCACGCTGCTGGGCGGCTGGGATGAGGAGCCACCGGAGGGCGGCGTGCTGTTCAAGAATGACTTTGTCATTCTGGACGAGGCCCACACGGTCGAGAACGTGGCGGCCCGGCACATCGGACTGAGTCTTTCTCACGCCCAGGTGCGTTACACGCTGCAGCGACTGTGGAACCCGCGGACGCAGAAAGGTCTGTTGGCGACGCTGCGCAAGGGCGCCGCCGTTGCGCTCGTGGCCGACGCGCTCAAGGCGGCCGACGCGTTTTTCGAGCACCTGGAAGCGGCGTGCGAAACCCTGGCGCGGGTCGCCCGGCCCGGCGAGGGCAGCCCCGAAGAAGAAACCGGGGCCGGCCCTTTGATGCGGAACTGGACGGAGCTGCGCATCCGCCAGCCCGACTTCGTGCCCGATTTGCTGACCGGGCCGTTGCAACGACTGCGGGAGGCGCTCAGCGACCTGATCAAGACCAGCGAGGATCGGGAGATCGGCGAGGAACTGGCCGAGTGCAATCGGCGCCTGGGCGAACTGCGAGAGGCCGTGGCAGCCTTTTTGAACCAGAGCGCGGAGCATTACGTGTACTGGGTGGAACGCGCCGGAAAGACACAACAGAATCTGACCCTCAATGCGGCCCCCGTGGAGGTGGCCGATTACCTGCGCGCGCGCCTGTTCGAGAGCGGCACCAGCATCATCATGACCAGTGCCACGCTCGCCACCCGCCGGGTCGACGACCCGGAGCCCGCACCGGCAGGCAACGCGACGCCCGAGCGGCGCACTCCAGGGCGCCCCCCGGCCCGGGGTCTGGATTACTTCGCCAAACGGGTCGGCGGAGAATCCGCGCTTCAACTCCAGGTGGGCACCCCCTTCGATTACGCGCGGCAGATGAAGGTGTACGTCGTGGGCAAGATGCCGGACCCGCGCGATCCCGCGTATCGACCGGCCCTCGAACACTGGATCGAACATTTCGTCCGGCTGACGCATGGCAAGGCCTTCATCCTGTTCACCAACGCACGACTCATGCAGGAAGTGGCCGCCGCGCTCCGACCCCGGCTGGAGGCACTGGGCATTACCTGCTTCGTACAGGGCACCGGTGCGCCGCGGTCCGTGCTGCTGGAGAAGTTCAAGGAAGACGTGGACTCGGTTCTCTTTGGCACGGACAGTTTCTGGCAGGGCGTGGATGTTCCGGGGGAAGCCCTCAGCAACGTGATCATTACCCGTCTGCCTTTTGCCGTGCCGGATCATCCGTTGATCGAGGCGCGCATCGAAGCCATCGAAGCCCGCGGCGGCAACGCCTTTCAGGAGTTCTCGCTGCCGGAGGCCATTTTGAAATTCCGCCAAGGAGTGGGCCGTCTCATCCGGACCAAGACCGACACCGGGATCGTGGTGGTGCTGGACAATCGGATTCTGACCAAGCGCTATGGCCAAGCCTTTCTTGACGCCCTCCCGCGGTGTCCCCTGGAGATCGTGTGACCGTGGAGCCTTTGGAAGGGGGGTGGCCGACTCAGGCCACTTCTTCCGGGGAGCACGAGGGACCCCAGCGATCCCCCTGCCCTTGGCCGTGCTCAGAAACCGGGCGGGAGCCCGAGGAGGTAGCCGCTGACGGAAGTCGGCGGTCCCCTCGGGGTCCGCCGCCGCGCCGTCATGGATACCCCCCGGATGCGAGTCTTGCTGACATCCCCGGTCCGCCGCCAGAGGGTGGCGGCCACCACCGATCCGTAGCCGTCGACGGGAGTCGGCAGAACAGCCACGCGCGACCATCCAGCGTGTTTCTGCAGCCGCCACGGAACAGCGACGACATCGAGCCTTTGTGCGCAGGCAACGCCGGGCCAAACCTGGAGCAGGGTCCGCCGCTTTAAAGACGGGCCATCTTTGCAAAAAGCGCCCGCGCATGGGGTCACGGTCCAAAGGAGATCGTTCCGAAGAAAACCGTTTTTCAGTGCCGCGTTAAAACGGCCAGAAGCGGGGAATCAGCGCCACCGAGACCGCCCAAAAAATCAGGTTGAGGGGCAGTCCCACCCGGACGAAATCCGTGTAGCGATAGCCGCCGGGGTGATAGACCATGGTGTTGGTCTGATAGCCCAGAGGCGTGGTGAAGCTGGTCGAAGCGGCGAAGCATACGGCCATGATGAACGGCTTGGGATCGACTCCCAGGGAAACGGCGGTGGAGATGGCGATGGGCGTGAGCAGGACCGCGGTGGCGTTGTTGCTCAGGAATTCGGTCAACAGGGCGGTCAGACCGTACAGGATGGCCAGGGCCAGCCACGGATTGGCCTCGCCTGCCAGCCACAGTGCTGCCTGCGCAATCCCGGCGGCCGCTCCGCTTTTTTCCAGGGCCAACCCCAGGGGCCAGGTCCCGGCCAGCAGCATGATGACCCGCCAGTCGATCGCCGCGTACGCCTCGTCCAAGGAGATGCACCGGCATGCCACCAGCGCAATCCCGCCGATGATGGCGGCCACCATGACCGGTAAGAGGTTGAGTCCGGCCAGCAACACCACACCGGCCACGATGCCCACGGCCAGGGGCATTTTGCGTCTGCGCAAGGCCGGTTCATCCACCGGCTGCAGGACCAACAGGTTCCTGTCGCCGCGGAGCCGGTTCAGCGCCTCTTCCGGTCCCAGGACCAACAGGGCATCGCCCACGCCCAGGCGCACCTGCTGGAGGCCCTCCCGGACGGTGCGGCGCCGGGCACGCACGGCCAGCACCAATGCTCCGTAACGGTGCATGAAGTCCAGCTCGCCGAGAGCGCGGCCCTCCCATGCAGATCCCGGGGGAATCAAGACCTCGGCCAGTTTCAAATGTTCGCCCTCGAGGACGGCGTCGGTGACCTCCAACCGCCGCACCGGTTCGAGGCCCCAAGTGGCCTGGGTTTCCATCAGCTCGCGCGGGCCGGCCCGAACCAGGAGAATGTCTCCGGGCTGCAGCTTCTCGGCCAGGGGGGCAAATAAGTGACGTTCGCCCCGGATCACCTCCAACAC
>JAOADM010000158.1 GCA_026417315.1 Limisphaera sp.
GCAGTACTGGTGGGGCGGCGTGTGCACCTCGCAGCCGTTCCAGGCAAGCACCTCGGCGGTGTCACGATTCACTTCGCTGAACAGCACGTCCTGCGCGCATCCGGTGAGCAGGGCCACCCGATATCGGGTCTGTCCACGCGCGGGCATCACCGGCGGAATGAGTTCGTCCGAAAATGCCGGGGAAACCTCCGGTGTCATGGCTTCCAGCTCCTGCCACCGCGCGGGTAGAAGTCGCAACAGGCCACTGTGCCGGACGAGGGTCTGCAGCCCGGATTCTTGATAAAGTCGCAGCAGGCGCGCCGCCCACCGCAGCCGCCCCGGCGCCATGAACAACCAGCGGATGGTGACCGCTCGAACCCACCGTCGCCAGGGGTTGTCCAGAATCCGGCGTTCCTCGATCTCGGCCCGCGCCTGCTCGAACAACTCGGCGTAGTTCACACCAGCGGGGCAGGCGGTCATGCAGGCCAGACACCCCAGGCAAAAATACATCTCCTCCGCGAAGGTGCGGGTCAGGTCCAACCGCTCGTCCGCGATGGCCCGCATCAAGGCAATCCGACCGCGCGGACTGTGGCGCTCGACCTTGGTCGCGTCGTAGGTGGGGCACGTGGGCAGGCACAATCCGCAATGCATGCACTGCTGGACCACGGAGTAATCCAGCGTGCGCAATCGAGATCGGGTCGCCACTTTGCTCATGCTCACCTGCTGGCGGGCCGGGGGCTGCCGACCGCCCCTGGAGGGCGCTCGAGGCTTTGCCGCTTTCGATCCCACCTCCGGACGGGCGCGCCGGGCCGATCCTCCCGCCCGCCCGGCCTCGCCGCGACGCTACTGCATCGGCCGGGCCCGGTTCAAATCCAAACCCGCGGCCGCGGCTTCGGGTGGCCGCCGCTGCGAATGCCCCGAAAAGGCCGCTCGCTACACGGGCGGTTGCCAACACGGCGGTTGACCCGGCGAACGCATGACCCCACGAGAAGCCGGTGAGGTGCAAGCACATCCCGCCCGGACTTTCGAATGGCAAACTCCTTTGGACCGGCTATGGAGCCGGCCCGATAGCCCCGGGCGTCGCCGTCCGCGATGCCGGCGCGTCGGTCGCCTCACTTGCCGGGGCGGTTTGGCGGACGGGGCGCAGCCCCGCAAGGGCTCGGCCACTCGAGATCGTTGTGGTGAAGTTCGCAAGGGATTCTTTGGCCGGGCACCCGCGATGGCGCGGCGTTTGATCCCGGCCGTCTGAGCTCGAAGTTTCTTCCGCCTCTTGGCCGGTCAACCGACTCCACGCACGTCTGCGGGTTCTTGCCATCCGGGGAAACGCTGGCAAGTTGAGTTCGCGCATGAACAATCTGTCGGCGGAAGACATTCGCGCAGCACTGCGGTCGGTAAAGTACCCCGGCTACAGTCGGGACATCGTCTCGTTTGGTCTGGTGCAGGACATTCGGGTCGATGGGGATCGCGTGCACGTGGTGTTGCATCTCAACTCGCCCAACGTGGAGGCGGGACGAAAAATCCGCGAGGACAGTCAGGCGCTGTTGGAGTCGCTGCCGGGCGTTCGCGAGGCGGTGGTGGAACTGATCCAGCCGGCGGCGGCAGGAGCCGCCGGTCCCGATCCCTGGGCGCATCAAACCCGTGTGCCCGGCGTGCGTCGTGTCCTGGCGGTGGCCAGCGGCAAGGGCGGCGTGGGCAAGTCCACCGTGGCGGTCAACCTGGCGTGCGCACTTCAGCGACTGCAAGCGCGGGTGGGCCTGCTGGATTGCGACATTTACGGCCCGAGCATTCCGCTGATGATGGGCGTGCGGCAGCGCCCCACCCTCAGCGCCCGCGAAATGTTGGTGCCGCCGGTCGGGCACGGCGTCAAACTCATGAGCATCGGCTTCCTGCTGGACGACGACCAGCCCGTCATCTGGCGCGGGCCCATGATCCAGAAAACCATCCAACAGTTCCTGACGGTGGTGGAATGGGGCGAGCTGGATTACCTGCTGGTGGACCTGCCACCGGGCACCGGAGACGCTCAACTTTCCCTGTGTCAAACCGTGCCCCTGGACGGCGGCATTGTGGTCACCACACCGCAGGCGGCGTCGGTGGGCGTCGTGCGCAAGGGCATTGCCATGTTCCAAAAGGTGAACGTGCCCATTGTGGGGATCATTGAGAACATGAGCTTTTTCGAGGCGCCCGGTGGCCAGCGCATCGAGATCTTCGGTCACGGCGGGGGCCGGGCCGAAGCGGCCCGCCAGGGTCTGCGCTTCCTCGGAGAAATCCCGATTTATCAGGAAATCCGCGAAGGCGGCGACCGCGGCCTGCCGGTGGTGGTCGGCGCGCCCGACCATCCCGCGGCCCGTGCGTTTTTGGAAATCGCCGAGGCAATTCGCCGCGCGGTAGATTGAATCGCCGCTTCCCCGGGCTCGGGTCGGGGCCCGATTGCTGCCCCCACCGGACCGCCCTTTTGCCGAGGTGCGCTGCAGGCGATCCGCCGCGCCCGCGATGGGATCTGCAAACCCCGCGAAATAGGGACGAAGACACGTTTCCCCGGCCCTGTGCGATCACGCGCCGGATCGATCTGCCCTCGCTCGGGGCGGTCCGGATCCCACCCCCGCACACGTTTTGGCGTTGTTTCTTTGTTTCCCTGCGGCAGGGTAAAAGGCATGCGGATTCTGTTGTTGGGCGGAACAGGAAATCTCTCCTCGGCCTGCGCAGCCGAACTCCGGGCCCGCGGGCATCAGGTGATCTTGTTGACCCGTGGCCGCAGTCCCGTGCCCGCCGGATTCGAGGCCGTGGTGGCGGATCGCAAGGATCCGGAGGGGATGCGCCGTGCACTGGCGGGTCGGTCCATCGACGTCGTCATCAACTTCATCGGGTACGAAGTCGCCGACGTGGCCCTGGACCATGAGCTGTTCCGTGACATCCGGCAGTACGTGTTCATCAGCTCGGCCACGGTCTATGCCAAGCCGCCGCCGCGGTTGCCCATCACGGAGGAGACCCCGCTGGGGAACCCGTTCTGGGACTACGCACAGGGGAAGCAGGCCTGCGAGGAATGGTTGTTGGGTCGGTGGCGCGCAGAGGGGTTTCCCGTCACCATCGTGCGGCCTTCGCACACTTATTCGGAGCGCTGGATCCCCAATCCGGTCTCCAGTGCCGGATACGCCTTCGCCGCCCGACTGGAACGCGGCGCGGCCGTGTGGGTGCCCGATCAGGGCGAAAATCCCTGGACGCTCACCTGGGCGGGAGATTTTGCCGTGGGGCTGGCCGGTTTGATCGGGCAGGACGCTGCCCTGGGCCAGGCGTTCCACATCACCAGCGACGAAGTGCTTACCTGGAACCAGATCTATCGCGAAATCGCAGCGGCCGTCGGCGTTCAGCCGCGCATGGTGCCGGTGCCCACCGACTTCATCTGCCGGGTCTGCCCGGAATTGACCGGCCCGTTGAAGGGCGACAAAGCCCAACCAGCCATCTTCGACAACTCGAAACTGCGCCGGTTGGTTCCGGACTTCCGGGGTCGCGTTCCCTTCCGCGAGGGCATTCGGAACGCGGTCGCGTGGTTGCGCGCCCACCCGGAACACCAGCGCCTCGACACCTCTCCCGTGGACCGCGTGATGGATGCGGTGTTGCAGGCATGGAAGGCGTCGGGCAACGTCGGAGTTTGAAGCCTGGCGGCGTTGCGGAACCCCGAGCCGCTTTGCAGACACACCGGACCCGCTGCTTCGTTCCCTGATCCGGTGCGCTACGACCACAACGCACTGGTCCCCGTCGGTCGGGATTCGTACTCTGGCCCGGGCACGGAGCGCCACGCGGGACGTCCCATGCAAGCGACGCAAACAACGGCAGAGCCCGGCACCGGAGAGACGCAACGCCCATCGCGATTGCGGCGTTGGTGGCCCTTGGTCCGGCCCGCCTGGCCTCATCTGGTAGCGGGGCTGTTGGCCGGCGTCGGATTCGCCGCCCTGAGCGGCGCCGGGCTGCCCGCCATGCTCAAAACCGTGCTCCCGATCTTCTTCGGTCGGGAGCAGGAAGCGTCGCCCTGGGTGGTGCACACCGCGCGCGCGCTGTTCGGGGAGTCCTATCAGGAACGACTGCTGTTGCTGGCCTGCCTGGGCATGCCGGTGGTCTTTCTCCTGCGCGGCCTGTGCGCGTTCCTGAACCGGTACTGGATCAACCGGGCGGGATTCATCTTTCTGGAGGGCCTTCGCCGGGCCGCGTTCGAGCGTCTTCAAAGTCTGCCGCTGGCGTTTTATCAGGTGCACAAGACGGGCGACCTGGTCAGCCGACTGGTGAATGACGCGGAGCAGATTCGGTCCCTGATCCTCCTGTTGAGCAACGACGCCATTAAGCAGCCATTGGTGCTGGTGGCGGCACTGGGCTATCTGGTCTGGATCTCCGTGATGGAGCGCAGCGCCCTGTTTACCCTGGTGGCCCTGACCACCATCCCGCTCTGTGTGATTCCCCTGCGTCTGGTGACGCGCCGCCTGTTGCGCCGCTCCCGGATGGTTGCGCGTCAGAGCGGGGAACTGGCAGCCGTGGTCACCGAGGCGCTGCAATCTCCGGTGGAGATTCAGGCCTACCACCTGGAATCACAACTCTGCCGCCGGTTCGCCGAACGCCTGCGCGAAATCCTGCGCCTGTCCCTCAAAACGGTGAAGTACGAGGCCATGCTGGGACCCTCCATCGAGTTCATTGCCACCTGCGGTCTCATGGTGGCCCTGTATCTGGGCGTCCGCAGCGGCATCGACTTTGCCACCTTCAGCTCGCTGGCTTTGGCCCTCTACCTTGCCTATGAGCCGGTCAAGAAACTGAGTTCGCTCCACGCCGCGCTGAAGGGGCGACAGGCGTCGCTCGAGCGACTGGAAGAAATCCTGACGGCCCGGGACACGCTGCCCAATCCGCCGCACCCGCGCCCGTTGCCGCCGCCGGACGCGCCCCTGGCCTTCGAAGACGTCAGCTTTCACTATCCCAATGCCCACGGGGCGGAGGCGCTTCCGGCGCTGTCACGGGTCACCGTGCAGATCCAGCCCGGCGAAACGGTCGCGCTCGTGGGCCCCAGCGGCGCGGGCAAAAGCACCTTCGCCCTGTTGATCCCCCGGTTCTTCGATCCCACCAGCGGGCGAATCACCTGCGGCGGCGTGGACCTGCGCGAATTCGACAAACATGCCTGGCGCCGGCGTATCGCGTTCGTGCCTCAATCTCCCGTTCTCTTCAACGCCACCATCGCCGAAAACATCCGGATCGGCCGACCGGATGCCGACGATGCAGCCGTGCGCGAGGCCGCCCGGCGCGCCGGAGCGGCGGAGTTCATCGAAATGCTGCCCCGGGGGTATGACACCGTGGTGGGGGAACGCGGCGCCACGCTTTCGGGCGGACAACGCCAGCGCATCGCCATTGCACGTGCGTTTCTGAAGGATGCGCCGATTCTGATCCTGGACGAGGCCACCAGCGCGCTGGATGCGGAGAGCGAGGCGCTGGTCCAGGCTGCCCTGCGCGACCTGATTCGGGGTCGCACCACCATCCTGATCGCGCACCGTTTCAGCTCCATCAGCCTGGCCCGGCGCGTGTTGGTCTTCGAAGACGGCCGCATCACCGGCGACGGTGCCCCGGAAGCCCTGGCGCTGTCCCACCCCACCTACCGCCGCCTGCTCGAGCTGCAAAGGGTCCCCTAACAGTCCGTCCCGTGAGGCCGGGCGGCCGCGGCCGATGCTCCCAAACAAAGGAACCAACGCATGACGTCTGGCCGGCGGAATTTCGACCCGCCGAACGCGACCAACCCGTCCGCTCCAGACTCCGTGCCGCCAGACACAATCCCCATACGTACGTCGCCGGCCGGCTGCACGCCCGGGGCGACGCGGGCCTCAAGCCCTCGACGTGTGGGTGCATAGCGAGGGGCCCTTGTCTTCGCTCTCGGGACACCTGCCACGATCAATCTGCCTTTCGAAGCCGGAAGAACCGGACCTCGCGGTCAGCGCGAAGGATCACGGTCATGAAGCCATTCTCGAACACCGCGGCTTCCTGGACCGGCTCCCATGCCCCGGTTTCGACGGAGTCACTGGCCTCGAGCCGATAATCCCCGACAGACGCCGGCCAACGCAGAATCACTCCCTCCGGCACGGTGGCGATGCCCAGTGCGGGAGCGTCCACCGCGACAGGTGCGGGGTTGCCAAGCCAAAAGTTGTCATAACCCACGTCATCCGCGTCATTGGCTGCCTCGTTGATACGGATCCATTGGATGGGTTCGTCGGCGATGATGCCAATGAAAGACAGGTTTCTGTTTTGCGCACTGACGGTATACAGCACGTTGGAGGAGCGCCCGTAGAAGGTGATCGTTGTGACCGCGTTCCCCGGGAACCATGCATCGACAAACTCCAGGGCCGCTGCCGTCCACTCGCCAAGAATGTCGATGTTGAGCGAATCGTTTTCACCGTCGTCTCCCGCCGCATACGGTCGCTTGCCGATATTCAAGTACGGACTGCTCCAGAAAAAATCGGCGGGTGCAACCTCCAATTGGCCGGCGGGTGGAGGAAGGGGTGAGCTGAAGACGAACCCGGCGTTCGTGAATTCCGTCCCCGAAATGGGTCCCTCGGGAAGGTCATCGAAGGTAACGCGTGCCTGGGGAGCCTCCCCCAGTGCGTATGCAAAAGCATTCTTGTCGGCAAATACCCGCACTGTGGCCTGCACCTGCAGGCGTGTCGACGGAATCGCAAGAAAACCGATGACGAGCAGGGCAAGGGATGATGGTTTCATGGTGATGTCCGGTGTTGCTCTCCAGAACATTCTCGAAGTCTGGTGGTGTGCGTGTCCGGGTAAAGCACTTTGTGTCGCATCGGCCGTTACAATGATTGCTTGCGCCTGAACAAAATCAGCCCGGTTCCTTGCCCTGTACAGCGGCACGCTCGAACACGCCCGCCAGGCCGCCATGGCGCAGCGGGCACCCAACCAAGCATTCCTCCGCGGCTGCGTTTGCACCGTGGAACCTTGGAGTTTGCAGGTCGGGCGGGCACAAGCTGCCGCGGGCTCGAGGACAGTGCTGCCGAACGGCAGTCGCGGTTTCTGGCAAGCCTCTGGCTTTTCGAGGAGCACGTGAACAGGCCGGCAAGGTGCGGGCGCGAGACCCCCTTTCGAGCTCCCCGGCCTTCTGCTGTTCCGACTTACGAGGTTTTCTGCGAAACCGAATGTCCGCTCCCGGCGGCTGGGAAGAGGTCGAAGACGGATTGTGCAAAATCTTCGCTGCGCTTGCGGCAACGCGGGTAGGCAATCAGCGTTGCGAGGGCAAAAAGAACCATCCGCACGGCAAATGGCGCGAGTCGGGCCCGTTGTCGCCACGCGGCCCAAACCGCATCGGCCAGCGCGAATCCGGTCAGCAGCGCGAACATCCTCAGCAGGGCGCGAAACAGGCCGTAGTCGGCATTGAAGATCCGCGCGCGCGGACTGCTTTCGCCCACGCAATGGTAGATGAGGTAGAACGCCTCGCAGGTCTTTTTCAGGCGTAACTTCCGCGTGTGGCCGGGACTCTTCAAAAGGTCCAGCCCTCCTTTCGCATTAACCCGAGCAAGTTGATGCACGGCACGCCAAGGTCACGGCATACATCTGGGATGTAGTAATTTCGCGCGGCGCGGCGCTTCTCGTTGACGGAGGTCTCCTGCGAAACGACTGTCCAACCGTTCAATATTGCGAGCGCGATCACCCAGGGGTCAGCGGATTCCTGAGGCGACCGTGCGTCCACCAATTCAGGGTATCTGGCCTGGATCGTTGCAGCCTGGGACTGCAACTGCGCTTCCAAGGGGACAAACAGGCTGGATTGCCCCCTGGCCCACGTGATCAATGCGGGCGGGCCCACGGCATTGAGTTCTTCACGGACGATCGCAGGCGCTCGCATTTTTCCGGCGGCGATGAGTGCTTCCATTCTTTCTTTCAGCCGTACAAAAACGTCCGTTGGATAAAAGCGCGCCTGCCAATCCATCAACGCGCTGGTGTCCACTGAATACATGGGCAACGTGCTCTTTTCAATCGCCCGTATCGAGGGGTTCGCGGGTTGCACCGGGGCCGACGCGCAGTTCCATGCGGAGTTTTTCCAGGTGATCCCATCGCAGGTCGAGATACTGGCACGCCTCCACGGCTGTGATCCGGTTGCTGTCTAGCGCCTCCAGCACCAATTGTGCAAACGGCCGACCTGCCCGGCCCAAGGTTTTCTCCGCCGGTGTGGCGAAACCGCCGCGCCGCGGCGGCAACTGCGCCACGTATGCGTCCCATTCCTGTTTCCACCTGCGATAGCCCGTCCACGTGAACTGCCCGGCGGCGCGCAGCCGCGTTGCCATGGCCAGGGGCGTCACCCGGAAGCGTGCGGCCAATTGCCGGACACGCTGCACATCCCAGGTGTCCCGTCGAACCGAGATCTGTCGCAGCGCTTCCTCCAGCATGGGCTGCGGAATGAGCACGGCGCTGGCGACTTCCTCAGCAAAGCGTTCCACCTGCTGCCAGTCGGCCTCGGAGCGTCGCTCACGAAGGGCCACGTCTTCTTCGTCCCCACGAGCCAGGGCCAGGTGCACCAGTTCGTGCATCAGCGTGAAGGAGCGCGCGCCGGCCGAAGTCTCCTTCGAGTTGATGCCGATGACCGGCGCTGGAAATGACGGCAGTGTAATTCCGCGCGCCTCTTGCAAGTCGACCTTGGGGAACTGAAAGACAAACACGCCAATGTTTTCAACTGCTTCTCGCCACCTTCGCCACGCCTGCCATTCGTTCTGCCACTGTTGCTGCTCCTGTTCACTCACACGCAAGGCACTGCGAAGTCGCCGACCGACGTCGAGTGGGGATTCGCTCAGCCGGGCAACTTCACGGAACTCGGGTAGAGAATACCCTAATTCTTCGCTCAATTGAATGGCGGCTTCACGCCGCTGGCACATGACCCGGATGGCCACGCGCAGCTCGGGCGATTCCTTGCCGGGTTGGATTCCGGGCAACCGACGATACTGCGCGGCCAGCGGCGGCGATGAGGGCTTTTCGGG
>JAOADM010000159.1 GCA_026417315.1 Limisphaera sp.
AGCTCCAGCCACCGCGCAGCCAGCAGACAGCCCAGCTCCCATCGCGACAGCCGTTCCCCGCCCGCCACGTGGAAAGTCCCGCTCGCACCCCGCAGGATCAACTGCCAGACCCTGCGTGCCGTTTCCGTGGCCGCAATGGGACAACGATACTCATCCACAAACAAGCTGGTTGTTTCACCGGCGGCCCACGCCCTGCGCAACTGCTCGTTGAACCCCCGATCGCCCGTGGGCGAACGTCCCCCGTTCAGTGACGTCCGCACAATCAGATGCCGGGGATGCGCGCGCACCACCTGTTCCGCCGCCGCTTTCGTCTCCCCGTACACATTCAGCGGGTTCGGCGGATCTTCCTCCCTGTACCCGCCCTTCCGACCGTCGAACACCAGATCGCTCGAGAAAAACACGAAGACGGCCTCCCCGGCCAGTGTTACCAGCCGGCGCGTAACCTCCACGTTTTGTTCCCAAGCCAGCCGGGGTTGGGCCTGACACACCGGCGACCGGCTCAGCGCGGCGCAATGAATCACCAGCGCGGGACGGTACCGATTCCAGCATGCTTCGACCGATCGGAAATCCGCCAAATCGACCTCCTCTCGCGTCAACGGCCGCAGGATCCAGGGCACCCCGAGGGCCCGTCCCACCTCGACCAACGCATGGCCCAACAGACCGCCGGCGCCCGTGATCCATGCCATCGGGAGGGACTCCCTGCTCTCACCGTCGGCTTCTTTCCGTGCCTCGTCGATCACGCGGAACACATCGAAGCACCCGCAACCCTCTGGCAAGTCCAAAGGCAACCCGCAAGGTTGGGAAGCCTGCGCGACACACCGGGCGGCTTGCGCGCGTCCCCGAAATCAAAGCCCACAAAGCCCCTCTCCGGAGAGCCCACGGAACACACGGAAGACGGACAAGGAGCGCGAGGGGGACGGAGCCGGCCGGAGGATGCTTTCCGCAGTGAGGTCAGAACCCGAGGTCGTTCGTGGGATTCGGAAATGGAGCCGCTTCGGTGACTTCTGCGCGCTCTTCGGGCTTGAGAACACTGCAGGTTCTGTCCGGCCGGGACAGGGTTGTGCATGCTTCATGGTTCGGGGGAAGTCTGATCGACAGGGCGCGGGCACTGCCGACCCTGTGCCTCTGAGGGTGGTGGCACGCGGGGGGGCGGTGGGTGGCGCGGTCGGGTGCTGCGGAGGCCGGGCAGCGGGCCGCGTCCGCGAAGGTCGGGCGGGAGACTTGCGCAGAGCTTCGCCGAGACCGTAAGGTCGGGACATGAAATGGATCCGGGCAGTGGGACTGGCGTGGTGTCTCGGCTGGATGGCGTGGGCGGCGGAGAACCCTCCTGCGACGTTGCCGCTGGGCGCGACGGCGCCGGATTTCGACTTGCCCGGCGTGGACGGTCGGCGCTGGGCGCTGAAGGACTTTGCACACGCGCGGATCCTGGTGGTGGTGTTCACCTGCAACCACTGTCCCACGGCCCAGTACTACGAGCCGCGATTGAAGCAAATCGTCGAGGATTACCGACCGAAGGGCGTTGTGCTGGTGGCGATCAGTCCCAATGCACCCGACGCGGTTCGATTGGACGAGCTGGGTTGGTCGGACATGGGCGATTCCTTCGAGGAAATGAAGCTCCGGGCCCGGGAGCGCCAGTTCAACTTTCCCTATCTCTATGCCGGGGATGCGGAGGAGACGGCGCGTGCGTACGGCCCGGTGGCCACGCCGCATGTTTTCGTGTTCGATGAGCAGCGACGGCTCCGGTACGTGGGCGCGGTGGACGATTCGGAACGGGTCCAGAACGTGAAACGTCATTATTTGCGGGAGGCGCTGGACGCGCTGCTGGCGGGGCAGGACCCACCGGTCAAGCAAACCAAGGTGGTGGGTTGTTCGGTGAAGTGGCCGGACAAGATCCCGCAGAACCGGGCTTTCTTGGAGAAACTGGCCCGGGAGCCGGTGAGTCTGGAGCCGGTGGACGAGCCGGGTTTGCGCGCGCTTCGGAGGAACGAGGGGACGGGCAAGTTCCGGCTGGTGTCGTTTTGGGCAACGTGGTGTGCCCCGTGCGTGGCGGAATTCGGAGATTTCATCACCACCTGGCGGATGTACCGCCACCGGGACTTCGAGCTGGTCACGGTGTCGCTCAACCGGCCGGAAGAACGACCGCGGGTGTTGGACTTTTTGCAGCGTCAGCAGGCTTCGTGTCGTAATCTGATTTTCGCCAGCGAGAATCGCGAGGCGCTCATCGACGCGTTCGATCCGACCTGGCAGGGGGTGGTGCCGTATACCGTGCTGATCAATCCCGAGGGACAGGTGATCTGGCGGGAGACGGGCAGCGTGGATTTTCTGGCGTTGCGGCGGCTGATCGTTCGGTCCATGAACGAACGCAAGCCGTGGTAAGGTGACCCGGAAGAGGCGGCGAGAGTTGCGCAGCCGGGGCGGGAAGCTCGCCGGCGGCCGGGGAAGCTCGGGAATCGTGGGCAGGGTGTTGAAAAAACCGCGCTTTTCGGAACCCTCCGGTGCCGGTCCCGGATTCGGAAAGCCGCCTTTCCCGAGGAAAACGTGCCTCGCTGCCTTGTGAACGGCCTTGTTAAGGAGTCCCCGGCCAGTCGGCATCGGGTCGGCGGTGCTCCAACATCCAGCGATAGACTTCGGGGTTCTCGTAAGTGACGGTCCAAGAGTCGTGTTCGGCCTCGGGATAGACGGTGAGCCGAACCTCGCGGGCACCGGCGTCCTTCAGAGCTTGGACCATGCGCTCGGATTCGCTCAAGGGGACCACGGGGTCCCTGGCACCGTGGAAGGCCCACACGGCAAGGCTGCGGAGTGCTTCGACCCGGCTGCGAGCCGCCAGGCGGACATCGATCCACTCTCCGCCGCCGCAGATGGGGACAATGGCCGCAAAGCGATCCGGGTAGGTGAGGCCCAGTTTCCAGGTGCCATAGCCGCCCATGCTCAGGCCGGTGACGTACACGCGGGTGGGGTCCACGGGCAGCCGATGCACGAGGTGCTCCAGCAACGCCATCAGGCCGGGCGCGTCCCACCGTTGGTCCTCGGGACACTGGGGCGCCACCAGAATGAAGGGGAAGTTGGTCCCGCGCTGGACCAGGGCCGGAGGACCGTGAACGGTTACCCGGCGCAGATCCTGACCCCGTTCGCCGGCGCCGTGGAGAAAGAGTACCAGGGGCCAGCGCCGCGCAGGCGACGCGGTTTCGGTCCCGGCCGAGGCGTCGCGGGGAAGGCTGAGCAGGTAACGGTACCGAATGTCGCGTGTGATGCGGGTTTCGAAGAGATTCTCTTGAAACATGGAAGTTGTCGAAGCAGGGGCCGCGAAAGCGGGCAGCCAAGCCAAAGCCAGGCACAGAAGCCACCGGGATGGAGTTGGACGGAGCCGGGAGCAGACGTGCGCGTTCATGAGGGCGAGCGATTCGTCTCGGGCCCGTGGCGGGCTACATGAGCTTGAGCCTGGGCAGGTCCTGGGAATCGACCAGGCCGACCGGTTCGCGTTTGGCATTCACGACGATCAGATCGTCGATGTTGCGTTCGTTGAACACCTTCAGGGCTTCTGCGGCCAGGGCGTCCATGCGGATGCAGACGGGGTTGCGGGTCATGACCTCGCGCAGGGGCCGGGTGAGGAGATGATCGTCTTCGGGGATGCGTCGTCGAAAGTCGCCGTCGGTGAACACACCGACCAGTTTGCCGCGCTGGTTGACGATGCTGAGGCAGCCGGATTTGGCGCGGGTCATGAGCAGGAGCCCGTCGCGCACGGAGAGGGTCTCGGGGGCGACGGCGTGGCGGTTGCCGGTCCGCATGATGTCGGCGACGCGCAGCAGCATGGCCCGGCCGATGGCCCCGGCGGGGTGAAGTCGGGCGTAGTCGCTCTTTTTGAACCCGCGGGCATGGAGCACGGCCATGGCGAGCGCATCGCCCAGGACCAGCATGGCGGTGGTGCTGGTGGGGGGAGCGAGGTTGAAGGGACAGGCCTCGCGCGGCACGTGCACGTTCAGGACCACGTCGCTGTATCGGGCCAATGTGGACCGTGCGCTGCCGGTGAAGCTGATGAGCCGGATGGAAAACCGGCGCAGCGCCGGCAGCAGGTTGATCAGCTCGTCGGACTCTCCGGAATAGCTCAGGGCCAGCACCACGTCCCCGTCCGTGACGATGCCCAGATCGCCGTGCAGCGCGTCCACGCTGTTGAGGACCACGCTGGGCGCCCCCGTACTGGTGAGGGTCGCGGCGATCTTGTGGCCGATGTTGCCGGACTTGCCGATGCCGACCACGATGATTTTGCCGCGGCGCCGGAGCGTTTCCACGATGAGCTCCACGGCGCGGTCGAAGGCTTCGTCCAACCGACGCCGGACGGCTCGCAGGCCGGCAATCTCGACATCAAAGACTTTCCGAGCGTGAGCAAGATGACCCACGGCGCGCAGCTTGCCAGACCCGGTTCGGCCGGGCAACGTTGGGGTGGGCCGACGCCGTGCAGGCGGGCGCTCGGCGGCCCCAGGGCGGTCGGGCACGGAACCTTTCGAGGACGCATGCGCCAATGGATGCACGAATTCATCGTGGCCACCCGCGGACGCGGGTTCTATGAGCTGACGCGCGACGTGGCCGCCTGGGTCCGGGACATCGGAGTTCGGCAGGGCCTGTTGACTCTGCACATCCAGCACACCTCCGCGTCCCTGTTGATCCAGGAGAACGCCGATCCCGAGGTGCGCCGGGACCTGGAGAGGTTCTTCGCGCGGCTGGTGCCCGATGGAGATCCCCTGTTTCGGCACACGGTGGAGGGGCCCGACGACATGCCGGCGCATGTGCGGAGTGCTCTGACGGCCGTGAACCTCAGCATCCCGGTGCGGGACGGGGCTCTGGCCCTGGGGACGTGGCAGGGGATTTACCTGTGGGAACACCGACACGAGCCGCACCGGCGAAGCGTGTTGGCCCATTGCATCGGGGAATGAGTTCCCGGAAGGCCCGAAACGGCCGTTGCGGGGTTCCCTGAGGGTGGCCGGGGCGCGCTCTGCTGCCGGCGCAGGATTGGAGGGGCGAACCCGGCAGCAGCGTCTGTGTGCCATGTCCCTCGAGGTCGGGAGCCGGTTCGGATCGCTGCGCCGGGGCGACAGGATCGGCCGGGTCTAGGATTGCAAGAGCGCGAGTGCGGCGCGGGCGTGATCGGCCCGATCGCGCCACTCGGCCAGTCGGCGCCGATGTTCGTCCAGGACGTGGGGCGGCGCCTTGGCGGTGAAGTGCGGATCTCCCAAACGCTGCTCGATCCGGGCGATTTCCGCCTGAATTTTCTCCAGTTCACGTGTGAGACGGGCGGTTTCGGCGGCGACGTCCACCACGCCCTCCAGGGGCAGGAACAGATCCCCGAGGGCGGTGCGGCAGGTGGGGGTGCCCCGCCGGGGTTGCGCCCGGGGATCGAGTTCCAGGGACTCCGCCTGCAACAACAATTGCAGCACGGCGCGGTCGTGGTCGTCGAGTTCGCGCGTCGGTTTGAGAATGAAGCGGACCTTGCGATTGGCGGGGATGTTGGCCAACCGGCGGAGATTGCGGCCCTCGGTTACCAGCGCGTAGCGGGCATCGACGAAGGCGGCGACAGCCTCGTCGAGTCCGTGGCGGAGGCGGAATTCCTCGCTGAAGGGCTGGGGCCAGGGGGCGAAGAGGATGGTGCGGCCGCCGCGGTCTTCGGGGTGCTTCCGCGCGAAGCCCAGTCCGTGCCAGAGTTCCTCGGTAATGTGGGGGAGAAAGGGATGGAACAGTCGCAGCGTGTGATGGAGGACGAAGTCCAGCACGGCCAGGGTCTGCTGTTTGCGCTCGGGGGAGCTTCCGTACAACACCGCCTTGGAGGCTTCCACGTACCAGTCGCAGTACTCGCTCCAGAAAAAGCGGTAGAGGGTTTGGGTGACCTCGCTGAACCGGTACTCGGCGAAGGCGGCATGGATTTCGCGGATGGCGGTGTCGAGTTTGAGGAGGATCCAGCGATCGTCCACGGTGAGGCCGCGGGGTTCGAGCGAAGCGTCCGTGGGCGGGCCCTGAAGCTGGCGGAATCGGCACGCGTTCCAGAGTTTGTTGCAGAAGTTGCGACCGAGCTCGACGTCCTTCTCATCGAACAGAACGTCCTGTCCCAGGGGTGCACTGCGCATGGTGCCGAACCGGAGTGCGTCGGCCCCGTACCGGCCAATCAGGTCGAGCGGGTCGGGCGAGTTGCCCAGGCTCTTGCTCATCTTGCGGCCCAGTTTGTCCCGGATGATGCCGGTGAAATAGACGTTGCGGAAGGGCACCGCGTCCATGAAGCGCAATCCGGCCATGATCATGCGGGCCACCCAGAAGAAAATGATGTCGGGTCCCGTGACCAGGTCGGTGGTGGGATAGAAGCGCTGGAGCGTGGGGTTTTGGCGGTCGCGGGCGGGGTCGCCGGTCCAGCCCATGGTGGCGAACGGCCACAGCCAGGAACTGAACCAGGTATCGAGCACGTCCGGATCCTGCGTCCAGCCCTGTTGGGTGAGCTGGTGTTGGAGGGATTCCTCGGCGGTGGCCGCGTACAGGGTCAGTTGGTCGCGTCGGATGGCCACGGCGGGTCCCCAGGTGGCGAGCTCGCGCTCGGCGACTTCGAGACTGGCGACATCGGGAAAGCTGCGGGTCCAGACGGGGATTCGATGACCCCACCAGAGCTGCCGGCTGATGCACCAGTCCTTCAGGTGAGTCATCCAGTGAGCGTAGGTCTTGACCCAGCGGTCCGGATGGAACCGGATCTCTCCCTGTTCCACGGCGCGCAGCGCACGTTCGACCTCCGGATAGCGCAGAAACCATTGTTCACTGAGGCGCGGTTCGATGGGGACATGGCTGCGCTGGCTGTAACCCACGCGGTGGGTGTAATCCTCGACCCGGGCCAGCAGTCCGAGCTTTTCGAGATGCGCGACCACGGCCTTGCGCGCCTCCATGCGATCCAGGCCGGCGAAACCATCGCCCGCCTCGGCCGTCATGCGTCCATCGGGCCCGATAACGACGGTCAACGGCAGGTGATGTCGGACGGCCATTTCGTAGTCGGCAGGGTCATGCGCGGGGGTGACCTTGACGCAGCCGGTGCCGAATTCGGGGTCCACCGCCTCGTCTGCGACGACCGGAATGGGCTTGTTGCGCAGCGGCAGAAGGACCCGGCGACCGATGAGGTTCTGGTAACGTGGATCGCCCGGGTGAACGGCCACTGCCTCATCCCCGAGCATGGTTTCCGGGCGGGTGGTGGCCACCACGACATACTGCCCGGACGAGGGCCGGCCGTCTGCGTCCAGAAGCGGGTACTTCAGGTGCCAGAGGTGACTTTTTTCCTCGACCCACTCCACTTCCTCGTCGGACAAGGCGGTTTGCGCGGCCGGGTCCCAGTTCACCATGCGCAGCCCCCGGTAGATGAGCCCGTCCCGGAACAGCGCCACGAAGACCTTCTGCACACAGCGGGAATACTCCGGATCCATCGTGAACCGGAGCCGGGTCCAATCGCAGGAGCAGCCCAGTCGTTTGAGTTGCTGGATGATGATGTCGCCGTGCTTTTCCTTCCAGGCCCACACGTGTTCGAGGAACCTTTCGCGGCCCAGATCGTTGCGATGCTTCATCAGGCCCTGTTTGCGCAGGGCTTTCTCCACCACGGCCTGGGTGGCGATGCCGGCGTGATCCGTGCCCGGCAGCCAGAGCACTTCGTAGCCCTCCATGCGGGCCTTGCGGGCCAGGATGTCCTGAATGGTGTTGTTGAGCACGTGGCCCATGTGCAGCACCCCCGTGACGTTCGGGGGCGGAATGACGATGGAGTACGCCGGCTTGGGCGAGGCAGGGTCGGCGGTGAAAAAGCCGCTGCGCTCCCAGGTGTCGTACCATTTTTGTTCGACCAGCCCGGGTTCGTAGGCTTTTGGAATCTCACTCATGGCCCGCGCACTGTAGCAAAGCGCGCGTTGGTGCGGCAATCTTGGGTACGTGCGGCGCAGCCCGCGTCGCCGGTCACGCAGGCGCCACGGCGCGTCGAATCAACGATCTTCGGCCGAGGAGGCCCGGAGCCCTGCGGGTTTTTCCGGGCGAGGGGGAGGGTGCCCCGGCGGAGGACCGGAAGGCCACCGGGCATGGCGCGGGTCCGGTGGAGGAACCACGGTTGCGCCGGCAAGCTCCGATGCGCTGCCGCCCACGGTTCCGCCGCGCGAGTGCATGCGTCGTCGGGGGAGGGCTTCGGAACGGTTGCATGAGCGCCAACGGCGCGTGCGTCGGTGACAGGTTCTGGACCGCGCCGTGCTGGCTCGTATCTCCCCGAAACCCGGCAGGTCGTCCCGGGCCCGCCTCTCGCTCGGGTTCTCCCCAGCGGTCCGTTCCCCCGGACCGTGGGTCGTGTGGGGGGCGGTGCCAATCGGCCCGGCTCAATGTGCGTCGGGCCGTTCCATCAGGGGAACCGAGCTTTCAGGGCCCCGCCCGGGGGCGAGGGCTTCACGGGGGCGGCGTTTCCAAGAGGCTTTGGAACGCAGGGTTCTGGCGGAGGTGCTGGAAGCGCGGATCTTTTCGGAGTTCATCCCGCAGGTTGCGTTGCTTGGGATCCGTTTTGAGTCGGGCGTCGCTGAGTTCGAGGGCGCGGCGGAGAGCCGGGATGGCCTCGGCAGTTTTCTGGAGGATGGCTTTCATGGCGGCCAGGTCGTACCAGGCTTCGGGCTGGGTGGGGCTGAGCTGGACGAGGCGTTCGAGGGTGGTTTCCAGGCGCGGGTAATTGCCGAGGGTGACGTAGGCCTGGGCCACGGCCAGCACGGCGCCGGCATCGGCCTGGGGATGTTTCACGATCCCGTCGAGGATTTCGAAGGCGCGATTGCTCTGGCCCAGGGACAGGTAGGTGGCGGCCAGGTCCAGAGCCGTCTGGAAATTGGTGGGATGTGCGGCCAGGGCGCGTTCCAAGCCGGCGATGTCGGGGGCAGCGGGCAGAGCAGCGGCGGGCGTGGCGTCCCGAACGGTTCGAAGCCGGCGCGCCAGATCGTCCAC
>JAOADM010000160.1 GCA_026417315.1 Limisphaera sp.
GCGGCTGTGGGGCGGTGGGCTGTCTGGAGACACTCGTCTCGTTGCGCGGGTTGCTCGAAAGTTTTGCCGAGGCCGTCCCGCAGGCGCCGCGGACCTGGGCGGCTCTGCGACAGCGCGTGCAGGAGCGCGGGCTGGAACCCTGGCTGAGCCGCACGCTGGATGCGACGGCCGTCGTGATCGCCGGGGCTTTGAACATCCTCGGACTCCAACGCGTGGTCCTGACCGGCATGCTGACCGAGCTGCCGACCTCCGTGGTGGAGTACCTCGCGCAACGCGTGCGGCAGGGGGCCTTGTGGGCCCGGTTCGGCCAGATTTACGTGGAGACCGCCGCACGCCACCGGGCCGCCGGCCTGGTCGCCGCCGGCCTCGAAAAGCTTGTCCTCAACCGGCTCGGGGAAGATACCCCCGATGCCATTCGACTCGCCCAGTGACCTCCCAATCCACATGTCCAACCCTTCAACCCAGTCACCCATGATCGACCTGAAAGAATTCGAAGTCTGGTTTGTCACTGGAAGTCAGCACCTGTACGGACCGGCCGCCCTGGAGCAGGTCGCGGCCAACGCCCAGAAAGTGGCGGCGGCCCTGGACCAGTCCCCGGTCATCCCCGTGCGCGTGCGCTTCCAACCCGTGGTGAAGTCCCCCGAGGAAGCCACCCGGCTCTGCCAGGCGGCCAACCAGGAGAGCCGCTGCATCGGGCTGATCACCTGGTGCCACACCTTCTCGCCCTCCAAGATGTGGATCAACGGCCTGAAAGCCCTGCGCAAGCCCATCGCTCATCTGCACACGCAGTTCAATCGCGACCTGCCCTGGTCCACGATTGACATGGATTTCATGAACCTGAACCAGGCGGCCCACGGCGACCGGGAACACGGCTTCATCATGAGCCGCATGCGGTTGAACCGCAAAGTCGTCGTCGGCCACTGGGAAGACCGCGAGGTGCACGAGCGCCTGGCGGCATGGTGCCGCGCCGCCGCGGCCTGGCACGACTGGCAGGGGGCCCGTTTCTGCCGCTTCGGCGACAACATGCGCGAGGTGGCCGTCACCGAGGGAGACAAGGTCGCCGCCCAGATGCAGTTCGGCTACTCCGTCAACGGCTACGGCGTCGGTGACCTCGTCCAATGTGTCCAGGCCGCCCCGGAAAGCGAGGTGGACGAAATCATTGCCGACTACGAGAAACAGTACAAAGTGGCGCCCGAGCTGCGGAAAAACGGTCCCCGGCACCAGTCGCTGCGCGACGCCGCCCGCATCGAGGCCGGCCTGCGCGCCTTTCTGCGGCAGGGCGGATTCAAGGGATTCACGGACACGTTCGAAGACCTGCACGGCCTGACCCAGCTGCCCGGCATCGCTGTCCAACGGCTCATGGCCGAGGGTTACGGCTTCGGGGCCGAGGGCGACTGGAAGACCTGTGCGCTGGTTCGCGCGATGAAAGTGATGGCCAGCGGCCTGAAAGGGGGCACCTCGTTCATGGAGGATTACACCTATCACCTCAACCCCAAACGTCCCGCCGTGCTCGGGGCCCACATGCTGGAGATCTGCCCCAGCATCGCCAAGGGCAAGCCCAGTTGTGAGATCCATCCCCTGAGCATCGGCGGCAAAGCAGATCCGGTCCGGTTGGTGTTCGACACGCCGCCCGGCCCGGCGGTCAACGCTTCCATCATCCATTTGGGCAACCGCTTCCGCCTGGTGGTCAACGAGGTGGACGTCATTGCCCCCGAAAAGCCGCTGCCCAAACTGCCGGTCGCCCGCGCCGTCTGGCAGCCCCGTCCCAATCTGGCCGTGGCGGCGGCGGCCTGGATCTATGCCGGTGGCGCCCATCACACCGGCTTCAGCCAGGCCGTCACCACGGAAATGCTCGAAGATTTCGCCGCCATCGCCGGCGTCGAGTTCCTCGTGATCGATGCCCAGACCCGACTGCGCGAGTTCAAACGCGAACTCGAGTGGAACGAGGTCGCCTACGGTCTCAAACACGGGTTCCTCGCCTGAACCCTCACCCGTTGCTGGAACCACCATGAGCGCCACCTACACCATCGGTCTCGACTACGGCACCAATTCGGTGCGCGCCCTCATCGTCAACACGGCCAACGGCCGCGAAGTCGGCACCGCCGTCTGGGAATACGAGCACGGGACCCACGGCGTCCTGCTGTCGCGCGATCCCAACCTGGCCCGCCAGCACCCGGCGGATTACCTGAAGGGTGCGGAAATCACCATCCGCCAGGCCCTGGCCCAGGCCCGGCGGAATGTCCGCGGCTTCAAACCCGAGCAGGTGGTCGGCATCGGCGTCGATACCACCGGCAGCACTCCGCTGCCCGTGGACGCCAACGGCCAGCCGCTGGCGTTCCAGAAGAAATTCGCCAAAAGCCGCGCCGCCATGGCCTGGCTGTGGAAGGACCACACCAGCGTGGCGGAAGCAGCGGAAATCACCGCGCTGGCCCGGCAGATCCGGCCCCATTACCTGGCCAAGTGCGGCGGCACCTACTCCAGTGAATGGTTCTTCAGCAAGATCCTTCACTGCTTGCGCACCGCCCCGGAGGTCTTCGACGCGGCGTATACCTGGGTCGAGCTGGCCGACTATGTCCCGGCGGCCCTCACCGGCACGGAACATCCCGATCAGATCACCGTGGGCATCTGTGCCGCCGGGCACAAGGCCATGTACAACGACGCCTGGGGCGGCTATCCGGACGCGGAATTTCTCGGCAAGCTGGATCCCAAGCTGGCCGACCTGCGCAGCCGGCTTCGGCCCAAGGCCCACACCATCGATCGCGCCGTGGGCACTCTCACGCCCGCCTGGGCCAGGCGGACCGGCCTGCCGGCAGGGATCCCCGTGGCCGTCGGTGCCTTTGACGCCCACCTCGGCGCCGTCGGAAGCGGCATCGCCCCCGGCATCCTCGTCAAAATCATCGGCACCAGTACCTGCGACATGATGGTCGTGCCCCAGGACCAGCCCCTGGCCGACATTCCCGGCCTTTGCGGCATCGTGCCCGGTTCGATCCTGCCCGGCTACTACGGGCTGGAGGCCGGCCAGTCCGCCGTGGGCGACATCTTCAACTGGTTCGTCAACTACATCCAGCCGGGTGGCCCCAGGGCCGGTTCTCACGAGGCCCTCACCCGCGCCGCCGCGAAGCTCAAGCCCGGCGAATCCGGTCTGCTGGCCCTGGACTGGAACAACGGCAACCGCACCATTCTGGTGGATCAGCGGCTGACCGGCCTGCTGTTGGGGCAGACGCTCTACACCACCCCGGGCGAAATCTACCGCGCCCTCATCGAAGCCACCGCCTACGGCGCCCTGACCATCATCAACCGCTTCGAAGAATACGGCGTGAAAGTCGAGCAGATCATCAACTGCGGCGGCATCGCCGAGAAGAACCCATTGGTGATGCAGATTTACGCGGACGTGACCGGCCGACCCATGAAAATCAGCCGGTCGGCCCAAACCTGTGCCCTGGGGGCGGCCATCGCCGGCGCCGTCGTCGCCGGAGTCCACAAGGATTATGCCTCGGCCCAAAAGGCCATGACCGGGCTCAAACCCCGCGTCTTCAAGCCCAACCCGGCCGCGCACGAGGTGTATCAAAAACTCTATCCCCTCTACCGCACCCTCCACGACGCGTTCGGCACCCGCGAGTGGACGGGCAACCTGTACGACGTGATGAAAACGCTGTTGGACATCCGCAACCGCGCCCGCGGTGTCACCGGCTGAGGCAAAGGTCCGAGCCGGTGGATCAAATCACAACCTGGCAACCGGGCAATGTGCTTCGATCGAAACACCATGAAACCTTTCCCGACTCTTTTTCTTCTGGCGGGCTTGATCGGTGGCGGCGCCCTGCCCACCCCACTGGCGGCTCAGACCACCAATCGCCTGGTCATTCACGCCGACCAGGGCCGGCACACCATCAGCCGGATGATCTACGGGCACTTCGCCGAGCACCTCGGTCGCTGCATCTACGAGGGCTTTTGGGTCGGCGAAGACAGTCCCATCCCCAACACCCGCGGCATTCGCAACGACGTCGTTGAGGCCCTGCGCAAGATCAAGGTGCCGGTCCTGCGCTGGCCGGGGGGTTGCTTCGCCGATGAATACCACTGGAAAGACGGCGTCGGACCGCGGGCCCAGCGGCCCGCGCGCATCAACACCCACTGGGGCGGCGTCATCGAAAACAACCATTTCGGGACGCACGAGTTCATGGACCTGTGCGAACAACTCGGCGCCGAACCCTACATCGCCGGCAACGTCGGCTCCGGCACGCCCCAGGAGATGATGGAATGGATCGAGTACATGACCAGTGACGCCAACTCCACCCTGGCCAACTGGCGCCGCCAAAACGGACGGCAGGCACCCTGGCGGCTGCGCTATTTCGGCATCGGCAACGAAAACTGGGGCTGCGGCGGCAACATGACCCCCGAGTACTACAGCGACCTCTTCCGCCAGTACAACACCTACGTCAAAAACTACAGCGGCAACCGCATCTACCGGATCGCCTGCGGCCCCAACGGCGGCGATTATCGGTGGACCGAAGTGCTGATGCAGCGCGTGGGTCGCCGCATGGACGGCCTGTCCCTCCATCACTACACCATCCCCACCGGCAACTGGGGACGGAAAGGCTCCGCCACCCAGTTCGGCGAAGACCAATACCACGGCGCCCTGCGCCGCGCCCTCGAGATGGACACCCTCATCCGTCGCCACAGCGAAATCATGGACCGCTACGACCCCGAGAAACGCGTCGGACTCATCGTGGACGAATGGGGCATTTGGACCGACGTGGAACCCGGCACCAATCCGGGCTTTCTCTACCAGCAGAACTCCATGCGCGACGCCCTGATCGCCGGCCTGACGCTCAACATCTTCAACCGACACTGCGAACGCGTGCGCATGGCCAACATCGCCCAGACCGTCAACGTCCTGCAGGCCATGATCCTTACCGACAAGGAGAGGATGATCCTCACCCCCACCTACCACGTCTTCGAGATGTACACCGTCCATCACGACGCCACGCTCCTGCCCACCGATCTGGAATGCGCGGACTACGTCTACCAGGATCACCGCATCCCCGGGCTCAACGTTTCCGCCTCCCGCAACGCCGAAGGGGTCATCCACGTGAGCCTCTGCAATCTCCATCCGGATCAACCCGCCTCGTTGACGGCCGAGCTTCGCGGCGCCCGACCCTCCCGCGTGCAGGGCCGGCTGCTCACGGCCGACAGCGTCCAGGCCCACAACACGTTCGACCGCCCGGACAGAGTGCGTCCGGTGCCGTTCCACGAGGCCCGGCTTACGGAAAACGGGTTCGCAGTCACCCTGCCGCCGCGTTCGGTGGTGGTCCTGGCATTGCAATAACCGAGCCCTTTCCACCGTTTCGGATGTCCATGTCCCTGAACGAACTGAAACGCGCGGTTTGCGAGGCCAACCTGCAACTGGTGCGGGAAGGATTGGTGATTCAAACCTGGGGCAACGCCAGCGCCGTGGATCGCCAACGCGGCCTGGTGGTCATCAAACCCTCCGGCGTGCCCTATGACCAAATGAAGCCGCAACACATGGTCGTCGTCAGCCTGGAAACCGGCCAGGTCGTGGAGGGCCGACTGCGTCCCAGTTCGGATACCCCGACGCATTTGGTGCTCTACCGCGCCTTCCCGCAGGTGGGCGGCGTGGTTCACACCCACAGCCTCTACGCCACGGCCTGGGCCCAGGCCTGCCGGCCCATCCCTTGTTACGGCACCACCCAGGCCGATTACTGGTTCGGCGAGGTGCCCTGCACCCGGGCCATGAAACCCGAGGAAATCCGCCGCGACTACGAGGCCAACACCGGCCACGTGATCGTCGAGACCTTCCGCAACCGCGACCCCCTGCAACAACCGGCCGTGTTGGTGGCCAGCCACGGCCCCTTCACGTGGGGCCGGGACGTCCACGAGGCGGTGCACAATGCCGTCGTGCTCGAATTCGTCGCCCGCCTCGCCAGTGAAACCCTGCGGATCCGGTCGCGGCTGCAGCCCGTGGCGCGGCCCCTGCTGGAAAAACATTTCCTGCGCAAGCACGGGCCCAACGCTTATTATGGCCAGAAATGATTTTGTCCGCCCGCTCGCGTCGAGCGGTCACCCGAAACCCAAACGCATGGAACCGCACTTCGAACCCATGAAAACACAGCCCTTGATTGTCGCATCCGCCCTGGGGATCTGCCTGGGGCTTTTCACAGCATGCCAAACCGCGCCCACGGCGCGGCCCTCCTTGACCCGCGCCCCGTTCGGCACCACCCGCGACGGCCAACCCGTCGAGGTCTTCACCCTGCGCAACGCCAACGGCGTCGAAGCCCGCATCATCAACTACGGCGGCATCGTGCTCTCTCTGAAAGTGCCGGATCGAAACGGTCAGTTCGGCGATGTCGTCCTGGGGTACGACACCCTCGCCGAATACGAAAAGGAATCGCCCTACTTCGGCTGCCTCATTGGCCGCTACGGCAACCGGATTGCCCGTGGCCGGTTCACCCTCAACGGCGTGACCTATCAGCTGGCCACCAACAACGGTCCCAACCACCTGCACGGCGGCATCAAGGGCTTCGACAAGGTGGTCTGGAAGGTCGAGCGAGCCGAGGTGACCCCCCAGGGCCCCCAACTGGTCCTCAGCTATCTCAGTCCTGACGGAGAGGAAGGGTACCCGGGCAACCTGCACGTCACCGCCACCTACACCCTGACCCGCGACAACGGCCTGCGACTCGACTACCATGCCACCACGGACAAGGACACCATCGTCAATCTCACCCAGCATTCCTACTTCAACCTGGCCGGCCACGGCGACATCCTCGGGCACATCGTGTACATCAACGCCGATCGGTTCACGCCCGTGGACGAGACCCTGATCCCCACGGGCGAGCTGCGACCCGTGCAGGGCACACCCTTCGATTTCCGCAAACCCACCGCCATCGGGGCCCGCATCCATCAGGACGACGAACAACTCCGCTTCGGCGGCGGTTACGACCACAACTGGGTCATCAACAAGAAACCCGGCCAGTTGGCGCTGCACGCGCGTGTCTACGAACCCACCACCGGGCGCGTCCTCGAGGTGCTCTCCACCGAGCCCGGCTTGCAGTTCTATTCCGGCAACTTCCTCGACGGCACGCTCCGGGGGAAGTACGGCTGGGTCTATCAACACCGGAACGGCTTCTGCATGGAACCCCAGCACTTCCCCGATTCACCCAACAAACCCCACTTTCCCTCCGTGGTGCTGAAACCGGGCCAGGAATACAAGAACACCATCATCTACCGTTTCTCGGTCCGGAAATAACCCGGGCATGGGATTCCCTCGGGCGGCACGGGCAAGTCCCCGCGCCGCCCTTTCGTTTCCCTGCCAACGCAACCTGAAGCACGCTGCTGAAAGCCAAAAACAGGCCGGGAGCCGGCGGTCGCCTCCGGCCCGCTCCAGGGGGCGGAGCGGGGCGGGGCAAGAGACAAGAGACTCCAGAGGCCCGTTCCTCGGCAGCTTTCGCAGTTCTGCTGTGCGCCATCCCAGGACCGCGCGGCCCCTGCATCCTGCTCCCTGCGGCCCGCAGGCTCGAGGGGCCCGATTCGGTCCGGGCTTCAAATGGATGCTCTTCCCCTGCGGGCCGGCCCGGGGTATTTCTCAGGTGCGCCGCAACTGGCGCGGGATGCCGATCGATGTCCTCCAACCTGCACCCGTAAAACCATGAAGGAAGCCCTGGATCGCTGGTTCGAACTGAACGCGCGCGGAACCACGTTGCGTCGCGAGATCGTCGCCGGGCTGACCACCTTCATGACGATGGCCTACATCATCGTCGTGCAGCCGGCGGTGCTGTCGGGTCGCCTCCTCGGCCAGCCCACGGGCATGGACTTCGGAGCCGTCATGGCCGCCACGTGCGTCGCCTCCGCCCTGGCAACGGCTCTGATGGCTCTTTACGGACGCTACCCCATCGCCCAAGCCCCGGGCATGGGACAGAACTTCTTCTTCGTGCTCACGGTGATCCCGGTGGCAGCAGCCACGGGCGCGGGCGAGCCGTGGCGCGTGGCCCTGGGCGCCGTGTTCTGGTCCGGCATCCTGTTTCTCCTGTTGTCCCTGGCCGGCTTGCGGGAACTCATCTTCCACGCGATCAGCCCCAGCCTGAAATACGGGCTCACCGCGGGGATCGGATTGTTCATTGCGTTCCTCGGGCTGCAAAACGCGGGCGTCATCGTGAAAGACCCCGCCACCGCGGTGAAGCTGAACGCGCACCTGGCCTCCCCCGACATCCTCGTTTTCTTTGCCGCCCTGGGCTTGACCACAATCCTGGCGGCGCGGCGGATTCCCGGTGCCATTCTTTGGGGCATGCTGCTGGGAACGGCGCTGGCGTGGGCAGGGCATGGGCTGATGCGTCATCTGCCCCCGGCCTGGCAGCAAACGCCCGAGGTCGCGAATTCGCTCCTGGCGACACGGTTCGAGCCCGCTACTGGCTTGGTGGCGCCCCCACCATCCCTGGCTCCGACCTGGCTGCAACTGGACTGGCGCGGGGCGTTGGCTCCAGAGATCCTGCCGCTGATCGGGGTCCTGCTGTTCATGTTCGTGTTCGATGCCATCGGCACCCTGATCGCGGTCTGCGAGCAGGCGGGCCTGATGCAGGACAACCGCCTGCCCCGGGCGCGCCAGGCCATGATTTCCGACGCGGTCGGCACCGTGGCCGGCGCGTTACTCGGCACCAGCACCGTCACCAGCTACGTCGAAAGCGCGGCGGGCGTCGCCCAGGGCGGACGTACGGGTTTGGTGGGCCTGGTGGTCGCGGCACTCTTCCTGGCGGCACTGGTGTTCGAACCTCTGGCCGCCATGGTGGGCAGCTATCCCCCGATCACCGCTCCGGCGTTGGTGTTTGTGGGCGCCTTGATGCTGCGACAGGTCACCAAGGTCGCCTGGGATGATCCCACGGAGGCCATCCCGGCCTTCTTGATGGTCCTGGGCCTGTCTCTTATACACATCT
>JAOADM010000015.1 GCA_026417315.1 Limisphaera sp.
ACGGTGGCCAGCGCGTTGTTCTGGCTGGCGGCGACCCTCACGGTGGGGCTGGGAATCGCCGCGGCCAAATGCACCTATGAATCGGCGGCGCGGCTCAGTCCCGCTTCGCCCCTGGGTGCGCTGGTGCACGCGTTGGAAGCGACGGCCACGTACTTGAAACGGTTCGACCAGATCGGGCTGATGCACGCGCACGCGCACCTCGGGGTGGTGGGCGCGTATGTGGTGCTGTTGATCGGTGTTTCCTACAAACTGGTGCCGATGTTTGCGCTGAGTCCGACCCCGCATGCCGGTCGCGCATGGGGATCGCTCGTGCTGCTGAACCTTGCGGTTCCCGGCAGTTTCTTCACGATTCTGCACCGCAGCGATGCGAAGCTGTTCTTCACCGTGCTCGGCGTGGCGGGGGTCGCCTTGTACGGATGGGAATTGATCCGGTTGTTGCGCCGGCGACGCCGCCCTGTGCTGGACCTTCCCCTGCGCTATTTCCTCACCGGCCTCGCGTGGTTGGGAGGGGCATGCGGGCTGGCGTTGTATCTCTCGTGGCCCGGCCTGGCACTGACGCCGCGGGTGGGACAGTTGGAGAATCTTTACGGTCTTTGGGGTCTGCTGGGGGCGCTTTCGTTCTGTCTTCTGGGGATGCTCTACAAGATTCTGCCGTTTCTGGTGTGGTATCGCCGTTATGGCCCCTGGATCGGGCGTCAACCCGTTCCGGCCCTTCACGAGCTCTATGCGAGCGGCCTGCTGCGGGCTGGCTTTGGATTGCACGGGCTGGCGCTGCTGGGGCTGAGTGCGGCGACGCTTTTGGGGCATGCGGCTTCCGTGCGATACGGTGCGGTGTTGCTGGCTGCCGCGGTGGCCTGTCACCTGATCAACGCCGGACGAATGCTGGGGCATCTCCGGCGGCCGGTGCCGGCGGCGGTTCCGGCCGGCACGTCGTTGTCTTCGATGCCGTCATGATCGAGGAGGGCCAGATCTGGGAGGCTCTGCGGCGGGTGGTGGATCCCGAGCTGGACTGCAACATCGTGGACCTGGGCCTGGTGTACGGGCTCGAAGTCCGGGACGGTCGCGTGCATGTCCAGATGACGGTGACGAGTCCGGGGTGTCCGTTGCAGGAGATGCTGGTGGCGGGAGTGCAACAGGCGTTGCGGGACGTTCCGGGGGTGGCGGACGTTTCCGTGGAGGTGGTGCTGGACCCGCCGTGGCATCCGGGTTTGATGCGGCGGGAGGCCTACGAGCGGCTGCGTCAGATGGGATAGACCCCGGGGGCCGGCTTTCTGCGGTCTCGCAAGAGGAAGTTTCCGTCCGGCGCGAAGGGCGGAGGGTCAGGGCGGCGCCACTGCTCGGCGGCCGGGTTCCGCAGGGTTCGGCACCCGCGGGAGAGAGGCGCGAACCGATGGTTTGGCCTTTCCGGAGTGGCGCTTTCCAGTGTCTTCTTTGCTCGTGCAGTGAAGGTGGGGTCGGCAACGTGGCACGATCGGCGCCGAAGCACCCCGGCGGCCGTCGGTTTCGCGTTCGAACCCGCCATGCGATGCCGACCACGGGGCAGGTGAGTGGGGGACGAGGCGGAACCGCAGCCCGGCTTGCCCCCGGTGGGGCACGGGGTAGGATGAAATCGTGCGCGCAGCCGGAACCATGGGCGCCCTGTTGCTCTGGGTGGCCACCTTGCGGGCCGACGCAGGCCGGGAGCTCGTCCCGCCGGAGTCGCACGGACCGGATTGGGCGGCGCGGGTCTGGCAGACCGACGAAGGTTTGCCGGACAACACGGTGTACGGGCTGGGCCAGAGTGCCGACGGGTACTTGTGGGTCGCGACGCACGGCGGTCTGGCGCGATTCGACGGGGTGCGGTTCCAAGAGTTCTCGCTCACGCATTTGAGTGGCGTTCCCAATCGGGTGGTGCGCGCGCTTTATCTGGACCGGGGTGGCCGCTTGTGGCTGGGCATGGATCGCGGACCGGTGGTGTGCGTCGAGGGCGGGACGGTCCGGGTGTACGGCGCACAGGAAGGTCTGCCGGATCTGCGCATCGAAGGTTTCGCGGAAGAATCGGACGGGACGGTCTGGATCCTCTATGCCAACGGAGAGTTGGCGCGGATCCGCGGGCCGCAGATCCGGAGATATCCCACGGCTGCGGGGACGCCGGGCGGTCGGGTCGGTTTGAGCAGCGACCGGGAGGGGCGGCTGTGGTTTGCGAGGGGCCGGCAGTGGGGCTTGGTGCGCGACGGCCGGTTTGAAGTGAGGCACGAGGGGGACGAACCGATTGCGTGTCTGGCAGCGGCGCGTGCCGGGGGGTTGTGGCTGGCCACGGCCACGCGCCTGTTGTGGTCCGACGGAACGAACACGGTGCGTGAAGTGCTGCGCTGGCCGGACTCGTCCCGTCCGGTGCAGCCGCGCCTGTTGTGGGAAGATCAGACGGGCGGCGTGTGGGTGGGGACGGCGGCGCACGGGTTGGGACGGTTTGAAGGCGGTCGGTTTGGGTGGGTCCCGACGAGTCATCGCGAGATTCTGTGTCTGGCGGAGGATCGGGAGGGCAACCTGTGGGCGGGCACCGGGGGAGGCGGATTGAACCGGCTGCGGCCGCGCCGCATCGAGCTGTGGAGCACCGCACAGGGACTGCCGTTTGAATCGGTGCGCACGGTGTGCGAAGACACGAACGGTCGGCTGTGGATCACGACGATGAACGGGCAACTGGCCCGCGAGGGCTCGACGGGTTGGGAGGATTGGACGGCGCGGGCGGACTGGCCCGGTGGGGCGGCGGTGTGTGTGGCAGCCGATCCCTCCGGGGGAGTCTGGGTGGGCACTCGCGAACGGGGGTTGTACCGCTGGAACGGGTCCTGGATCCGGCTCCTGGGTCGCCGCGAGGGCCTGGCGGATCTGTCCATTCGCTCCCTCTGCGTGGTGGGACCCGAGGAGGTTTGGATTGCGGCGGCCACGCGACCGGTGATCCAGCGCTGGAAAGAGGGGAAATGCCTGACCTTCGAGTTGCCGGCGGGCACGCGATCGATCCGGGCCATGACGGTGGATGCCGCCGGGGACGTGTGGGTGGGCACCGCGGATGGGTTGTTGCTGCGCGTGACGGGGGATACGTTGCGCAACGAGACCGTGCTGGTGGACGGGCGAACGCCGTCCATTCGCGCCTTGCATGCCACGCCGGACGGGGCGGTGTGGGTGGGATACGCGGGCTACGGGCTGGGCCGATGGTGGTCCGGGCGCTGGATGCGGCTGACTTCGGCCCAGGGACTGGGCGAGGATTACATTTCCCAGATTGTGGCCGACGGGGAGGGACGGCTTTGGTTTGGAGGCAACCGCGGCGTCTTTCAAGCCACGCTGGCAGATCTCAACGCGGCGGCACATGGCACGGGGTATGTGCACTCGATTTCGTACGGTCGAGGCGAGGGCCTGCCGGCGCTGCCGGCCACCTATGACAGCGCCCCGGGGGCGGTCCGCCGTGGCGACGGCCGGCTGGTCATTCCCACGCGGCTGGGGCTGGCCGTGATTCATCCGGGAGCATTGGCCTCCGAGGCGGGCCCGCCGCCGGTGGTGGTCGAACGGGTGGCGGTGGACGACCAGACCGTGGCCCTGTACGACAGTCGGTTTCCGCTCTGGAATCATCCGGGGCCGGTTCCTCCGGACCTCCGGGACGGTCGGTGGGAAGGTCGCCTGCCGCCGGGCCATCGCAAGGTGGAATTCGAATTCACCGCCTTGACCTATGCGGCGCCGGAGAACGTGCACTTTCGCTACCGGCTGGATGGTTTCGACGAGGCATGGGTGGAGGCCGGGGCACGCCGCGTGGCCAGTTATCCTCGATTGCCGCCGGGCCGGTACCGGTTTCGCGTCATGGCCGGAACGGCCGCCGGTGTGTGGAACGAGGCCGGCGCCGGTGTGAGTTTTGCGGTGCAGCCGTTCCTCTGGCAGACGTGGTGGTTCCGGTTGAGTGCGGGCGCGGCCTTCACGCTGGGGGTGGTTGCGGTGGTGCGTTGGGTGTCCTTTCGCCGGTTGCGACACCGACTGCGGCTTCTGGAGCAGCAGGCGGCCCTGCAACGAGAGCGGGCCCGGATTGCCAAGGACATCCACGACGATGTGGGGGCCTGTCTCACGCAGATTGCGCTGCTGTGCGATCTGGCCCAGCAGGGTACCGGGGCCTGCTCGGCAGCTCCGGGGCCCTGGGAGAAGATCGCCGCCACGGCGCGGCAGGCCGTCAAGTCGCTGGACGAAATCGTCTGGGCGGTGAACCCGCGCAACGACACGCTGGCGCAGATGATCGATTACGCGGGGCAGTTTGCGCTGGATTACCTTCGACTGGCCGGGATTCGGTGTCGGCTGGACCTGCCGGAGCCCACGCCGGATCAGCCGATGCCCTCCGATGTGCGTCACAACTGTTTTTTGGTGGTGAAAGAGGCGCTGCACAACATCGTGAAGCATGCCGGGGCCACGGAGGTGTGGTTGCGGGCGCGGGTGGAGGACGGGGGGCTGCGCATGGAGATCGAGGACAACGGGACCGGTTTTGACGCGGCCGCCAGGGTTCCCGGCGCCGACGGATTGCGCAACATGCGCCAGCGGATGGCGGACGTGGGAGGCAAGTGTGTGATCGAGAGTCACCCGGGGTCGGGGACGCGCGTGCGGTTGTTCGTGCCCTGGCAGCGCAACGGGGTTTGACCTCCGACGTTTGTCGGGTTGCAGATGGACGGCCCCTCGGTCAGGGTGAAGGGCGCGACATTTGGGAGCATGCCAATCCGGGTCACCATCGTGGAAGACAATGCCGGGATGCGGGACAGCCTGCGCGAGCTGGTCTCGCGGGCGCCGCAACTGACTTGCGTGGGGGTGCATGCCACCGGCGAGGAGGCGCTGCGGCACTTCGAGGCGGAAGCGCCGGACGTCGTGTTGATGGACATTCACCTGCCGGGCATGAGCGGGATCGAGTGCGTGGTGCGGATGAAAGTGCGTCGGCCGGCCACCCAGGTCCTGATGCTGACGATCTACGAGGACAGCGAGTTGATCTTCGAATCGCTCCGGGCCGGGGCCAGTGGGTACCTGCTGAAGAACCAGCCGGCGGCGGAGTTGGTGCAGGCGATCGAACAGGTGCATGCCGGCGGGGCGCCCATGTCCATGCGCATCGCCCGAAAGGTGGTCGCGTACTTCCAACAGATCAGCCAGCCCCGCTCGGAGATGGAACAGCTGACCCGGCGGGAGCAGGAGATCCTTGCACTGCTGGCACGGGGTTACCTGTACAAGGAGATTGCCGATTTGCTGGGCATCAGCCTGAGCACCGTGCGCACACATCTGCACACGATCTACGAAAAGCTGCACGTACAGTCGCGGACCGAGGCGGTCGTGAAGTATCTGGGCGCCGAGCGAAAGAGTTGAAGCACCTGCGGCCGGTGCTGCGTTGCGCGGGGCGGCGCGGCGGTCGGAAGGACGCGACGGAAGCCGGGGCCGGCGACGGACAGATAGCTGGCGTCTTCGCGCCGGCGCTTTCCAAAGAGGGGCTCCAGAGCTCCGCTCCGGTGATTCCATTCCCGACGGGGTCGGGTCTTGCTCCCCGGTTTTTTTCCACAGCCTCCGAGCAAGCCCGTCGACCAGCGTTGGTCCTCAAAAAACAGCTTGCACGCCCGGGGACTGGCGTCGGCGAATGCCGCAATTGTGGGTTCTTTTCAACGGCCGGTCAGTGGGAAGGAGGAAGCGCGAACGCGACGTACGCATCGCCGGACCGGGTGCCCATTTTGCCGCCGCCGCAGGCGATGACCACGAATTGTCGGCCATTGACCTCGTAGGTGGCCGGCGTCGCGTAGCCGCCCGCGGGCAGTTTGAACTGCCACAGCAGACGGCCGTCCCTCCGGTCAAAGGCCCGAAAACACTCGTCCTTGGTGGCGGCGATGAAGACCAAATCGCCGGCGGTGACCAGCGGGCCGCCGTAGTTTTCGGTACCCGTGGGCGGCAACCCGCGGGCGGTCAGTTCGGGCAGTTCGCCCAGCACAACCCGCCACCGGTACTCGCCGGTGTTCAGGTCAATGGCATTCAGCGTACCCCAGGGCGGCTTGACCGCCGGGTAGCCGTCAGGGTCGAGCCAGCGGTGGTAACCGGTGGACACGAAGGGAACACGACCCAGGGCATGCGCCACGGTGGCGGGTCGATGGGCACCGGCGCCTTCGGTTTTTGGCGATGTGCCCTGCGGGTCCAGCAGGTAATCCGTCAGAGCGGCCTTCTGATCGGCGCTGAGGAAGCCGAAAGCGGGCATGCCGCCCCGACCGGTTTCCAGCAGTCGCAAGATGGCGTCCCGATTCAGTTTTTGTCCCACTCCCACCAGGGAGGGGACATTTTGGCCGTGGGCCGTTTGGCCCTGTCGGTCCAAACCGTGACAGGCGGCGCAGATTTGCAGGTACAGACTCCGCCCGTCGGTCAACTCTGCGCCGGGCAGCGCCACGGGGGCTTCGACCATGGTCAGGACCCACGGCATTTCATTGGCGTTGACGTACAGCACGCCTTCGGGATCCACGGCTGCGCCACCCCACTCGGCTCCGCCGTCAAAGCCGGGAAAGATGATGGTGCCCTCGCGGCTGGGCGGCTGAAACGGTGTGTGGGGGCGCAGCCGCGCAAACCGGTCCAGAACCGCTCGATGCGCCGCCGGTGTGCGGTCGGTGATTTCGGCATAAGTGAAGAGTTGTCGGGCAAACGGCGCGGGTCGAAGGGGCACCGGTTGGGTGGGCCAGGCCGATTCCCCGGGCAGGTCGCTGGGGGGCACGGGCCGTTCCTCGACGGGGAACAAGGGTTCGCCGGTCTGCCGATCGAACACAAACACGTGTCCCGATTTGGTGACCTGGGCCACTGCGTCCACTCGACGGCCGTTGCGCGTGAGGGTCACCAAATCCGGCGGGGCCGGCAGGTCACGATCCCACAGGTCGTGGTGGACGAACTGGAAATGCCAGAGCCGACGGCCGGTGCGGGCGTCCAACGCCAGCAGACAGTTGGCATAAAGGTTTTGGCCGAGCCGGTCGCCGCCCCAAAAATCGTACGTGGCCGAGCCGGTCGGCACATAAACGATGCCCCGCTGGCGATCCACCGCCATGCCCGCCCAACAGTTCGCCCCGCCGGCATAGCGCCGGGCTTCCGGCGGCCAGGTCTCGTAGCCGGGTTCTCCTGGATGGGGAATGGTGTGAAATCGCCAGACCAGCCGGCCCGTCCGAATGTCGTAGGCGCGGATGTGTCCCGGCGCCGCCGGCTCCGGCCCCTCCCCCACGCGCATGGGCAGAATCAACAGATCCTCGAACACCGCGGGCGGGCTGGTGCCCACCACGTACATGCCCCGTACGTCCCGTCCGAGATCCTCCCGGATGTCCACCCGGCCGTTCCGGCCGAATGCCGAGATGAGTCGGCCCGTGTGGGCGTCCACAGCGACCAGGTACGGACCGACCACGTACAAGACACGGGCGTGTGAGCCCTCCCGCCAATACACCACGCCGCGGTTGATGCCCGCGCCGCTTTCCAACAACCCGGCGGCCACGGGATCGAACCGCCACAATTCACGCCCGGTGGCCGCATCCAGCGCAAACAACTTCAACCGGGGCGAAGTACCGTACAGTACCCCGTCCACAATCAGCGGGTTGCACTGGATCTGCGAAAGATCGTCCGCTCGGGCGTCCCCGCTGCGGTAGATCCAAGCCACCTGGAGCCGGTGAACATTTCGCCGGTTGATTTGCCGCAGCTCCGAGTATTGCGTGCCCTCCGGATCGCCCAGGTAGGTGTCCCAATTCCGACCGGCCGCAGCCGGTGCCGAAGACGGGTTCACGCTGAGGCCCACCAGCAGCAGGGCCACGCCGTGCAGTGCCACGACACCGACGGGACGCCCCCTGCCGGCGCGGGCCGGGTGGGGGCGGGCCAGATGGGCTGCTGTTGTCATATAACGGGGCGATTGTACCGTCGGTGCGGTCAAGGAACGCGTCGAATCGGTAGCCGAACCTCGTGCCGTTGTCGAGGCCGTGCCCGTTGGAGAAAGGTGGGAAGCGGACGCGGACCTCCTGCGGCGGGCCCGTGGAGTCGCGGCTGGCGAGGTGTGGCATCGGGGACAGGTTCGGATGCACTTGACCGCGGGCCCTCCGCGCCGGCTCAATGCCGCGATGACACGGAGGACCTTTCGGAAAACCACGATGGTGGCAGCGGCCTCGGCACCCCGCCTCTTCGCTGGGCCAAACTCCCCGGACTCCCCCGAGGCACGCCTGCTGGAGGAAGCCGAGGAACGGATCCGACGACATCGACGGCGCGGCCGGACCCTCGCCTTGCAGGATGCGTCGGGCCGTCCCCTCGCCGGCGTTCGGGTCCGCGTGGAGCAGGTGCGGCATGAATTCCTCTTTGGCTGCAATTTGTTCCAGTTCGGCCGCGGTGCGGATTCCGACCTCGAAGACGCCTATCGCCGGCGGTTTGCCGAATTGTTCAACTTTGCCACGCTCGGATTCTACTGGGCTTTTTACGAGCCGCGCCGGGGGGAACCGCGGTATGCCGACACGGAGCGCGTGCTGGAGTGGACGCGGGCGCAGGGCATTGTGTGCAAAGGGCACCCTTTGGTGTGGGATCATCCGGCCGGCTCGCCGCGCTGGTTGCCCGAGGACGACGTGGAACTGGCCCGCTTGTGTGAAGCGCGCGTGCGGGAGATCGTCAGCCGGTTTCGCGGCCGGATCGAGATGTGGGACGTGGTCAATGAGGCGACGCACCTGCCGGACCGCGTCAATCAAACTCGCATGGCCCGCTGGGGGCTGGCCCTCGGCCCGGTGCCGTACACTCGTCGACCCTTGGAAGTTGCCCGGGAAGCTCATCCGGCTGCGACGCTCCTGGTGAATGATTACCGCCTCGACCCCCGTTATTACGATCTCCTGGACGCGCTGCGCGACGCCGACGGCCGCCCGCTGTTTGATGCCGTGGGCTTGCAAAGCCACATGCACGGGGGCGTTTGGCCGCTGCGTCGCGTCTGGGAGGTTTGCGACCGCTACGCCAAACTGGGCCGGCCCCTGCACTTCACGGAGACGACGGTGCTCAGCGGGCCGCGGCTCGGGCCGGGCGAGAACTGGGGCACTACCACCGCCGAAGGCGAACTCCAGCAGGCCGATTACGTGGTGAGGTTTTACACGATGGTGTTTGCACACCCGGCCACTCAGGCGCTGACCTGGTGGGATTTGTCCGATCGCGGTGCCTGGCAACGAGCACCGGCGGGGCTGCTGCGCCGGGACATGTCCCCCAAACCCGCCTATGAGCGGCTCCAGGAGCTGATCCGCCGGCGTTGGTGGACCCGCGGCGAACAGCGCACGGACGAATCCGGGCTGTGCCGTTGGGAGGCTTTCCACGGGATCTACCGGGTCACAATCGAGAGGGAGGGTTCGGCCCCCGTGGTGCGGGAGGTGGACTGGCGCAGCGCTGCGCCGGACCGAACCGTGCTGACCGTTTGAGAAGGTCCGGCCCCCGTACCCAGGGATCGAAACTCGCGGTTCGCGCGCGGTCCTGCGCGGCCCTCACGTGGGTGCCACCCGGAGATTTCGGGTGGCTCTCGCGCCGGGGCTTTTCGAAGGCCGATCGCCACGGGCCGGGGGTCGCAAATTGGCGAGAAAAAGACGCAAAACGGCGTTGTGCGCGAATCGAGCCGGAGCCATCCTTGGGACGCCCGGTCGGTTGCACCGTGGTCGGGTCGCTGTCCCGCCCTCCGGTGACAAGCGCCGCGCAGGAACCCAAGGACCAGAAGAATCAGGACCATGCATTCACGGACCACGTCTGACGCCCATGTGATTCAATGGAAGTCTTCTTGCCTTGTCGCCAGGGTACCCGGGCAAACGGCCGGGCCCTGCGCCAAGGCCGGCTCTGCTGCCGCAACAATGGCTCGGGGCGGAGGTTGGCATCGATTCCATCCCGTCACTCGCGTCGTTGGGCTGTGTTCCGGGCGCCGGCTTGCGGGCGCGGTCCTTGGATTGGCAGCAACGCTTTCCTTGTCCGCGTGGGGGCAAAACGTTCTGCCCAATCCCTCCTTTGAAGACGCGCAGGGGAACCGTCCCCGCGGGTGGCGTGCCGAAACGTGGGCCGGTCAGGCCACTTTTCGTCATGCGCAAGTGGGGCGGACGGGCAACCGCAGCGTGGAAATCGCTTCAGAGAACGGAGCCGACGTGGCGTGGACGGCCACGGTGGCGGTGGATCCGTTTGCCCGGTATCGGCTCTCGGGTTGGATCAAGACCGAGAATGTGGAACCGCGCCAGGGCGGGCGCGGTGCCCTGCTCAACATCCACGGCATGGCCGGGGTGGCCACCCGCGCCGTGACGGGGACCACGGACTGGACGCTGGTGGAGACCGAATTCGACACCGACGACCAGACCTCGGTCCAGGTCAACTGCCTGTTTGGCGGCTGGGGTCAGGCCCGGGGGCGTGCGTGGTTCGATGACGTGGCCCTGGAGAAGATCGCCCAGCGCGAGCCTCCGGCGCCGCGCATCCAGGTGAATGCCGCGGAGGTGGGCGCACCCTTGTCGCCGCTGGTGTACGGCCAGTTTATCGAGCACCTGGGTCGGTGCATTTACGGAGGCATCTGGGCGGAGATGCTCGAAGACCGCAAGTTTTACTACCCGATCACCTCCAACTACGCGCCCTACACCTCGTTGCGGAACACGCGCTACCCGGTCGTGGGCGCTTCGCCCTGGGAGATTGTGGGGCGGCCCGACGGGGTGGTCATGACGACCAACGCGCCGTTTGTTGGACGTCATACGCCGCGGTTGCAGGAAGGGGTCGGGATTCGACAGCACGACCTGGGTGTCACCGCGGGCAGGGAGTACGTGGGCTACGTGTGGCTGAAGGCGCCGGAAAGCCGCTCGGCCCGTGCCCGGGTTACGTTGCGCTGGGGGGCCAGTTCCGACGAGGCTGCCTCCGTCGAAATCAAGGGCATCGGTCGCCAGTACAAGCGGTTCCCCTTCCGCTTCCGGGCCGGCGGGACGACCGATCGGGCATCCCTGGAGCTCCGGGCCGAGCAGGGTGACCTCTACGTGGGAACCATCTCGTTGATGCCGGCGGACAACGTCCAGGGAATGCGAGCCGACACGCTGGCCCTGTTGCGACAACTGGCGGCGCCCATCTATCGCTGGCCCGGCGGAAACTTCGTCAGCGGCTATGACTGGCGCGACGGCATTGGCGATCGCGATCGCCGGCCGCCCCGCACCAATCCGGCCTGGACCGGGGTGGAGCACAATGACTTTGGCCTCCATGAATTCATCACGTTCTGTCGGCTGGTGGGGGCTGAGCCCTTGGTGACCGTCAACACCGGCTTCGGCGACGCCCATTCGGCCGCGGCCCTGGTCGAGTACTGCAACGGGGCCGCGAACACGTACTGGGGGGCCAAGCGGGCCCGGAACGGATCGCCGCGGCCGTTCGGCATCCGTTACTGGTGCGTCGGAAACGAGATGTGGGGCCCGTGGCAACTGGGCTACATGTCGCTGGACCACTACGTCCTCAAGCAGAACTGGGTGGTGGACAAGATGCGTGAAGTGGATCCGACCATCTTCTGCATCGCCTCGGGGAACGCGGGGCCGTGGAGTCGGGGCTTGTTGGAACGGTGTTCGGATCACATGGAGGCCATTGCGGAACACTTCTATTGCCAGGAACGGCCCGGGCTGGCGGCGCACGTGCGGCAGATTCCGGACAACATCCGCAGCAAGGCGGAATTCCACCGGCGCATGCGGGCAGAACTGCCGAACCTCAAAGGCAAGGACATCCGCATCGCCATGACCGAGTGGAACTACTGGTACGGACCCCATGTGTTTGGCGAGCTAGGCACGCGCTACTTCCTGGAGGACGCGCTCAGGATCGCCGCCGGCCTGCACGAGTACGCGCGCCAGAGCGACTTGATCCATTCGGCGTTCTACGCACAGACCGTCAACGTCATCGGCGCCATCAAGACCAGCCGCCGCAACGCAGCCTTCGAAACCACGGGCCTGGTGCTGGCCCTCTATCGACATCACTTCGGCGAGTTGCCGGTCAAAACCCAGACGGAAGGACTGCTCGACGCACAGGCCGCCTGGACGCTGGACCGCAGGAAACTCACGCTCGGCATCGTGAATCCCACGCTCGAAGCCCGCACGATTCCCTTGCAAATCCAGGGCGCCAGACTCAAAGGAACCGGAACCCGCTGGCAGATCGCCGGCACGGATCCCCAGGCCTACAACGACCCGGATGAACCGCCCCGCGTCCGTGTCGAGCAGGTGCCCTGGGACGGAGCGTTGGATCGCGTGACCGTGCCTCCCTGCAGCGTGACGCTCCTGGTGTTGGATGCGGAGTGAGCCCGGGGATCGCGACCGCGATCATTGGGGCGGTGCTCTCTCCGGCCTCTCGCTGGCGACGCCCCGTGGGAGCTCCAAGGTGCCTGCGTCACTGCGCCGAGTCCGGAGGCGCCCGCCCCGAGCAGATTTGGCTCGTTGTCGCAACGCCCGGTTGTTCTCGGGTGTCGGCGGCCGCCCTTGGTTCCCCGTAGAACAGAGGCCGAGGTGCGGGCTGGAGGGGGTGCTTTGCGGGGGCCGGGGCCAAACTGACGATCGGCTGCCAACCCCGGACTCCGTCACGGGTTGTGCCGAAGGAGTTCGTGGGAAGGCCCCGGTCTTCCGGTTGAGACACCGCCAACCCGGGTTGCCCGGCGTTTCACGGGCCCATGGCCGAAGAATCGACTTGGGGGGTGGAATCGTGCCCGCGGCGTCCGTCGCAGGGTCCTTTCCAAGAGTCCGGACCCCGGAGGGTGCGGGACCACGCGCCGGCGCAGAGCGGCCGGGTCGGTGACGCCACTTAGCCCTGCCGGGCCGGCAGAGCGACGGAGCGTCGTCGCGATTTCATGCCCTGGAGACACTCACGCACCAGCGTCCGCAAGCGCTCGCGCTCCGCCTCCGACAAGCCCCGGGGATCGAACCGATAGCGATAGTGGAGTCGGAGGATTTCCTGCAGGGCGGGGCCCCACCCGGCCCAGGCAGCCTGACTGGCGATGCGCCTGAGCCAGGCGCCACAGGGTTCGGCCGGCGGGCGCGCCCAGCCGCGGGTCACCAGCCACCGCTCCAGCTCGTAGAACTCCGAATCCCTGCCCGGCCAATCGGAACGGCTCCCGCTCTGCGCAGGATTCCTGCTCCGCAACCGGCCGCGCCGAAACAAGATCTGATACAGCAGGACCATCAGGGCGGGCACCAGGCTCCAGAGGAGGATGCGACGCAGCGGCGTGTAGCCCCACCAAACCAGGGCCCACTGATGTCGGATCCAACTCCAGGCATCCTGCAGCCACAGCCAGTCGCTTTCCCGGGAGCGCTCCCACACGACCCAGTTCGAGGGCGTGGTGTCGAAGTCTTCCCACTGCTGGGTCGCCTCGTTCCAAACCTGGCACCATGCATGCGCGTCGCGTTCCCGCACCACATAGCGGCTCCCGGAGCCTTCGTGGACCGCGTAGCCCACCGCGTACCGCGCCGGGATGCCCAGATGTCGCAACAGCAGCACCGTGGCCGTGGCAAAGTACTCGCAATGTCCCGCGCGCGTCTCCAGAAGGAATCGCGCCAAGGGATCGCTCGACCGCCGCATCCAGGAAGTCATCGGTTGCCACAGTTGGTAGGTGAACTTTTCAGCAAAGAATCTTTCCAGCACGGGACGAACCTCGGCCCAGGATCGGCCGTTCAATCCCAGCTCCTGCACCACCCTTTCCAATGCGGGTCGCTCCCGAGCAGGCACCGCGAGGTCCTGCTCCCGGTCCGGCGGCGCTTCCCAACCGGTGCCCGTGTGATGTCCGGCTTCGAAAACCAACAACCCCGGACCGGTGACCATCACGGCACCTGCGCTGTTTCGTTCCACACTGAACGCCGGAAGCCGTCGCAGTTGATCGGTGCGCGGCGGCAACGGCAGAAGACCGGCCCGCGCCTCGTCTTTGCGCCAGCGCAGTCGCACGGCAATGCGCACGGTGGCCTGACCGGTGGGGTTTTGCACCAGGGGCCAGTAACCGCTGTCGGGCGGGGTCTCCGGCACGGGCACGAAGTCCTCGGACGAGGTTCCGGCCAACCACTCATCGCCGCGCAACAGTCGGTAGCTGGCCTCCCGGAGATACTGCGGGGGCGGCCCGTTCAAAACCTGCAGGCGCACGACAATCCGCGGGGAAAGCTTCCGCGGTCCCAACCCCTGCCAGGAAACCCTGGCCGCGGTGGGATCGGAACCGAGACCCGGACGGCGAAAGCTCGCCAGCCACGACCCCAACCGGGTCGAGCTGCCTGCGTATTGTTGCAGTCGCCACACGCCGTACTGACCAACGAATCCGAACCCCAGCGCGCCCAGCAGGGCCAATCCCCAGACCCAGCCCGGATAACGCTGCGACCGTATCGGCCACAATGCCCAGGCCAGCAACGCGGCCATGCCCCAGTAAAAGGTGAAGTCGCCGGCCGGCCGCATGCAGGCCCCTGCCAGGCAACCGGCGAAGTACACGTAGCCCGGATGAAACTGCACATCCGGCGGCACCGGCAGACCGGCTCGCTGCAACCGTTGCCGCCGCCGGCGCACCAGCAGGGAGAGGGTGCCCAGCGACAACAGCGCTCGCGTGCTGTACGCCTGGGCCGCGGCCAGCGGAAACATCAGCAACGGCAACCAGCGGAACACGGACGTGGCCGTCTCCGTGGTCACCTGGCTGGCCCGCCGTTGCTGCGTCAAGGTGGGGGCCTCCAGCAGTTCTCCGAAAGTGGCCGGTCCTTCATGCGACGTGAACGCATACGCCAGTGCGCCCAACAACAGGACCGAACACAGCGCCCAGATGCGCCGAAAATCCTCGTCCGACAACTCCCAGCGCAGCGGGATCCATCGAGCCGCCTCCAGAATGATCGCCAGTCCCACCGCCACCCACAGAAAGCCCACCTGCCAGCCCCAGAACAGCAGGGCTGCCCCCAACAGGAACGGCGGTGGTTTGTAGAGTCGATTCACCAGGCGCTCAAACGGTCACTCGGCGTTTTCCCGGTCGATTCCAGCCTCCAACGCCCGTTTGGACGGTGCCTCCGTCCCCGGGCTGTCGCTCAATGCCCCGCGACGCTGCGGGGCTCCGATGCCCATTCCCCGGTTCGCACAGCCCAATCTCGGGCCGAACCCGGTCTCACGTCAACCGGGCCAGCTGAACTTCCAATTGCCGCGGATCCAGCACGCACAACCATTCCGGGTGTGCTCGCAGGGGCCCCGGATCCAACGGTCCTGCCGGCGGCTCCAACGGCACCACGAACACCCGCGTCGGGATGTCCCGCTGAACGAGCCGCTCGATGAATCTCCGGCGGACGCCATCCCATCCCAGCAAAATGCACAGGCATCCACTGACCAGGGGCGCATGCTCCAGGACCACCTGCTCCAGGGCATGGAAGGGGCGGTGATGACATGGGCGTACCGCCGCCAGGATTTCGAGGATCTGATCCACATGCCCCACGCCGCGACCGGCCGTGACGCAATAGGCGTCCGGGCCCACGAACAACAGGTCCAGGAGCGATTCCTGCAGCGGCAGTGAACAGGCCAGAGAAGCGGCGACCGAAACCGCGGCCTCGAACGCTTCGTGATGCTCCCACGGCATGAACGTGTCCAGCACCAGCGCATGCCGCACGAAAAACTCGTCCTCGAATTCCCGCACAATGGGCCGCCCCACCTTGGCCCAGCTGCGCCAGTGGATGTGGCGAATGGGATCGCCCCGGCGGTAATCGCGCAAGCTGATGAATTCGTCGCTTTGCCCCACCTGACTCGCCAGGGCCACCCCGCCCAGTTGGTACCGGGGCAGACCGGGCAACGCCAGCGGGGGCACGAAATAACGCCGGGGTAACACCACCAGTTTTTGCGGCGCCGGCACCCGACGGAACACCCGCACCAGCCCGAACGGGTCCGTGCGGGCCACCAGGACTTCGCGCAGCTCCAGTAACCCTCGTCGCCAAACCACCGCCTCCAGTGTGGCCTCTCCGATCTGGTTCGGCGCCAGCACCGGCAACGGCGCCTGACAAAGCAGGGGCATGAGCGCCGGCGTGCGGAGGGGCCGCTTCGTCCGGAGTGTCCGGCGCAACCGGCCCCACCACTGCCGCAGTCTGCCGCCTCGTTCTTGCGCGCCGGGAACCGGCCCCACCAGCTCTTCCAGCACGGTCAGCCCCTGCTGGGTACGGCGGGTGCGGTTCCTCACACGCACACGGTAGCGGAAAGGCACGCCGGCGGTGACGAAACGGGGCAACACGCGTTCCACTTCGAACCGACCCCGCATCCAACCCGCCGCGGTCGCCGAGGCCAGCAAAACGCCGAACAACAGGGTAAAGGCCTGGTAGGCGACAGAGTTGTCCGGATCGAACCCCAGCGTGCCGCTCAAAAGCATGGCCACCAGCAACGCCAGACCGGTCGGCGTAAACCGCAATCGCAACCAGCGACGGAACCGGTGCGGGCCGCTTTGCCCGCCCTGTAGCCTGCGTGTTCTCCACCCCATGGGTCTCCGAACGTTCCAAGGCACCCGGCCGGCTCGCAAAGCGGGCCTGTCTCAGGCCGGCACCGGCACTCGTTGCAGGACCTCTTGCACCACGGCGACCGCGGTCCGGCCCGAAAACCGGGCCTGCGGATGCATCACCAGCCGGTGTGCCATCACCGGCACGGCCAGCTCCTGCACCTGGTCCGGGGTGACGAAATCCAGACCGTCGAACAGGGCCAACGCCTGTGCCGCCTTCATCAGCGCAATGGAGGCCCGCGGACTGGCTCCCAACTGCACGCCCTCCGCACTGCGCGTGGCCCGCACCAGCTCCACAATGTAGCGTTTCAATTCGTCACTGATCCGGACCCGTTCCACTGCCGCCCGAAGCGCCCGCACCTCCTCCAGCGTGGCACAGGGACGCAACTCGTCCAAAGGGTGATTGTGTTGTTGCGCGGTCAGAATGGCCACCTCCTCCTCCGGTTGGACATAACCCAGCGTGAACTGCATGGCAAACCGGTCCATTTGCGCCTCCGGCAGAGGATAGGTGCCCCGAAACTCCACCGGATTCTGCGTGGCAATCACAAAAAACACGTCCGGCAAATGCCGGCGCTCCCCCTCCACACTCACCTGGCCCTCGCCCATGGCCTCCAGAAGGGCCGACTGCGTCCGGGGTGAGGCGCGGTTGATCTCGTCCGCCAACAGGATGTGCGTGAAGATGGGGCCTTCGTGGAAATGGAATCGCTGATCCAACTGGCTGAAGACCGACACGCCCAGAATGTCGGACGGCAGAAGATCGGGCGTGAACTGAATCCGTTTGAATGTGGCGTCGATGGATCGCGCCAGGGCTTTGGCCAGCGTGGTTTTGCCCGTGCCCGGGAAATCCTCGAGCAACACGTGCCCTCCACTGGCAAACGCGGCCAGGAGCTTCCGCGTGGCTGCGGCTTGTCCCTGCATCACCCGGGCAATGTTGGCCGAAATCCGTTCCACCACCTCTCGGGCCGCGGCCAGCTCTCCCGGGGTCAGCGGCGGGATCTCGCGCGCTCGGGATCCGGATGAAATGGAAGCTTCGAGTGCCATGGTCGCGGCCACTCTAATCACCCGTCCCGCCCTCGGCGAATCAAAAGCTTTCCGCGGCGTGGCGCGGGCAGTCGCTGGCCCAGCCGTGCTGGGGTCCCCGGGCCGGCGGGAGCGGGCGCCTGCTCTGGTAAACCTGGAGCGTCCCGAGAGCCCGGGGAAGCGACCCAGATCCGCAACCGTGGGCCCGGTCCCACGAGGCGACGCGCGGGGACGCGTTCCAGGGCTTGCCACCGCACACTCGTGCATTCCACGATGCCCACATGTTTACGGGCATTGTGGAGGAGGCGGGGCAGGTGGTGAGGATTCAACCCACGCCCGAGGCAATTCAGCTTACCATACGGGCGCAGAAAACCGGGCGGGGCCTCAAGGTGGGAGGGAGCCTGGCCGTGAACGGGTGTTGCCTGACTGCCGTTCGCGTGCGCCGTACCGGCCGCAGCACGCTCATCCAATTCGACCTGTTGCAGGAAACGTGGCAACGCACCAACCTTCAGTTCGCCCGGCCCGGCACGCTGGTCAATCTGGAGCGGCCTCTCCGTGCAGGCGGCGAGTTCGGAGGACACTTTGTCACCGGTCATATCGACGGCCTTGGCCGCATCACCCGGTGGGAACGGGCCGGCCACGATCACGTCCTCGACATCGCAGCGCCCCCGGAAGTGATGCGTTACATCGTCTTCAAAGGCTCGGTCGCCGTGGACGGCATCAGTTTGACGGTGGCAGGCGTGGAACGGGACGGTTTCCGGATCTGGATCATCCCGCACACTTACGAAGTGACCAATCTGCGCCAGCGCCGCGTGGGCGATGCCGTCAATCTGGAAGCCGACCTGCTCGGGAAGTACGTGGAGAAATTCCTCGAAGCTCGACAACCCCGCCGGAGCCGTTGAATCGGCCGGGCGGGAAGTCCCGCACCCGAGCCGCGCGGAACGCGCTTTCCCACCTACCGACGTGATGATCCCGGCGCAACGCCCTGTCGCATGGTCGTTCACCCCGACGAAGCAACTCAGCTGGAGCCGACCCGAGGGAAGAGACCCGTATTCACCAGTACCGGCCCACCCTTCACGGGCCACCATGGGCCGGGCCAGCGGATCCTGCGAGCGCCTCCGCGCGGCTTTGTCTCGGTGGAAGCGAGGAGGAATCGACTGGACCTCGAAGGATGACCGCTCGCTCCCGCACCCGGGCCGGGCTGTGATGCGCAGCCGCTCGGCGGTCGATTCCATGGACGAAGTCTCGCTTTGCGCAGCAGCGCCATCGCCGGAGGCTGCCTTTCGGAAACGTTCCCGTTGGAGGCGTCCCCGCTCCGGTCGGGCCCGCCTCCGAAGGACGGGGCAAGGGTGAGCTGCACATCTCACGTCGCCTGTGCCGTTGCGGGCCGCGGTTTCCGAGTGCGCGAACTGTCAACAGTGGATGCAAGAGCTCCGAGCGCATGGGCCCCATCCATGCGCGAGTCATCCTCTCGAGCCACCTTGAAAGAACGAATCGCCCCGGGGCTCTCGGGTCGGCTCCCCTCGACGGACAAGCGGTCTCGACTTGCAAGACGACCCCGGATCGGCTTGGGAAGGCACCTTCGAGGGCTTGGGCCGGGCTCGGGAAGGCGCCGGCCAGGGGCGAAGCCGCGGAAGCGGAGCAGAGCCCCGGCTCCGGAAAGCACGGCCGAGATATCCCGTTCATTATCCCCGGTGGCGACCACCCGGGCTCGGAACTCGCGCGCGCTCCTCTACCGCGCCGGGGCACGGGTCCCGCTGCCGCGAAGGGTCTTGCGCTTTCGCGGACCCGCGCCTTCGCCTTGACAATCTGGGGGCTTTGGGCGTAGTTGGACCCGGTTTGTTCGACAACCCGAGACACATCCCGACGACCTATGAAAATCCCGATTCGGCACCTTGCCTGGCTGGTGGCCTGCCCTGCGCTGACCCTCTCCGCGGCCAACATTGCTTTCGTGAGTTTCCACCCCGCTGACGATCAACCAGATGGCAGTGCCGCGAACGCAGGTTTCACCAACGCCCCGGATGCCGGCTACACCCGGTTGCTCCGGGCCAACGGACATAATGTCACCCGCTTGGTTACCATCGACAGTGCGGATGCGAATCCGGATTTCATCGCGGCCCTCGAGACGAACGATTTAATCATCATCAGCCGCTCCGTTCCCAGTGGCCACTACCAGCAGGCCAACGAAACGGCCTTTTGGAACGGTCTGACCAAGCCGGTGATGATCCTCGGCGGTTACATCATCCGCGGCGGCACCGGCGGAGGGTCGCGACTGGGCCTGACCACGGGCGAGACCATGGTGGATACCACCAGTTCCAACGTCTATTTGCGCGCCGTGATTCCTTCCCACCCGATCTTCCAGGGGATCGCGTTGGATCCCAACGGTGTCATGGTGAACCCCTATGCCCGTCGAATGACGCACACGAACGCCACCTCCGGTGCCACCGCCCTTCAGAACGGCATTTCCGTGAACAACAACCCTCTCATTGCCGGGGGCGCCCAAATCGCCGTGGTCGGGACCACGGGCGACCCTGCCAACAATGGCACGATCATCGCGGAATTTGCCCAGGGTCTGACCTCGGGGAACGGCCGGTCCGAGGTTCTGGGAGCCAAACGGTTGGTGTTCCTGACCGGCAGCCGCGAAGCCGGCGGAGTGCCGGCGAATGGTGCGGGCATCTATGACCTGCTGCCCGAGGGAGAACGCCTCTTTCTCAATGCCGTCAATTATCTACTGGCAGGTGCGCCCCCTATCGTGAGCGTCAACCCGCCCTTCGGAACCAACCTTTACGTGGGAGAGCCCTGGACGTTCACCGCGCAAGCAACAGGCAGCGATCCCATCACCTTTCAGTGGTACAAGAACGGTCAACTGTTGCAGGGACAGAACCAGCCGGCCCTGGTGTTCGCCGCCCTCACTGCAGAGGACGCCGGTGACTACCAGGTCGTGGCCTCCAACCCGGCCGGCATCGCCACCAGTGCCGTGGCCCGATTGGAACTGGCGGTTCTGCCCCCGCCGAACATCACCAACTCCCTCATTGCCTACTGGCCGCTCGATACGTTGTTGGGCACCAAGACTCCCGACCTGGTCAGCGGCTACGACATGACGGCCGTGAACATGGTCGCCACCAACGTGGTGGGCGGTCGTTGGGGCAACGCCTTCTTGTTCAACGGCACATCGACGGGCTTGGAACGCATCCACAACCCGGGCGACGACCTGCCGATCTACAACCATCCCAATTTCACGGTGTCCCTTTGGGTGAGTGGGCTTCCTCAGACGGATCGGCGTGTGTTCTCCGAGGGCTCGCTCACCAACAACAACCCGCTCTTCAACATCGGCACGCACAACGCCGGCGCGGATGGCACGGTGGACATCTACATCCGCAGCGACGGAGGCGGCACCGTCGGCGATCACCGGCACTCGGTGGCCTGGGCTTTCGACGGGAACTGGCACCACATCGCCTACGTCCAGCGGCAGGTCGCCCCCGGGATCATGCGAGCCCAACTGTACGTGGACGGCGTGTTGGATCCGGTCGAGATCACACCGGTGCGGCCCCTGACCGCGATGGCCACTTCCATCGGCATGATCCGCCGCGCTTCGGCGTCTGCATTCTTCGCCGGCATGATCGACGAGGTGGCCGTATGGAATCGGGCCCTGACCCCGGAGGAGATTCAGATTCTGCAACAAACCTACATCACGAATCCACCAACCCGCCTGTTGCCGCTGGTCATTACGCGGTTCCGCACCGATTTGCCCGCCGTGGTTCGCGGGGGCACGACCACCCTGCGCTGGGAAGTCAGCAAGGATGCCACGCAAATCGAGATCGCGCCCTTGGGGGACGTCACTGCCGAGACGACCGCCGGCTCGGGCACTCGATCACTGACCTTGACCGAACCGATGACCCTTGTGCTGACCGTCCGCCGGGGCAACGACAGCCTCTCCGCCACGACCTCGGTCGCCGTGGTTGAGAACGTCGCCAGTGGCTGGGACGTTTTGGATACGTTCGATCAGTATGCGCCCGGCCCGCTGGGACCGCAGGGCTACTGGAACGATGCCACCGGCAACTCCGGCCAGGTCATTGCCACCAACGGTCACATGGCCCTGCGGACCCCGAGTGGCAACAGCGTCGGTTTCCTGAATCTGCGGAACCTTTCGGTTCAGCCGGGGCAGGCCCGGACGCTCTTCTTCCGCGTCATTGCCGGTGAGCCCAATGCGACCGGGATCACCAATGTGGTGGCGCTGACCGACAAGAGCATGCGCAATTACGGCGACGCCTTCTTTAATCTCGGGCCCGCGGTCTATCTGACGGCCTTCACCAATGACGTCATGGGGTTCTTCACCAATGCCTGGTACATTGGCGCCCGCAACGGATGGATCGGCGGGAACGCCAGTCCGCCCCCCGATTTTGCCCAGCAACCGTTGGAGCCGGGCGTGGTGTACAACGTGTGGATCAACGTCACCAACGCCGTGGAGGCCGATGGTTACTTCGACACCTTCAGCGTGTACATCCAGAAGGAAGGTGCCTCGGAGCGAACGCTTCTGTTCCAGGATTACATGAGCGATCGGGATCCCTACTACGTGGATCCGGTGCTCGGCGGCATGCTGCCGGTGATGGACAAGCTGGTGGTGTTGGGCAACAGCGCCAGCTTCAGCGCCATCTTCGACGACTTCTACCTGAGCCGCGATGGCTACAATGCGACGGTTCCCAAACCCTATCAGTTTGCCCCGGCCGAACCGGCCATCCTGTCGGTCCAGAAGGTTGGCAATCAAATCGAGCTCCGCTGGACGCGCGGCACTCTGCAACACGCGCCGGCAGTGACCGGTCCGTGGACCGACGTGCCGGGCAACCCCACCTCGCCGTGGCTGGTCACCCCCGCCGAGAGCAGCCGGTTCTACCGGACGCGCCAATAGGGTGGGAGCGACGCGGCGCCTTGAGACCCTCCACGCGGGCCGGAGCGCCCGCCCGAAGCTCCGGCCCGCTTTTTGAGGATTGCGAAAACCGCAATTTCGATCGAAGCTGAGGCATGGCGAAGCCGAAAAAGCCACACAAGGCACTCCTGTTAGGGGTGGGCCTGGATGACGACGGTCACCGCCGCCTGACGACCGGTCCCAACTTTGTGCTGGCGGGCGGTTCGCAGGAAACCCACGAGGCGATGACCGAGAAGGTCATCAAGATCAACGAGAAACTGGCCGCGAAGGGCAAAACCCTCGACACCGTCAGTCGCGAAGAGTTCGAGGACATCGCGCACGAAGTGGGGTTGAAGCGGATTGCCCCCGAGTCCAATTGAACGGGCCGCGGGTGGGGAGAGGATGGATTGCGGCAGACCCTCGCGGTACGGGTGCGCCGACTGATTCCGGGAACGCCACCTGAGCTTGCGGATCGGGTGCGGTCGTTGCCTTCCCATCCTGCTCTACCTCCTTAGCCGGTGGCTCACGCCGACAGGCCGGACCGCACAACGCATGCAGCGCACTTCTTGAGCGCTGGTGCTGCGCGGATCGTTTAAGCAGCCAGGAGGCGGCCAACCGTGCGACGGGTGCCACGGCTCAAGCGGTCACCCGCACTCGGACGTTTGCCCCGGCCACTGACGCAGCCGGCAACACTGGAACATCGACAGACGCCCGGAAAGCCCCCGCACTCGGGAGAATCGGGGAACTGTTCTCCGCCGCGCTTGGGCCCGAGAAGGACAAACCCGGCCCCTCGGCCGCACAGCGAATCGCCGGTCAGAGTCGAAAACTCGATGGTTTTGGGTCGGGATCCCCGGACCAGATGGCACCGTATCCACTTGGCTGCACGGCCCGGCGCCTGCTTCGGCGGACGGGGCGCGCCTCAGGGTTGGGTGACGTTGGTCCCTGTGGTGCTCGGCGATGGGGCAGTGGAGGCGCCGGACGTTACGGGCGCTCCGGGAGACCCGCCGGGGACCGTTGCGCTGGGAACCCCGGCCGGCGTTCCAGCGGGCGGCAGGCTGGGCGTACCCGGGAGAGCCTGTTGCGATTGGGTCTGGAGCTGCCGCTCGAACTCGCGGGTCGTCCGACGATGATGGGCGCTCTGCAACAGGCCCAACACAATCGCCAGCCCGAAAAACGTGGCGGCGGCATACTTGGTGATGCGGGTCAACACGGTGCCGGTGCCCGCGCCGAACAAGGCATCCGTGGCGGCACCGCCAAAGGCCACGCCGGCTCCCGCCTCTTTCTTGGGCAGCTGGATGAGCACCAACAGGATCAGGAACAGGCAGTCGAGCACCAGAATGAAGGTCAGCAAGCCAATCAAGAAGCCCATAACAATCCGTCAGATGGAGTTTTTGACAATGTCGGAGAAACTGCGCACTTCCAGCGATGCACCTCCCACCAGTGCGCCGTCCACATCCGGCAAACTCATCAGCTCGCGTGCATTGGACGGTTTCACGCTTCCACCATACTGGATGCGCACCCGGCGCGCCACCCCTTCGTCGTAGAGCTCTGCCAGCAGCCGTCGGATGAATGCGTGAGCCTCCTGGGCTTGTTCCGGGGTGGCATTGCGGCCGGTGCCGATGGCCCAGACCGGTTCGTACGCGATGATGGTTTCCAGCATTTGCTCCTTCGTCAGGCCCGCCAGGCTGCCGCGCACCTGGCGTTCCAACACCGCCTCGGTTCGCCCTTGTTCGCGTTCCTCCAGGGTTTCGCCGACGCAGATGATGGGTTTGATGGCCGCGGCATGGGCGGCCTGGGCCTTGCGCGCCACCAGGGCGTCGGTTTCGCCGTAGTAGGTGCGCCGCTCGGAGTGTCCCAGAATCACGTAACGCACGGAAAACTCCTTGAGCATGAACGCAGCAATTTCCCCGGTGTAGGCGCCGCCGGGATGCTCGTTCATGTTTTGGGCACCGAGCCGGAGGTTGGAATCCAGAATCACCTTGGAAACCTCGCACAGGGCGGTGAACGGTGGGCAGACCACGAGGTCCACCTCCTTCACATTCGCCAGTTCGAGCTTCAGGCCGCGGACGAGGTCCAGGGCCTCGGCCACGGTCTTGTTCATCTTCCAGTTGCCGGCGATGATGAGCTTGCGTTCCTTTTCCATGACGGTTTGCCCCTGCCTGTCCCTCTCGTGGCGTTTCAGGATGCCGCTCGATGCGGGTGAACCTGCGTTGCCGCTGCGGATTACGAGCCCGAGCCGCCGCTGGAGGGCTTGTCGCTCAGGGCGGCCACGCCGGGCAGTTCACGGCCTTCGAGGAACTCCAGGCTGGCGCCGCCGCCCGTGCTCATGAAGGTGACCTGGGAGGCCAGACCGGCCTTGTTGACGGCTTTGACGCTGTCGCCCCCGCCAATGATGCTGAGCGCACCCCGGGTTTGCGTGGCCTGGGCCACGGCGTGGGCGATGGCGTTGGTGCCGGCGGCAAACTGCGGATTCTCGAACAAGCCCATGGGCCCGTTCCAAAGAATGGTGCGGGCCCGGGCGATGACGTCGCTGTAAGCCTTGACAGTGGCGGGCCCGATGTCGAGTCCGGCGGCGTCCGGCGGACAGTTGGGGTCGGTGTTCACCCTCGGGTTTTGGTAGGCAATGACCGGCCGACCCTTCTTGTCCACCTGACCGGTTTCGACGGGCGTGGCCACCACATCATCCACCGGGAGCAGGAACTGGACCTTCCGCGCCGCAGCCTTGTCCAGGGCGGCCCGCGCCACGTCCACCTTGTCCGGTTCCACCAGCGATTTGCCGGTTTGGTAGCCCTGCGCCAACCGGAAGGTGTACGCCATCGCACCGCCGATGAGGAGGGTATCGGCCTTCTCCAGCAAGCGGTCGATCACCTTGATTTTGTCGGACACTTTGGCGCCCCCGAGGATCACCACGAAGGGGCGGGCCGGGTTCTCGAGTTCCTCGCCCAAAAACTTGAGCTCGCGTTCCATGAGCAAACCCGCGGCGCAAGGGCCGCCGCGCCGAGCGATGACCCGGGCCACCCCTTCGGTGGAGGCGTGAGCGCGATGGGCCGATCCGAAAGCGTCGTTGACGTACACCTCGGCCAGAGCCGCCAGCTTTTCGGCAAACGCGGGGTCGTTCTGCTCCTCCTCTGGATAGAATCGGACGTTCTCGAGCAGCAGGATGTCCCCATCCTTCAGAGCTGCCGCGGTTTGTTCCACCTTGGGCCCGATGCAATCATCCACAAAAGCCACCGGCCGACCGAGCAAATCGGCCAACCGCGCCGCCACCGGCCGCAGCGACATCGACGGTTCGCGTTTGCCCTTGGGTCGACCCAGATGCGAGGCCAGGATCAAACGCCCCCCCTGCTCCACCAGCAAGCGCAATGTCGGCAGCGTCTCACGGATGCGCGTGTCGTCCGTAATGACCATTTGCCCGTCCCGCTCCTCCAGCGGGACATTGTAATCCACCCGGACAAACACGCGTTTGCCGCGGACATTCAGATCGCGAACCGTCAGTTTGGCCATAAGACTTCCCTCGCTTCTAAATCCAGAGCGGCCAGCATAACTGACAACCAACCGGAGTCAAAAGGTTTTCCGTCGCTCCAAGGCAGCCCCGGGAGCAACGTTGGCCCTGCTGCCATGGCGGGGACCGGCGGCCTCCCGGCAGGTGGCAAGAGCCGGGCTCCGGGCCGACCACAACCGGGGGCCGCTGGCTTCCAAGGTGCGGTAGTTGAGCCTCCCGCGTTCGGGCAAAGTGCGACCGAGCCTCACACGGGGGTTCGATGCCCGGAACCGGTGGAGCATCGCTTGCGCACCATCCAACGCCGCATGGACCGCACTCGGAGAGGGTATCGGCCCGCGCTGCGGAGGAACAGCCCTCGGAGCACTCAAAAGACCCAGAGCCCCAGGCTCGCGGACCAGGAAGAGAACTCCAAGCCGGCCGGCGAAAAGCAAGCCGCGGACGCAAATCGAATCGCGGCGCGACGTGCGGGGCGCGGACGGCGCGGTCTCGGGCCGCAGATTCCAATCTGGTGGATCGCGGGCCTCCGAGCCCGCAGAACCGTCACAGGAAAAAGCCCACAGAACACGAAGAACACCCGGTAAGAAGACGCCGCACACGCGGAGCCCGAGGAGCCGGCGGATCCCGAGATCGATAGGGCAGGAGTTGCGTTCCGATCTGGGAGCGGGGCCAATGCGCGTCCCACAGTGCCTCGGGGGCATGCGGACCCCGCAGTATGATTTGTGCGGATTTTGGGGATTCTGTGGCACGTGAGGAAAGTCCTCTCAGGAGGCCGCTGGTCCTGAAGTCGAACCCCAGTCCAGGGACCCGGCGCTGAGGCACCGGGAGGCGCTGCTCGACATGGCAGGCGCGGTCCACAGCGTCCTCGCAACTTGAGTCCACAGACCCTCTTTCGCGGCAGCTCATAAAACACACAGGTTACTCAGAAAACCCATGATGAGCCGGAAGCCGGGCGCTCCGGCTTCGGGACGCTTTACAGGATGAGTTGGGGATTTGCTGGCTTTCGTGTGACTTGGCGAGGACCGCTTCACTGTGTTCTGTGTGCTCCGTGGGCTTGAAAAACCTGCATACTCTCGCCGGCCCAAACCGGGATTTGCGTGTTCTGCGGTCTGGAGCCTGGTCGAGGCCCGGAAACCCGCGCCTCGCCGGGGCGCGGCTGGGCAGCCACCGGCAAAGCTTGGGAGCGAGCCGACAAGGTGTGGGTGGGGCTGAGGTGGGGGGGGCGATGCGGGGCAATCCGGACCGGGTACAATCGAAGGTGCGGTCGGACTTCATGGCGCAGAGTCCTGGACCCGTGAGCTGGCCGCGTTTCAATCGAACCCGGGATCCGTGTGCCGGAGGAAACGCCGCTTTCCCTCAGCCTTCCCGTGCCGATGACGCCCGACATTCCGCCGCGCTTTCCGGAGGTTTCAAAAACCTGAAATGCGCCGCGTTTGGTCCACGGCCGGAACCGGAAACTTCTTCGGATGGAGCGGTGGATGTACCGTTGGGACGCGGAGAACCGGCTGGTGCGGGTGATGAGCTACGGGACGAGCGATCGGGCCAGTTGGCGTCGGGTGGACTGGGCGCACGATGCGCTGGGCCGGCGCACGAGGCAGACGAGCTACGCGCTGAGCAACGGGGTCTGGGTGGTGACGGAAGATCTCAAATTCGTGAGCGATCCGGTCTGGTTCGGCCGGCACATCGCAGAGTTGAATGCGACGAACCATGCCGTGGTGCGCAGCTACGTGTGGGGCCTGGATCTGAGCGAGACGCTGGACGGTGCCGGTGGCGTGGGCGGCTTGCTCTGGGTGCGGCTGAACAGCGGTCCCGCCTCGGAAACGCATTTTGTGACCTACGACGGCAACGGGAACGTCTGGCGGTTGTTGTCCGCGGCCGCCGGCACCGAGAGCGGCCGTTACGAATAAGGTCCGTGTGGCGAGTCGATTCGCGCCACCGGTCTCATGGCCAAGGAGAACCCACTTCGGTCCTCGACCAAGCACACTTGTTCTACGAGTGACGTAGTGCAGTATGAATTCCGTGGTTACCCTTGCACCGTTGTCCATGGGTTAACCAAAGATCCTGTCGGCGAGGGCCGAGGGGATGTGAATCGTTACGCTTTCGTTACGCGTGTTCCGAGGAAGCATATCGATATTCTCGGCCAACATCGAGGCTGCAAGTTAGGGACAATGAGATGGAGATGTTCTGCAAATATTGCCATGGGAATCCATCGTGCATGGGATGCTTCAGGCGTTGTCGAGAAGTGCGATGGTTGCTCTACCGCAAGCATTGAGGCCGGAGTGGAAGTGGGGGTGGGGAAAGGTTCCGGAGGCAAGTTGCCGCCACTGTCGATATACCGTGAGGTGACCCGATCGGGGTGTATTATGGAAGTGATGCGATCGTCTCGCTGGCTCAACAACAAACGCACGCAAATACGACCGTCACGTGGTGTTCTGGTGAAATGTCTGGTGGTGGCAAGGGTTATCTGCTCGACGAGGACCGTGGGCCGAATGGTGGGATGTCAGTTGTTGGTGGTGGACCAGTCGGGCTCGGCGTCGAACTGAATGTCTCAGGTAATGCCACCGGAAGTATTGCAGCAAACGCCGAGGCGTGACTCGACATCATCCCAGCCGTGACGAGGGCGGGTGTTTACGTCATCGGTTCCGCGACGCGTGATGTCAAACGTGGCGCGGTCCTTGCGTGGACGCGCCAGATCGATCCGTGGACTCCGCCTGGCTGGCAGGAGCCTGGGGGTGTGACGGGTCTCTCGTTGATGGGCCTCTGGGATTCCCAAAGCAACGTCCTGGACGAAGTGTGAGCCTAGGGTAAATAGGAAGACCACAAGCCGACGAAGAGCATAACGTGGACTGCGATCCTGGTGTGCGTCGGCCTTTTCTTGGCCGGGCTGTTGATCGGAGTCGATGACGTAGACGCACGCGAGTGTCGCCAAATGGCTGCGATCCTTTGTATTGGGTTGTGTTGTTCCGCGCCTGCCATGCGTTTCAGGGAGTTCCTCGCGCGGTCCGTGAGAAAGGGGTGGTGGGTTTCATGCATGGCCGGACGGGTAGAGCCAGACCATTGCGATCCGTCCCCACGTGGCTGTGGCTGGCAATTGGGGCAGCATATCTCTCATTTGCACGTGGCGAGTGTGTTGGGACGATCTCGAACGGCTCTGCCTCACTCTGGACTGGATGTGTTGCAGCGGGATGTGGTGTCGGCCTGTGATGTGGGTTCGGTGTGTGTATGGCGTGGGAACGTCGTTCGGCCAAACGCAAGGAGACGGCTTTTGTCCGGAGCCGGTGAGAAGGAACGTCGGAAAGCCCCAGGCTGGGACAAAGTCTGTGTGCCAGCCGGCCTGCTGCACAGGGCCGTATACGGCGTTTTTGGTGTGACCGGCGAGTCGGTTGGACGGTTCAGAGCAACGGGACTGCTCGAGCCGGAGCGAGCCTGCGGTCATTGAGCCGGTGCTTCAGGAGGATGAGCAGTGTGCGCATCGCCGCAGTCAGGCCGCCTTGGAGGGTTTGGCTGCTACACACGGCGACGGATACTAGGTGCGCATCCGGCGGTGGGCCCGCGCCACTACCAGGGCTGCCGCGGAGAGCGCGCGTCCCACCGGAACCCGGCCCGCCACCGATGCGGTCCCGGCCGTCCCATGGGCCGCGTCGGCGGGAAAGAAGCGGGAGACCGGTTAACCGAGCGGCCTCCAAGGGGCCGGTCTTGGGCGGGGGCCCCGGCCCGGACGGAGTGGCGCACCCGGGCGGGGTTGAGCACGGTGACGCGCATGCCGGGCTGGTGGACGGCGGCCCGCAGGGCCCGTTCCCAGCCGCCGGGTGCCTCGCAGAGGACGTGCGCGGCGGGGTCGCCGCTGAGCCACTGGACCAGGCGGCGATGGCTGGCCGGGGCGTTGGGCAGGTCGTAGAGGCAACCGGCCCAGGGGAGCTGCGGGTTTTCCCGGGCAAAGGTCGAGACCTGCGGAGAGGGTGTTCATGGTGTTTCCACTCCTTCTTGCCGATGCGAGCTGGCCCGGTGGGGCCGCTCTGGGAACGGTTCGAGCTGGGAACACGGGCACCGACGGTTCCAGCTGCGACTGGGTGGCGTCAAGGACTCCGCCAGGTTTGCGCGAACGGGTCGGCCCCCCGGCCTTCCCGCCCGCGGGCGGGAAGGCCACTTCGATGGCCCCTTGACACTGCTCCGGACAAGGGTACCAAGGAAGCCAGACCCAGACACACCCCGGGCAAGCTCCATAGCGCTCCTGAACTTGCGGCCCTCATCCAACTCCGGTGCCTCGCAGACCAGAGATCCGCGATCCGGCAGGCTGGAACCCCGCGCCACCCAAAGACCGGCAGAGGGGAGAGCCTGCAGACCACGCAGAAGTCATCGGCCAGCCGCCGTGGCGACGCGGCGGATCATGGAAGGGTCCGCCGGCTGCCGCGGGCGGCTACGGAGTGGAGTGCCCACAGAGCACGCGGAAAACGCAGATGGAAGGTGATTGACCGACTTGCGTCGGTGCCGGCCCGGCTTGGATCCGCCGACTTACGTCGGCGGCTACAGAGTTTGAGAGCCCACAGAACACGCACAGCATACAGAAGGGGATTGACAGACGAATCGACAAAGCGGGCACGAAGCGGCCTGGGTGCGGTCCCGCCGACTTGGGTCGGTGGCCACGGATCGGCCCACAGAGCATGCAGAATACGCAGAAAAGGATCGTGATCGGAACGAGCGGGAAGGGCTTGAAACCTTCGAGGGACGGCGGGCAGGGGGTCGCTCTTTGGTGGTCCGGCTGTGCGGGGGCCATCGGGCCCGGGCGTGGCAACCGAAGGTGGCCGCCCGCGGGAAGACGGCGGAGTTCGGAAGTCAGCCTGCGATTCCCGTCGGTAGCTATTTGGTGGCGATTCGGTGGCATCCGCCGACTTACGTCGGCGGCTACCCCATACTGGGTGCGGCGGTGGATGAACTCATGATCCGAAGGGTCCATCCGGTCATGCGCGGAGGCTTTGGTGGATGAGAGGGAATCCGTCTGGAGGTCCGGGGGCCGCTGGCTGAGGGCGGCGGCGAATCAGTTTGTTTTCGGTTCGGTAGTCCGCGGCCTGACGGCCGCGGCTACCCGAGTGCGTGATCGCGGTGGCTGCTCGGCGGGGTGGGGCCCTTTTTTGGATTTCTGGCCCGCCGCCTGACGGCGGCGGCTACCATGCGCCGAGTCTGTGGCCCGAGGAGAGCCAGGGGGAGTTTCTTTGCGGCCTGTCCGCCGCGTGCCCGCGGCGGCTATGAAACATCGGGTGCCGCGGGAGATCCACGCACGGTGGACCCAAGTGAGAGTGGTGGTTGTGGTTCAGGAAAGTTGCTTACGGCTGCCGCGTCCGCCGCCTTACGGCGGTGGCTACATGGGGCGGTGGAGATCTTTGGTCCGCCGCCTTGCGGCCGCGGCTACGTGGTCCGGTTGAGATCCGGAGGTTGGGCGTCTCACGCGGCCGGCGAACGCGGGGCCGGCGAACGCGGCGTTGCAGAGTGGCGCAACGGAGCTTGAAAGAGCGCTCGGTCACTGTGCTGGCGATCGAAAAGGGGTCATCACGCTCCTCTCCGTCGGGAAACAGCAGTTTTTCGAGAGCCTCAGAGTTTCTCTCAATCTGGTGGGAAAGAGGTTTCTTCGGGAAACGGTCTGCGCAAATCGGAGGGTGTGCACCGGGGTTTTTGGGAGGGGCAGCCTTTTCGACGCGCTGCCAGGGCGCCTCCTGTTCGTGGGCTCGGGAGTTTCCGTCTCCGGCTCCTCGGTGCTCCGGCCCTGGATTCCCAGGGCTTCTCGAGTGACGGCGATGAGGGCGTGGAACGAATGCCGGAGAAGTAATCTCTCCAGCAGTCCTGGCTGTCGGGCCGCCGGCACTTGGTCCGGGCGGCACGCCCGCGGACGGATCCCGACCGGGGAGGATTGCATGGGCTCATGCGCCCGGTGCGGCGGGTCGTGGGGGAGGAATCTGGAAAGCGGTGTGCCGGCGCCCTCAGCGGTCCATGGGCATTCAAGCCCGGGTCGGTTCCCTGCTGGCAACCGTGGCGGCGGGGCGCGTTGGGGTCAAAGCCCGGCCGGCTTGCGCCCCGGCCGAGGCCACGAGTCTCCCGCCGGCACAAGGGGCACGTGCGTCGGGGCGAGAACATCGAAGGGGGTTCACTGCGGCTTCGTACGGCAGCACCGCGGTTGGGATCCGGAGGTGGCCGATCGGCCCTTGCGGCGCAAAGGGCTGTCAGCCGAGCCGAAGCCTTGATCGGACGGGAGGAGGTCCAAACTCCCACTCGTCCCCAAAACTCGACCTGCCCGGGTTCCAACCGACAACTGGCGAAGATCAACGGAGCAAACCGGGGCTGCCCGGGTCGCTTGCCAGCGGAGGCGTTTGCCTTCAAAGTGCCGGTGCAGATGCCCCGAACGGAGCGGGAAGGAGGCGGGAACCTGTAGCCTCTCTGTCCCGCTCGGTCGAGCAAAGCGGCCGAGACTGAATGGAAGACTGGTTGGAACAGATCGAAGCGGAGGCAGCCGTGCGGCTCCGGCTGCCGCACGGGCGAACCGTGTCGCAGGAGCTGGAGCGTTTCCGCGCTTTTTTGCGGCGGCAATCGCAGCGGCTGCGGATGTGGCACCGTCGGGGCGGCGGCGGCCGGGAGGTCTGTCAGGGGCGCGCGACGCTTTATGACGTGTTGCTGCGGCATTTGTGGGACGCGGCCTTGCAGCAGACCGCCGGCTCGGGCCCGGCCCCGCAGCCGCCGGTCACCCTCGTGGCGGTGGGTGGGTACGGTCGGGGGGAGCTGAACCCGTACAGTGACCTGGACTTCATGTTCCTGCACGATGGCGAAGTCAGCCAGGGTGGTCAGCCCTCCTCCCTCCTGAGCCGTCTGGTGGATGGGGTGTTGTATCCGTTGTGGGACCTGGGGCTGAAGGTGGGACACACCGTGCGCACGGTGGACGAGGCGGTCGAG
>JAOADM010000161.1 GCA_026417315.1 Limisphaera sp.
GGAGTCAAAGGAGACATGGGTCCCGCCCCCGCCGGAGCGGGGGCCGAGGGGCCCGCGGGGGCGCCGGGAGCCACGCCCCGAGACGGTGCCCCCGCTGGGCTCGTTGGCATCCGGCGTGTGACCGTCGTGTCGCCGTTTGGAGGCGGGGTCACCTCGCGGAGTTGTTGTGCGGGAACCACGCGCAGTGACGGAGCCCCGGTCGAGACTGGTCCGGTGGCGGAAGCCTCGGACGCCGGGTCTGCGCCTGCGGCTCGGAACCCGACTCGCCCCTGCTCGAACGGGCTGGCCACATCTTCCGGGACCGTCAAAACCTTTTGGGGTGTTCTGCGCGGCAGCCGATCCGGGCCGATCCGCCGCACCAGTTCGTCCAGGGGCAGGGGCACCAGGGTCGAGTCGCAATCCGGCCCACCGGAGAAAACCCCGGGCGCGGCCAGGCGCAACTCGCCAAATGGCACTCGCACCAATCCGGTCTGCAACTGCGGCAGCAGTGGCTCCAGTGGCAAACTGATTTCCAGGTCTTGCGGTACAGGATGGCGAATCCGGGCCTTGAGACTCTCGGGCAGCAGCCTCAACACGGGCTGCAGGGGGAGGAACACCCTCTCGCCGGAGGGGCGAGTCGAAGAGAGCGTCGCCCTGGATCCGGACCCGGATGCCGGAGGGTGACTTTCCGGTCCGGCCACTTGGCTGCGGGAGGACGGGACCGGAGCGGCCTGAGACCGCACCACCGGTCCGGGCGGTGTTGGCTGCTGGGATGAAGCGGCTTGGCGCTGGGGTCCCGCGGCCGACGCCGCGCCATTCACGGTCGGCTCTCGGGTGGCCGGATCGTCTTGGAACCACCGGAGAGCCGCCTTCCACCAGCTTTTCAAGCTCAGTTTTTGACCGTTGTTCATAACACGGCAGTGCACACGCCACCGACCTCCCCACCTCCGCCCTCCCCAGAGCCCACGCGGTCGCCGGGCAACTGCCCAAGAGCGTGGCGACCCCGGACAGAAACGACTGCACGCCCGACTTCACGGAGCACACTACATGCCAAAGCCGGTGGGTGGATGCCGACCCGTCCTCGGCCGAATTCCGGCATTCCAACTGGCGCTGTACCGCGTCCGGAAAAACCCCAAACCGTTTCCACCTCTCCAAGACTCAACTTCAGCTTCAAGCCGGTGCGGGCGCCGGTCTTCCGTTGGACGGCTTCCTGTCCACTCTTGAGACTGTGTCTTCGGTCGGAGTGTCAAAATCCGTGCGACAAGGACATCCGAAGGTTCTTCTTTGGGGGCGCGCCTTCAGAAGCTCGCCCCGTGTGGGTTGCGGTGGCTCCGAGCTTTTTTGCGAGTTCGAGCGACCTGCTGTTGGTCTCAGTCGGACTCGGGCGTGAGAAATCCTAAAGCCGGGTCGTGGCCTGCCGATGCAGAATCGCCCCATGCAACGGGGACTTGGCCGGCATGAGTTGCCGGGCGGTGGACCCTAAACCGCCCCGGGCCCGGCCGGAGCCGCTCATGCGGAACGGGGATTGCTCCGGACCGGCCGGGTGGACCTTTGCCAGGGTCAAGGGGCGGTTCCGGATCCGGCAGCCTGGATGGCAGCGATCCGGACAACCCCGGGGTGTCCGGACGACTGCCGCAGACCTGTGGGGGCAATGCCGGGCACAGGCCCGGCGTTCGGCCATGCAATACAAACTTGTTTTGAGCATCGACAACCGATAGGCAGGAGACAACGCAGCCCGAACCATGCCGTCACGGCCCAAAATCCTGTTGGCAGACGATGATCCGGACCTTCTGGAACTGTACCGGGAGTTGCTCACTCGTCTGCCCAGCCAGCCGGAAATCCGGCTGGCGAACAGCGGATTGAAAGCCCTGGCTCTGTTGGAAGAGGAGCCTTTTCACCTGTTCATTTGCGACCTGAAGATGCCCCGGATGGACGGGCTCCAGGTCCTGGCGGTTGTCCGGCGCAAATATCCCCAGCTCCGCACTGTCGTCCTGACTGCGCTGACCGATGAACAACTGCGGTCCCGGGTGTACGCCCTCGGCGTGGATTTGTACTGGCAAAAACCGGGCAACGAACAGGAAGTGCAGCTGTTTCTGGACTGTCTCGAGTCCCTGCTCAGTCGCGAGGCCGAAGGCGGTTTCCGGGGCGTGCAAAGCAAGAGCCTGGTGGACATCATTCAGCTGGAGTGCCTGTCCCAAAACTCGACCCTTCTCCGGATTACCCACGGCCCGCTGACCGGCCGGATTTGGATCCTGGGCGGGGAACTGGTGGACGCCGAAACCGAGGGGTTGGTCGGCGAGGAGGCCTTTGCCCGAATTTTGAGCTGGAAGAGCGGCACCTTCGAACAGTTGCCGCCCGAACCGGACCGGCCCCGGCGCATTTTCAAGTCCTACAACGCGCTGCTGTTGGAAACGGCGCAGGCCATGGACGAGTCCGACGCCGCTGCACCGGCGGTGGTGGAACCGGAGCGGGTGACGCCTCCCTCGCCCATGGAACAGATCGCCGCCATGGAAGGAGTCGATTGTGTCCTTCACTTTGGCCGCGCCGAAGGTTCGCCGGCGGAGAGCCGCGGGGCCGAGACCCCGGAGGTCGCCCTCCAGTGGGCGCGCCGCACCCTGGACCGGTTTCAACACATGGGGGAACGGCTGGCCGTGGGCCCGCTGCAGGACATTGAAGTCTCCAGTTGGCAACAACACGTGGGCCTGGCGCCGGTGGGAGAAGGCGGCCTGCTGATGGGGTGGTTGGGACGGCAGCCGCCGGGGCGGGTGGCCGAGCAACTCCGGAAAGCCGCGGCACTGTTGCATCCATGAAATGGTTCCGCAAAACCGTCAGTGCGTTGCGGCCTCTGCCCGCCGGCAGTTTCACCGTCGACCGAAACGGTCACCTCCTGGCTTCCACGTTGCCGTCCGATTATCCCGTCTCCCTGGTGCGGGAACTGGGACTGCATGTCCTGACCACCTTCCGGGAAGCCCGCACCGCGGGGCTCAGTGTGACCGATTTGGTCGTGCGTTATCAGGGGCTCAAAATTGCCGCGCGCGAACTGCGCGGCGGAGCCATCATTTTCGTGTTCCCGCAAACCCCCTTCAATTCTGCGTCCTGAACGCAAGGAGGCTTTATGGCAAGCAAACAGTTGGACCAGCTCATCCAGGAAATGGAGAACTACTGCGAGTGCTGGAAACAGTTCAATCACTTCGTCAACCTGGCCCGCGAAAAGAAATTCGGTCCCGAGGACGAAGCGCAGTTCCTGGAGGTCAAGACCATCATCGTGCAGGAGCTGGAACTGATCCTGGCCTCGGTGGAGGTCGCCTCGCCCAGCAAGGAAGAGGTCCACAATGTGTTGAATCTGGCACCTTCGCTGCGATACTTGAGCGAAATGAACGAAGCCGCCCTGCGCAGTATCGAGAATCAGTGGCACAAGATTTACATCGGATTGCACGCCATCCTGGGCCAGTTGAAGGTGCGCCAACGCCAGGAGGAGGGGCGATCCTTCCTGCCGTTCCGCAAGAACAAAGAAAGTTAGAGGGGTTGCGCCGCAGCGGCTCTGCTCCTTTCTGTCCGGGCGCCCGGGACTTCCCATGAACGAATGGTTGGCTGCCCTTCTGCTGGGCTTCGTCGAAGGGCTCACCGAGTTCATTCCCGTTTCTTCCACCGGCCATCTGTTGCTGGTCGAGCAGCTCGGCGGGGTGGGGCACCGCAGTGACCTCTTCAACGTGGTCATCCAGTGCGGCGCCGTGCTGGCCGTGTTGCCCCTGTTCCCGGAGCGTCTGCGACAGCTGACCCGCCCGTGGAGCGATCGCCGCGGTCGCGATTACGGATTGAAGTTGTTGACGGCCTTTGTCCTCACGGGCGTCGGTGGCGTGGTGCTGGAGGCGTTGCAGTTCCAGCTCCCCGAAAGTCCCGTGCCGGTCGCGGTGGCCCTCGTGGCCGGCGGCATCGCCTTCCTGGCGGTCGAAGCCCGACTGCGCCGGCACCCTCCCCGCGGCGAGATCACCTGGCCCGTCGCGGTGGCCGTCGGCCTGGGGCAGTTGATCGCGGCGGTGTTCCCGGGCACGTCCCGATCCGGCGCCACGATTCTCCTGGCTCTGTTGCTTGGCACCGGCCGACCCCAGGCCACCGAGTTCTCTTTCCTCGTCGGCATTCCCACGATCTTGGCCGCCGGCGCGTTGAAGATCCTCAAGGCATTGCACACTCCCCCGACGCAGGGTTCCCTCGAACCGTGGCCTGAGATCCTGCTGGCCACGGTCGTCTCGGCCGTTGTGTCGTTCATCGCAGTGAAGTGGTGTCTGACTTACGTCCAGCGCCACACCTTCGAACTGTTCGGCTGGTACAGAATTGTGCTCGGCGCGGTCATTCTCGCCCTGGTGTGGTTCTGAGTCGCCGGAGGTTGACCGGGACCAGTGCCACCCGTCCCCGCGCCCATTACGAGGGAGCTCCGTGGCCTCACCGGGACGCAATCGCGCCGCCTTTCTCGGGAGCCCTTCGCTGGTCGCTCGGCCGCTTGCTCGGCAGTCCCGGGCAGAACCCCCTGGAGCAAAGCAGACGTGACAGGCTTACAGCCCTGCAGCCACGCAAGGTCGGCTCAGAAACGCGTACTTGCGAGGCCATGGGCCGGGGCCCAAGCTGGGGTGCAGCGAGGTGCCCATGCCCGCGCGCCAATCTCATCGCCGAAACCGTCCGATTCTTGCTCTTGTCTGGGCCGCCTGCACATTGGTCACCGATCTGACCGCCGGCCCCGCAGTGCTTGAGCATGGTCCCGTGCGATTCGTGCTGGATCCGCAAACGGGCGCCTGGGCCCTGGTGCATTGGGAAAGCGGAGTCGGCTGGGGATCCGATCCCGGGCAATCGCGTTTGGGTCTGGTGCATTTGCGTGGCCCGGGCGGCCTCCAGCGGGCGACCTTGCAGCGGTGCGAAGTGCAACCGGACGCGCGCGGCCTGCTTGCGGTGTTTCACCCCGCGCCCAAACAACCCCGGGCCCTGCTCCGCATCCGCATCCAACCGTTGCCGGACCTCCCGGGATTCGAATTCGTGTGGGATGCGGACGCCGCGTTGCAGGTCGAATCGCTGCACCTTTTTGATGGCCTCGAGGTGGGTCGCGACTCGGAAGATGCCTGTGCCGTGGTGCCCGTGCGGGAGGGGATTCTGGTCCCGGCCCGAGGAACCCGGGCCTTTCGGCACCGCTTCGACACCTATGCCTACGAAGGCTGCCACATGGCCATGCTCGGCCTTGTGCGCGCCGGAGTGGCCAGCTTTTGGTCGTGGGAGGATCCCTACACCTGCGTCGAACTGCAGCGGATTCTTTCGGGCCCGGACGTCGCCCGGCCCCATGCGCGCCTTACCGCCACACTCGAATGCGGCCCGACCGCCCGGCGGATCCGCTGGGTCTGTGCCGGACGCGGCGATTACGTGCAGATTGCGCGGACCTATCAATCGTTCGCCCGCCAGGCAGGCTGGTGGGTGCCATGGTCCGAGAAACTCCGCCAACATCCCGACCGCCAGAAGCTCTTCGGGGCATCCAACGTCAAGCTCTGGAGCCTGTTGGACCGTCGGATGAACGAGGAAAGCACCGCGGAACAACACGTCCGCGTGAACTGGACCTTCGCCGAAGCGGCCCGGGTGGCGGAACACCTGAAACACGACCTTCAACTGGATCGCGTGCTTTTCACCCTCGGCGGCTGGATCCACCGCGGCTACGACAATCAACATCCCGACATTCTCCCACCGGCCCCGGAATGCGGTGGCGAAGGCGCGTTCCGTGAGGCATGCCGGCGGATCCTGGCGCTGGGCTACGTGCTCGCCCTTCACGACAACTACCAGGACATGTACCGGGATGCGCCCTCTTGGGATGAGGCCCTCCTCAACAAGAACCCGGACGGTTCCCCCACCCGCGGCGGGGTCTGGGCCGGCGGCCGGGCTTACATCGTTTGTTCCCGCAGCGCCCTCGACCTGGCCAGGCGTCCCCAGAATCTGCCCGCCGTCAAAGCCCTTTCCGGCGCGAACGCCTATTTCATCGACACCACCTTCGCCGCCGGCCTCTACGAGTGTTACGATCCCCGCCATCCTTTGCGCCGTGGCGACGACATGCGCTGGAAGCAGGCCCTGTGCGATTACGCCCGCTCGCTGTTCGGTATTTTCGGGAGTGAATGTGGCCGGGAATGGGGCATCCCGCATGCAGACTTCTTCGAAGGCCTGGCCGGCGTTAGCGGCACCTTCTTCCACAACCGCAATCTGGTGCCGGAGCTCGAGGCCGTGCCCGTTCCGTTGTTCGAGCTGGTGTACCGGCCGTGCATTCAGGTGTACGGGAAGTACGGCTTCGATCCCGGACGCGCCGCGGATTACGTGCTTCATCACCTCGTCTTGGGCCGCCCGCTGCATTACCACCAGGTGCCGCCGGGTCTTTACTGGCTACGCGAGCAGGTCGAGGCGGCCCAACCCGAGGTGGTCGCCGTCACCTCCGTCGGCCCGCGGGAAATCGAGATCCGCTACGCCTGGACCGTGGAGAAGCCGCTGCAAGAGGACTGGCGGGTCTTCGTCCATCTCTGCGATGATCAGGGCCGCATCCTTTTGCAAAACGATCACGATCCCGCCCCCGCCACGTCCCGATGGAAAACGGGGCGAGTCGAACAAGGGCCGTTCCGCCTCCGTTTGCCGGAGGCACTGCCCCCGACCGTGTCCATTCGCATGGGACTGTACCAGCCCGGAGACGGTCGCCGGGCCTGGCTGCGGGGGCGCGCCGATGACGAACGCCGCATCCGTGTGGGTCGGCTGATCCTGGATCGCTCGGCCGTGCAATGGGCCCCCGAGGACGAACGGGACCCGCGGAACGCCGCGGACCCCGCCCTGTTCCTCCGGGCCGACCATGGGTGGGCCGAGGGCCTGCACCCCTTCGATCGCTTCCTGAAAAACACCCACGAGCTGCTTTCTCCCCTGAACGCCCTTACGGCCGACCTGCCCATGAGCCGGCACGCTTTTCTGACATCCGATCGCGGCGTGGAACAGGTTGTGTTTGGACACGGCTCTTCGGCTGTCACCGTGGTGGTGAACCGCGGCTCGCGACAATTCGCATGGCACAGTCCCCGCTTCGGCTCCGTCCTCCTGCCGCCGGGCGGATTCGTGGTGGACTCGGACCGTTTCGTCGCCTTTCACGCACTGTGCTGGAATGGCCTGGAATACGCCGCACCGCCATTTTTCACGCTGCGCAGCCTCGACGATCGCCCGCTCGCCACCTCCCGACGCATCCGGATCTTCCATGGCTTTGGCGATCCTCGCGTGCGGATCGGGAATCACGTGTGGACCGTACCACGAGAGGCAGTGCTGAATCCGTCCGACCGACCGGTAAGCCGGCAGTGAAACGTGCCTGCTCCGGGGCGCTCACGGGCCGGCGGAATCTACAGTGAAATCTTGACCGCTCCGGCGGTTCCTCGAGGTGCGCCACCGATTCGGAGAGAAAGCAATCTTCAGAGAGTGCGCCTTCTGCGGTTGCGGTTCCGCGGCCCGGGAATCCGGCTCTGCCCTGGCAAGCTGCTCAAGCCCCGCCTGACGCATGCGCAGCACATACCCGAGCTCCCGCCCGGGACCACGGCGCGCCCGAGACTCCGACAGCCAGCCCCCGGACCGCCCAGCGATCCGCCCCGCTCACAACCTAGGGCGAATCTGCCTTCCCCTCCTTCGAGGGTGCAGGCGCCGCCGAGTGGCGCGACTCGAACAGAAACGCCCCGTAGCCGACCACCCGGTCCCGGGGCCCGGCCGTGTCCCCTGAATTCCGCAGGTCCGCCGTCTCCGCCACCAACCCGCGGGCCGCCGCGGCACGCAACAGGCCGCGAATGGCCCGAAACCCACACGCATGCTGAACCGTAAGCGGATCCGCCCGGCCCGCCTCGATGGCCCCCGCCGTCATGCGGTCGATCCGCCGGGCCGTCTCATAAGGATGGTAATGACTGAGATCCGAGCTGATCACGATGCGCGTTTCCGGCCCGCCCCAGAGCCGGTCCAGCACCTCGCGCACCTCCTCATCCGTTGCTTCGCCCACCACCAACGGCACGATTGCAAAACGGCCCAGCAAAACCTGCAGGAACGGCAGTTCCACCTCCAGACAATGCTCGGCAGCGTGGGCCGGATCGAACACGCGCACCTGGGGCAGGTCGGCGATTCGCGCCACCGCATCACTGTCCACCGGCACCCGACCCAGCGGCGTCTGAAAGGAAGTCGCGCTCGGCAGAGCCAGCCCTTCGAACCACACATGATGCGAGGGGCCCACCAACACCACACGTTCCACCGCCTGCCCGAGCTGCCCCCACGGTCGAAAGGCCGTTCCGGCCACCGGTCCGGAGTAAATGTATCCAGCATGCGGCGCGATCACGGCCTTGGGATCGGTCGCCCGGGCCGGCCGACCCTCTTGCAAAAATGCCTCCACGCACCGGCCGAGTTCACGCGCCTCGTCCGGATAAAACAGCCCCGCCACCGCCGGCGGACGCGTCTGCTCGAACACTCTGCCCATGACCCCTCGAGCTTTGCGACCCCGTCCCTACCCTACACCCGGCCCGGTGATCTGTCATCCATGCAGCTACCGCATTCTCTGTTGGGTAGCTTCGTCCATTTCAGAGTTCCTCCACATCCTGAGTCTGTCCCAACACCCGGTGCAGGTGAAGGAAGGGTGGGCAACCCACCCACGGGACGGCCGGCGTCGGTGCGGCCCGGCTGACCAAAGACGTCCCCGAGCCGTGCCGACGACCCCGTAATTCAGGCTCCGTCGCGAGTCGTGGCTGCGGCCATCTGCTTCAAGAGACCGGACCGCGGGCCTACGGTGCCATTGGACACTCGTGTGGATCCCTTCGCCCGGTTCTGGATGCCCGGTGGGTTTTCGGGTGGCGCTGGCTACTCCCGCCTGCCAGATCGCAGCCCCTCGAGTCTGCCGGCGCTGCGCAGGCGTTTGCAGGTGATGAGGCGGGTGACGCGGCAAACGTTGGCCGGGCTGCCTTTGAC
>JAOADM010000162.1 GCA_026417315.1 Limisphaera sp.
TGTTCCTGCCGCCGGCACGGCAATACCGACGCGAATTCACCCTCACCAAACCGGTGCGCCGGGCCACTCTCTACGCCACGGCCCTGGGGATCTTCAAGCTGTATCTGAACGGCCGCCGGGTGGGCGATGCGTACTTTGCGCCCGGTTGGACGGATTATCGACAGCGCGCGTACTACTGGACCTGGGACGTGACCTCGTGGGTGCGGCGCGGCCGGAACGCCTGGGGCGCCTGGGTGGCCGACGGCTGGTACGCGGGCTATGTCGGGTTCGGATTGCTCGAAGGCATCGGCACCGAGCGCATCGGCCGGTATACCTACGGCAAAACTCCCGCCTGGATGGGACAACTGGAGGTGGAGTACAGGGACGGTTCCCGCGAAATCATCGTCACCGAAGGACGCGACTGGAAAGTCACCGGCGAGGGGCCCATTCGCGAAGCGGATCTCTTGATGGGCGAGCACTACGATGCCCGCCGGGAACAACCCGGCTGGGCCGAGCCCGGATTCGACGACGGCTCGTGGGAACCCGCGATCCCGGCCGAAGAAAACGGCTCGGTCCCCGCCACGTTCTACGAATTCCAGAATCCAGCCGAGCCGGGCCGCGGCCCCGAAATTCAGGGTCGTCCCGTGGACCTCGGCTTCCGTCGGCCGGCACGGTTGGAATCCTTCCCGGGAATGCCCGTGCGTGTGACGCAGGAATTGCAACCCGTGGGCAGGACGCAGCCCAAACCGGGCGTGTGGATCTTCAACCTGGGGCAAAACTTCGCCGGCATTGTCCGACTGAAAGTGCGCGGTCCGGCCGGCACCACCGTCCGTCTGCGGTACGGCGAGTGGTTGCACCCGGACGGCACCCTGATGACGGAGAACCTGCGTCGCGCCCGGGCCACTGACACCTACGTGCTCCGCGGCGATCCGCAGGGGGAAGTCTGGTCCCCGCGGTTCACCTACCACGGCTTTCAATACGTGGAAGTGACCGGCTATCCGGGCGAGCCCGCGCTCGACGCCATTACCGGACTGGTGCTTCACAGCGACACCCCGTTGGCCAGCGGCTTCGAATGTTCCGATCCCGTGGTCAACCGACTGTTCACCAACATCGTTTGGACGCAGCGCGCCAACTTCGTGGACCTGCCCACCGACTGTCCGCAACGAGACGAGCGGCTCGGCTGGACCGGCGACGCGCAGATCTACATCCGCGCCGCCACGTACAACGCCGACACCGCCGCCTTCTACACCAAGTGGCTGCGCGAACTGATGGAAAGTCAGCGCCCCAGCGGCACCTTCCCCGGCTACGCGCCGTTCCCCTTCCAGCACGGCTGGGACTTCGGCACCGCCTGGTGCGACGCGGGGGTGATTTGCCCCTGGACCGTGTGGTGGGTGTACCAGGATCAGCGCATCCTGGAGCGCTGCTGGCCGGCCATGACCCGATTCCTAGAATGGCGCAAGTCCAGCAGCCGCGAGGATCTGGGCGTGGCGCACGGGAACGGCTGGGGCGACTGGCTCAACCAGGACGAGCCCACCCCGTTGGAGTTCATCGACACCGTGTACTACGCCTACAGCACGCGCCTGATGGCAGACATGGCCCGGGCGCTCGGGCGCACCCGCGAAGCCGAAGAGTACCGTGACCTCTTCCGCCGCATCGCGGCGACTTTCGCCCGCAAGTATGTCCAACCCGACGGCACGCTCGCCGTGGACACGCAAACGGCTTATGCGCTGGCGCTGTTCACCGATCTGATCCCCGCCTCCCAACGCGCTGCCGCCGCCCGGCGTTTGGCCGACAAGATTCGCCAGGGCGAGTCCGACACGCGATCCGGCATGCGCACCGGATTCCTCGGCACCCGTCACTTGCTGCCCGTGCTGACCCGCTTCGGCCACCATGACCTGGCGTTGCACCTCTTCCAGAGCCGCAAATTCCCGTCCTGGGGCTACGAGGTCGAGCAGGGCGCCACCACCGTGTGGGAGCGGTGGGACAGTTACACGCACGAGCGCGGGTTCCAAAACGCCGCCATGAATTCCTTCGCCCACTATGCCTTCGGAGCGGTGGCCGAGTGGATGTTCCGCGATCTGGCCGGCATTGATACACGGGCGCCGGGCTTTGCCCATCTGTTGTTGCGACCCGGCCCGCCCGACCCGGGGACCCACGGCACCCCGCCCGGGCTCTCCTGGGTGCGGGCGCACTACGACTCCATCCGCGGGCGGATCACGAGTCATTGGCAGGTCCGGGATGGTTGGTTCGAGTGGGATGTGACCATCCCGGCCAATGTCACTGCCACCGTTTATCTGCCGGTGATGGATCGCGCCTCGCCCAGCGAGAGCGGCCAGCCGTTGCGGGAGGCCCGGGGCGTGAAGCTCATCGGTCTGGATGAGAACCGCGCGGTCCTGGCCGTGGAATCCGGCACGTACCACTTCCGCTGCCGCTGGTCTCGATAGGACAGCGAGCGGCGCGACACCTGTCGTCACGCTCGACGCCCGGTGGCCCGCAGGGGGTAGAGGGAAAGAGTGTTGCGCCCCCGTAGTTCCGAAGGGCGTCTTGTGCTCGCGCGCGGCAGCAGCGAAACACGAACCGCTTTTCAACGCCAGAGGTGGGGCACCCTGTACCCCTCGGTCCCCTCGCCCTCAGGAGGGGCGAAGCTCGCCCCGTTGCGCCAGCCGGCGAGCGAGCCTGCAGCAGGTTGCGCAGAGGCCACGCGCTCCGGCAGTCCGCGCTCGCAAGGCGCGGCAGGTTCGCAACACCAGCGGCCGCAAGGCTCAGCTGGGAGTCGGCGGCTCCGGCGGTTTGGCGCCGGGCGCAACAGCGCCGGGCCCCGGGGCTGCCTGGGGGGGCGGCGTATGAATCACCGGCACCGGATAGCGCAGCTTCATCACGTCGTCCACCAGGACTTCGATGTAGTACACGCCGGCGGTTTTGAATTCGACCTGCCCGAACAGTGTGACGTTGGTGGCATGATGGTTGGGGTCCTGAAGCACGAACCGAACCTCGCCCTTGCGCAGCACAGTGACCTGGTCGGGCGCCACGAGTCGGGTGGACTCGAGGAACTGTCCCACACCGGCGGTCCAGCGGTTGAAGATGCTCAGCTTCAGGGCGATCACGGGAAGCTGGGGGACCCGGATGAAATTGAGGACGCCGACCAGGATGAAGTTGCCGGTCACTTCCTGCCGGACGTCTTCACAGAGCAGCGAGCATTGGAGGTCGGGCAAAATGCGAGTTGGTGTCATGGGAGTTACTCAGGGCCATGCAGGCGGGACGGGGAGTCAGGCGGTGAGTTGTTCCGCGGCCTGGACGGTGTTTTGCATGAGCATGGCAATGGTCATGGGTCCGACGCCCCCGGGGTTCGGCGTGATCCGGCCGGCGATGGGCTGCACGGCGGCAAAGGCCACGTCGCCCACCAGACGGCTGCCGCCCTTGGCGCCGGGGTCGGGCACACGGTTGACGCCCACGTCCACCACCACCGCGCCGGGCCGCACCATGTCCGCGGTCACAAACTCCGGCACGCCCATGGCGGCCACGAGAATGTCGGCGCGCCGGCAGTGCGCGGCCAGGTCCCGCGTTGCCGAGTGACAAAGGGTGACCGTGGCATTGGCGCGGGGGGCTTTTTGACAAAGCAGGGCCGCCAGGGGTTTGCCCACGATGTTTCCCCGGCCCAGGATCACCACGTGCGCGCCTTCCCACGAGATGCCGGCGCGGACCAGCAGCTCCTGGATGCCGGCCGGGGTGCAGGGCCTGAACCCGCCGGGGTCTCCCAACAACAAGCGCCCCATGTTGATGGGATGAAACCCGTCCACATCCTTGTCGGGCCGAATGGCTGCATAGACGCGCTCGGGCCGGATCTGCCGGGGCAGGGGCGCCTGGACCAGGATTCCGTGCCACTGCTCATCGCGGTTCAGGCGGTCCAAGAGCTCCAACAGCTCGGCCTCGGAGGCATTCTCCGGCAGGACGTGCGTTTCGGAGCGGATCCCCAGTTCGGCGGCGGTCTTTTCTTTGCGGCCCACGTACACGCGAGAGGCCGGGTCTTCTCCGACGCGTACGAACACCAGCCCGGGCTGCACGCCGCGGGCGCGCAGGGCCGCCAGCCGGGGACGCAAATCCGCCAGGACCTGCGCGGCAATGGCGCGGCCGTTGATGAGGTTGCCGGGCTCCATTACTCCAACACCTGGATGCGGCGGATGGTGAGGACCGGCGTGGCCTTCCAGCGCGGGTCCAACCCTTCCTCGCCCGTCACGCGAATGGTGAGGCCGATGTACCGGGAGAGGTCCAGGTTGGTGGCCGTGGTGTAGAGATAATTCATGGTGCGGCCGGTCTCGAGGTCCACCAGCGCGTAACGGCTCGGAGCCTGGATGCTGAAGGTGCGTCGGACGCGGCCCTCGCGGGTGACGACGCGCACTTCGGGGAGTTCCCGGGCCGCCGCCGCGGCGCGGGCCGCTTCATCTTGCGCAATGAGCTCGGCCATCTTTTGCCGCATGGCCTCACGAGCCTTCTCCAGAGCTGCCGGGTCCGCGCCCACCCCGGGTGGCGGCGGCTCCGTGAAGGTTGGCGCAGGCTCCGTTTCGGGCTCGGTCGGCGGGCCCGCCAACACCGGAGGTTCCGCAACCGTGACCGGGGTGGTGGTTTCCGGAGTCGGCGGCACATTCGTCGAAGCTGCCGGCGGCGTCGGCGTGGGTGCGGGGGCTTCCCCGGCTTCCTGGCGCAGGAACCGCGAGGCCACGAAGGCGTAGGCGTTGGTGGGCGGCTCGATCTGGATCCAATCCCCCTCCATCACGCCCGTCTCCACGAAGGTTTCGCCGCGTTCCAGCAGGCCAAGGACGCTGAAATTCTCCCCCGGACCGGCCCGCAGATTCAAACGGCTGGCCCTGACTGTCTTGTTTGTGACATCGATGAACAGGCTGTGGATCCAGACCTTGACGCCCTCCGGCAGGGCGATGCGCGCCCACCGGTCGGGTTCGCCCCTGGCCGGCTTGTCGAGAACGATTTCTTCGAAGACCCGGACCTGATCGCCCTTGCGCAGAAGGGCGAGTCGTTCCCCGCGCAAGCCGGGCTGACCGCGCACGATGACCGAGTCCGCCTGCACCACGGCCGGGCCCGGCCGCAAACCACTCGCCGCCGCGGCTGGTGCAGGGTTGGTGTCTGCTTGGGCAAACGCGGTGCCGGCCAGGGCCAAGCCCAGCAGCACCCATGCAATGCTTTTCATACCTGGCCCAGTAGAGTTTTTATCTCGGGAGCTGTCAACGTCCGCCACCGCCCCGGCGGCAGGTCGCCGAGGGGGATCCGGCCAATCCGGACTCGCACCAGTCGTTCCACCTTGAGACCCAGGCGGGCACAGATGCGGCGGACTTCGCGGTTTTTCCCCTCGGCCAGTTCCAGCTCGATGACGCTGCGGCGCTGGCTGGCGCGCAGGAGCCGGACTGCAGTCGCGCGCAGCAGCTGGCCGCGGTCTCGCACCCCGTCCAGAGCCGGCCTGAGCGACGCCGGATTCACGCGTCCGGTCACGGTCACTTCATACGTCTTGCGCACGCCGTAGCGCGGATGGGTCAGGCGCAAAGCGAACTGGCCGTCGTTGGTCAGAAACAGCAGGCCCTCGCTCTGACGATCCAGCCGTCCCACGGTAAACAAGGAGCGCCACTCCGGCGGCAACAGGTCGTGGACCACGGGGCGTCCCTGCGGATCGCTCCGCGTGCACACGTAGCCCGGAGGCTTGTGCAGGGCCACGTAAAGCTTGCGTCGCGGCCGCACCGTCCAGCCATCCACCGCGACCTGATCCCGGTCGGGATCCACCTGTGTGCCCAGTCGGGTCACGACCTGTCCGTTGACCGAGACGCGACCGGACAGGATCAGCGGTTCGGCGGCACGACGCGATGCCACGCCGGCCTCCGAAAGGTACTTTTGCAAACGAACCTTCATGCACCCGGAAGCGCCAGTGGCCGCGCGCAATGCCCGAAAAGCGCATCCCCCCGGCCCGAATCCCCCGGGCGGTGAAGCCCATCGGTCCCGGCGAGAGAATCGCCGTGGCTCAGATGGCTTCCGGTTTGGTCTTGGGCAGGCCCGTAATGCGGTCGCCCGGCTTCCAAAGACCGCGTTTCTTGAGCAACGCGATCCGTTCAAACCGTTTCAGAACATTGCGCTTGCTGCCAGCGACCGACGCCGCCCGCAAACTTCGATGCTGTGACATAAAAACCCGAGGCCGACTTCGATTGAATGCCGGGCGTGTGCCCTCAGTGTCTCCCCTGCCCCACGCCCACCCGGGCAGGAGGGAGGGGTTACATACCACAGATCCCGGGTTTGCGGCAACGTTGAAAAAGTGCCCGAGAAGCCTCCGGGCGCGGTTCAGATCTCGGACACCTCCGAAGGCTCGGCGCCATTTCGAGTGTTCCCGTCACGGGGAAACAGAGGGAAAAGGCGTTTTTGGGGATCGTTGAACTCGGCACGCAGAAACCGAAATGGGGCGTTTGCTGTCCACGGATCGGACGGGCTCATCCACGCGCCGAACCCGCACCTGATTCCATGGCCCCGGGAAGTCCGTCCCCCGAATTCCATCGTGCCCCCAGTGGGTGCCCCCAATACCCCTCCTTGCGAGGGCCGGGCGGGCCCGCACTGCATTGCGCCCTTCAGCGCGGGACGGATCTGGGTTGACTTCCGTGTCGGGGCTGGCGCGGGCCGAGCCTTCCGGGGCCTCGTTGGGGGAAACGCATAAAGCGCCGGACACCGGGCGCTTTCAATGCGCCGTCCGGTGTGTTTCTCGTTTGAACGCCTTGAAAACTCGGCGAAACTCCGGCCGTCCCCCGCCCGGGAAAACCTGAAGCGAAAACGACATTCCCATGGGATCCTGAATCCGGGGCTCAAACAAGAAACGAACCTGGGGCCCCCTTGTGCCACTTCCCAACCGCGACGCAGAGTGACTCACGGCGAAAGAGCCGCGCTGTCGTCCTTTTCAGCCTCCCCGACCCGGCGCATCCACGCCGTTCGCTACCGGCTGAAACCCGGGCTGAAGAACGAGCCGGTGCGAACCCGGGGCTCCCTCGAGCGATTCTTCACGAATTCTGACCGGGTGTTCAGCAGCCGGTCTGCCTGTCATCCCCGTGGCCGGCTCAAATGCGCGGAATTGCGCTGCCCGCAGGACAGTGAGTCCGCCGTTCCGCCGATGCGAATGCGAAAGACCGGGAGGTTGGCCCTTTAACCGCGGACCCTGCGCCGCAGCCCCCATGCGGCAAGGCCGAAGGCCCCCAGCGCCAGCACCGAAGGCTCGGGCACCAGCTCGTAGCTCAGACCATCGTACCAAGTGCGGTTGTTGGCCCCGATGGTGGACGGGAGATCGTCAATGTACACCGTGATCTGCCCCGAGGGGTCGGCCTGAGTGACGCCCAAATCGCCGGCCAAAAGCAGTCGACTGCCTCCGTCATCGAACTTCGGGGGAGTTACGTAATTGAGGTTGGTGGCCATGATGGCGGGCGTGGCGCCGGCGAGCAAACCCGCGCCCCCATCGACACCGTTGGCAAAAAGCGTGAGATTCCCGGAACTAAACCCGGCACGAATGGGCCAGTTCTCCGTGTTGTTGGACGCAACGTCGTAAAAATTGACCCAGACACGATAGGGCGCCCCGGGACTCAAGCCGCTGAGAATCGTGTAGATTTCGGGACTGTTTTCCGTGCCCGAGGCCACGCCGGAAGACTCGTAGATCGTGTTGCCGGTTCCGAAGGCTCGCAAGCCCCACAGGTTATCTTGCGCGGCCGACCCGGCGAAGGCCGAGGTCGGGAACGTGTTCACTCCGGGGGTAGCGTCCACATAAGTGACCTGCGCCCGGCTCTGACCCAAGCCGGCGGCCAGCAGGCTTGCAAGAGCTGCGCAAAACACCAAGGGGTTCCGCAGGACGAAGGGGTTCATGTCGTTCATGGTCGTACCTATAATGGCTTGGACCAACTCCGGTTAACCGCAACTGTGCCTTCGCACACTGCAGTTCTTCGACTTGTCCAAGACTTTAAGGCCCCTTCTACAGCTTTCGGCGTGGGCCGTCAAGCTCATGGCCGTGGGCAGGCAGGTGGCCCGGCCTCTTTCAGGCGCTCCGGAGCAGGACCTCCTCCCGCGCTTTGCCCCCCGAAGTCGTCGCGCCGGACCGCCGGGAGGGCTCAACCCGCGGCTGAGCTGCGGCTGGCCCCATCCGGTGCATGAGGAGTCGCAGCGCGGCTCCGCGGCACCCGGGGCCCCCGCAGCCCGACGAGAAACGAGCCGCCCATGGCCCGATCGCGCGTTGCACCGCGCCATGAGTTAGAGGGCAACGCTCCGGTGGCCGGACCTGCTCACTGTTCCTGCGGGGCGGGAATGAAGATCTTTTGTCCGACCAGGAGACGGTTGGGATTCAGACCGGGATTGGCTTTGAGCACCTGCGTGACGGTTACGTTGACACCCTGTTCGCGATAGGCTTGCACAATGGCCGACAGGGTATCGCCGGGTTTGACCACGTACTCGTAACCGGTTTCCACGCCGCCGCCGGCCTCGCCCGCGCCCGTGGAGGGTGTGGGGCGACGCCGAGTTTCTCGTTCGGCAGGGGTGGGAGTGGCAGGTCGTGGTGTCGGGGCAGGTGAGGCCAGTACTTTGGCCAGATTCCGGAGTTCCTGATGGATCTTCTCGTAATCCTCTCGCCGCTTGCGGTCCACTTCTTCGAGGGCAGCAGTCAGGCGTCTAACGTCAGATTGCGTGGCCCAGTCCCCATGGTTGCTGCGAATCTGTTCCCGCAACTGGTCCAGTTCCTGCACGAGGGTGGCGATTCGCTTTTGGGTTTCGGCCTGAGCGGCGAGCAGATCGCGAATGTTCCCTTCCATCCGGTTGAGGCGTTCTTCCAGGGCCGGGTCCTGAGCCCACACCGCTGCCGCCCACACCCTTTACCGCTTCTACAGCTTCGTTTGCCATCAGTATCCTTTCCGTTCATGGTTCATCCTCGGCAACCATAGCTCCTACCCCATCCAAACC
>JAOADM010000163.1:0-6646 GCA_026417315.1 Limisphaera sp.
CTTGCCTGTGGTCCTCCAGTGGGCCCGAACTGGCGCAGGCCGGCTGGCGCCCGGGCGGCGTTGCAGCTTGGACCTCGCTCCCCATGGGATTCCGACACCCTCATGGCCGGCGGAGGGAGGCGGTTTTCGCCCTTGTTTGGTTGGATGGGTTGATTCATGTTGCCGGGCATGCCCGAGCGGTTGATTTCCGACGTGCTGAACAAACCTGACGCGGCGCTGGAACAGACGCTGCGGCCGTCGCTGTTTGCCGAGTTTGTCGGGCAATCGCGGGTCAAGGAGCGGCTGGAGATCACGGTCGCTGCGGCCCGGCAGCGCGGCGAGGCCATGGATCACATTCTGTTGAGCGGCCCGCCCGGCCTGGGCAAAACGACGCTGGCCCACATTCTGGCGCGGGCCATGAACGCCAACATCCGGTGTACGAGCGGGCCGGCGATCGAGAAGGCGGGCGATTTGGCGGGGCTGCTGACGAACCTGGAGCCGGGGGATGTGTTGTTCATCGACGAGATTCACCGGCTGCAGAAGACCATCGAGGAATACCTCTACCCGGCCATGGAGGATTTCAAGCTGGACATCATCATCGATCAGGGCCCGAACGCGCGCAGTGTGAGGATCAATCTGCCGCGGTTTACCCTGATCGGGGCCACGACGCGCAGCGGGCTGTTGACTTCTCCCTTGTTGACGCGGTTTCCGATTCGCGAGCGGCTCGATTACTACACCACCGAGGACCTGCAGCGGATCGTGGTGCGGTCGGCGCGGATTCTGCAGGTGGCCATCGATTCGGAGGCGGCCCTGGAGATTGCACGGCGCAGCCGGGGCACCCCGCGCATTGCCAACAACCTGTTGCGTCGGGTCCGCGACTATGCCCAGGTCAAGGGCGACGGCAGGATTACCCGCGAGGTGGCGGCCCGGGCTCTGGCAATTCTGGAGATCGACGAGGACGGGCTGGACGAGATGGACAAGCGGATTTTGGAGACCGTGCTGGTGAAGTTCGGCGGCGGGCCGGTGGGGATCAATTCGCTGGCGGTGGCGGTGGGGGGGGAACCCGACACGATCGAGGAGGTGTACGAACCCTACCTGATTTTGGAGGGCTATTTGAAGCGGACGCCGCAGGGTCGTGTGGCCACGGAGCGCAGCTACCGCAAGCTCGGCCTCAAGCCGGCCACGGGGGCTCAGCCGACGCTTTTCTGAGCAACTTGGCTGGGCGCTGCACAACGCTTTTCGTCGAGGCACCGGCCTCTGAAATCAACGACTTGCGCCGGTGATTCGCTGGAAAAGGGGGCTCTTTCTCAACCCCTCTCGGGCATGGTCTGCTGCGCAGGCTCGGGGCGTTGTCGGGGGCTTCGAAGACGCGGTGGTCGAGAAGTGCGCCCCTGAGCTTCAACCGCCTGGCAGGGTGGTTTTTTCGGAGACGTGGCCTCTTTCGAGAGCGGCCGTGGTGCGGCGGGATCTCCTTTGTTGCGGCTGCCTCTTTAACCGAGGACTCAGGGATGTGGGGAGGGGAGGGAAAAACACAGGGGCAGTCGCCTTTTGGTGACCGCCCCTCCGTTGACTCCAAGACCTTGGCTGAGCTTCGAAGTGGACCTGTTGCCAACCGATGGGAATGCTTCGAATCCCTCTCCGCCCGGTGAAGTTTGTGGTTCAGAGTCGCCGGTGCCGGGCGTATCCGGCCAGGGCCAGCAAACCGATTCCGAGCAGGGCCAGCGTACCCCCACCGTCCGGAACCCGAACCGGATTCCAGAGCCGATAGCCGGAGAGGCCATTTTGGCCAGGCGCCGTCAGTGTAAAGGAGGTAGTCGTGCCCCCCAGGTACCATGCTTGGGTATGGTCTGGCGTTTGACCCTGTCCCCAATGCGCGGTGAGGTAAAGGTAACCCAATACGTTGATTGTAAGGCTGGTGGGGGATCCCGGCGTTGTGACGGCTACCGCAGGGCTGTTCGCCACTGCAGGCAGGTCGGGATTGTTTGCGGCGTTGTACTCATCCACCAAATCTTGCAACCACTGCTGAACTGTACCATTACCCTGATTAGCCGGATTTCCTGGCACGGAGGTGGTAGGTACGATGTAAGGGGACGTATCCAGTCGGATGGGCAGCGCCTGCGTCGCAGCGGCCGTGCACAGCAAGGCGCCCAGGAGGATTCCGATTCCCGTTCTGCGCCGCTGTGGGGCTGGTGTTCGTGTTTTCATAGGTTTCTCAAAGTGATCATCGGCCTTTTTGTGGACCTGCTTGAGAAAAAGCATCTTTCATGCCGATGGAAGGCTGCATTTCCCGTCGGCAACTAACATCTTGTTGCGGTAATGGTTACCAATTTTGGAAAACGCTTTTATGGTACAGCGGCGCGTTGAGAGAGCCCGAAAGTGTAAGCTTTGGCAGAAAATGGGCTTCATTTTGTCGAGAAACTTTACGGATTTCTGCCACTCGAGCCCGCTCGCTGTGCCGGCCGAGGGTCCCCAAAGCCGGCAGGCGCCACCGACACCCCGATGATGTCGGCGAAATCAGGGACAAAATGATGCTTTCGTCTATGGGGGTTGAGACGTATTGGCGCAGACGGCCGACTGGACGGCCACGCGTCTGCCAATGGCCCGGAAAACTGTAAAGATCGCCGACGGCCCGACGGATCTTCCGGAGAGGAATGAATGCACCACGGTGAAGGCATTTCGAGTAAAGAACCGGGCGAACTTTCGTTAGCCGCACCCTTGAACCGACGAGCGGTCGTCCACTACGTAACAGGGTCAAACAGCCAATGCGTCCTCTGGATTTTGGTTGCTGGGGCCTCAGGGCAGATGAACCGCGCCTAGAGGAGCAGGACCTCTCTGCACGATCGCACCGATGGTGCGCGGACCGATCGGGGCGAGTGTCGGACAGCGGCTGCCTTTGCGAACCAGACGCTCACGCATGGGGTCCACGGGACTCTCCCTCATTGTGGGTGTGACGCGACATCCGCCCGGGGTCCAGTCCCAACCGCCACGAATGTGCTGTCATGCCGGAAGACGACCACACGCGGAAGCAGAAAAAAGTGGCGCTGGCTCCAACGAACGCGTACCCAGGGTGGATCCGCTCCGGCACTCGGGATGACCCTGCCAGGGGCCGAGTTGTAGCCGGGAAGAAGTTCCCTGAGCGGAGGCGCGGCCTGGATCCATTGTTCCCCTGACAGTCCTTACAGGCGGCCTCTGCTCGGGTTTCCGTTCCTTGCGTGTCCGGGTTTGGGGCAGCGATGAGGCTTGTTCGATCCGCGGGGCTTTGAATCGATGCGAAGTGGGTATCAGGGCGTATCCCTCAACGACCGTGCGATGTCGATCTCAGGGGTTGGCGAAAGCTCGGCGACCATGGCCTGGCTCACGGATCAGGATCCTTGAATGTGCTCGCTTGTCGCAAAAGTCCGGTTGCTGACTCTCAGGGTCGGCGGATTTGTCGGATCAGGCGCTTTCGAGCGTCGTAGAGGTTCAGGACCAGGGGCAGCTGACCGGGCTGTGCGTGGGTGGCGCAGCCGAAGCAGGGGTCGTAGGCGCGGAAGGCCATTTCGATGCGGTTCAGCAACCCTTCGGAGACGTCGCCTTTACGAATGAGGGCTTTGGCGGCGCGGTCCACGCTCATGGCGATGCGGGCGGCGTTGTTTTGGGTGGCGACGATGAGGTTGGCGCGGGTGATGAGGCCGCGTTCGTCGGTCTCGTAGTGGTGGATGAGGGTGCCCCGGGGGGCTTCGACCACGCCGATGCCGACCGTGGGTTTTTCGGTGGGCAGGCGCCGGATTTGGTCGCTGGTGATTTCCGGGTCGTTCACGAGGGCCACCATGCGTTCGGCCGCCTGGATCATCTCGATGACGCGGGCCCAATGGTTGGCCAGGGTGTGATGGACCGGTTTGCCCCCGAGGGTGTTGAAGAATTCCCGGCAGGCCTCCCGCGCACGCGGGGTGGCCATGTCTTCGGCGGCGTTGAGTCGGGCCAGCGGGGCGACTGCGTAGATGCTGCTGGTGGGGCCTTCTGTGAATCCGTGCCAGCCCAGGGGTTTGAGGTAGCAGAACTTGACGTAGCTCCAGGGCTCGACGTGTTCGGCGATGTAGTCGCGGTATTGACGGACGTCGAAGCGGGCGTAGGGCTGACCGTCCGGCGTGACGATGCGCAGTTGTCCGTCGTAAAAGTTCACGTGGTTTTGTTCATCGACCAGGCCCATGCAATGGGTGCGGTGGGTGTAGTCGGCCGAGGTGATCAGTTCGACGTAGGCGGGGGTTTTCAGCACGATGTCGTGGAACACCTGGTGGGTAAAGAGGGCGAAATCGAGGGCGTCCTGAGCGAGCTGTTGGAATTCGGGCAGTTTGGCCGGGTCGAGTCGCTTGGCCACACCGCCCGGCAGGCCGAGGACGGGATGGATGACCTTGCCGCCGAGGTGGCTGATTAGGTCGCGGAGGCGCCGTCGCATGCTGATGACGCTCCGGGCGATCTCGGGTCCGACCTTTTGGGCCACGCCGAGGACATTCCGGAGGGCGGGCGGGGCGTCGGGTCCGACAATGAAGTCGGGGCCACCCAGCAGGTAAACGTGCAGGGCGTGGTCCTCGAGCATGAAGGCGTGATAGACCAGTTCGCGGATCTTGCGGGCCGCGGCGGGCGGCTCGACGCGGTACAGATCGTCCAGCGCCTTGGTGGCGGCCATGTGGTGGGCGGTGGGGCAGACCCCGCAGATGCGGCTGGTGATTTGGGGCATTTCCTCGGCCGGCCGACCCTGACAAAAGACTTCGAACCCGCGCAGTTCGGGGATCTGGAGGTAGGCCTGTTCGACGTCGCCCTGTTCGTCGAGGAAGATGTCGATTTTGCCGTGGCCCTCGAGTCGGGTGATGGGGTCGATGGTGACCCTGCGGCGGGCCTGGGCGTAGGCGGAATTGGCGCGTTGCGCGGCCTGGTTCCAGAGGTCTTGGGCGTGGGGTTCCATGGCGGTCAATCTCCGTTGGTCGTCACCGGCAGGTTGACCTTTCGCCGCAGCAGGCTGTGCGGCAGGCTGTAACGGTAGAAGGTTCCGATGGGATCCGGGATGGTGTCCAGCACGGATTCGATTTCCTCTTCCGTCTTGGGGGCGAGGTTGGCGCAGAGGCTGGAGAGCATTTTGGCGCCCTGGTCACGGACACGCGAGGTGGGCCCGAAGCAGCCGCTGCAGGGCATGTTGCCCTGGGGACAAAGCGCGCCGCAGCCGGCGCGGGTGGCCGGGCCGAGGCAAACCAGTCCCTGTGCCAGGAGGCACAAGTTGGGATCGGCTGCGACATGTTGCGGGCGTTGAAATCCGGTGAAGCTGAGCTGCAGGGGTTTGCTGGCCTTGCGGGGGCATTCATCGCACAGGGCGATGTCCGGCGCCAACACGGTTCCGCGGGGCGGGGGCGTGTCTGACAAGAGGGTCTTCAGGGCGTTTTGAGTGATCCTGGGGGTGGGCGGGCAACCCGGGATGTAATAGTCCACCGGCACGACCTGGTCGAGGGCGCGCACGACGTGATGGAGCCGGGGCAGGGTCAGCGGTCGGCCCTCGTGCGTGCAGCGGGGTTGCGGTCGAACCTTGTCGGGGTTCACCGTGGAGAGGCCTTCCTCGTAATAATACCGGAGGATTTCCTCGCGACTGAACTGGTTGGCCAGGCCGGGGATGCCGCCGAGGTGGGCGCAGGCGCCGTAGGCGACCAGGAGCCGGCTTTTCCGGCGGAGCAGGTGGACCATCTCTTCCTGTTCGCTGGTGCGGATGGCACCGTTGACGAGCGTGGCAAACAGGGATTGGTCGGGCAGTGCCTCTACATCGGCCCGTTTGAAATCCGTGGCGCAGGGCCAGAAGGCCAGGTCCACGGCTTCGAGCAGGGCGAGAACGTCTTCGGCCAGGTCCACGACGGCTTCTTCGCAGCCGCCGCAGGAGGCGCACCAGTAAATGGCGAGTTTGGGTTTAGACATTGGCGTTCACACGCACGGGAGAGGGGGTGGAGACGTCCAACGACGCCGGGCTTTCCGGCGTGGGCAAGGGGTGTTCGAGTTCCCGATCCCATTCGGCAAAGCGGGTCGGCAGGTTCAGGGGCCCCAGCGCACGGATGCGCGCGACCATGTCATTGACGACCTGCCGGAGCTTGTCGCCTTCGGAAGCGGCGATCCATTCGAGTCGGACGCGCTCGGGTTCGATGCCCAAGGCGGCGAGCATGCGGCGGAGCATGCGCATGCGGCGGAGGGTTTTGTAGTTGCCCTCGGCGTAGTGGCAATCGCCCGGATGACAGCCGCCGATGAGGACGCCGTCGGCCCCCCTGGCCAGGGCTTCCAGGATGAACTGGGGGTCCACGCGGCCGGAGCACATCAGTCGGATGACCCGCACATTGGGCGCGTACTTGAGACGGGAGACGCCGGCCAGGTCGGCGGCGGTGTATGTGCACCAGTTGCAGAAGAAGGCGACGATGCGGGGTTCCCAAGGGGTCTCAGGCATGGCTCAACACTCCTTCGATCTCGGCGAAGATTTGTTCGTCCTCGAACAGGTTTTGTCGGATGGACCCGGACGGGCAGGCCGCCACACAGGTGCCGCAACCTTTGCAGAGGGCGGCTTCGATGCGGGCCTTGCCGCGCGTTTCATCGAACCGAATGGCCGAGTAGGGACACAGGGGCAGGCAGGATTTGCAGCCGCTGCAATCGGCCTCCTCGATGT
>JAOADM010000163.1:6656-8857 GCA_026417315.1 Limisphaera sp.
GTCCCGGATCGACGCCATGATCGACGCCTCCAAGGAATCCCTTGCTCCGTCCACCGCGGCCCCGGCGACCGCGCCGGCGGCACCGGCCGCTGCCAGCGGGGCGGCCAGCGCCAAAGCCGCGGCGGCCGCACCGGCCTGGGCGACGGTGTCCGGAATGTCCTTGGGTCCCTGGCAGCATCCGGCCAGAAAGATTCCGTCGGTGAAGGTGCTCACGGGCGCCAGTTTGGGATGGCGTTCGAGGAACCAGCCTTCGCTGCTACAGCTCAGGTTGAGAAGCCGCCGCAGTTCCTGGGCATCCGGTTGCGGTTCCTTGCCCACGGCCAGGACCACCATGTCCAGGGGAATGCGGCGCACGAACCCGGCCAGGGTGTCTTCGACCCGGATGACCAGCTTGCCTTCTTCCTCGGGGGTCATGGCCCAGTCAGTGACCTCGGCCACGCGGCCGCGCACGAACTGGATGCCTTCGCGCAGGCATTTGTCGTAAAACTCCTCGTACCCTTTGCCCGCGGCCCGAATGTCCATGTAGAAAATGGTCACGTCGGCGCCCGTGTGTTCCCGGATCAGCAGGGCCAGTTTCATGGAGTGCATACAGCAGGTGCGGGAACACCAGGGGTTGGTGCGGTGATCCCGGGAGCCGACGCACAGGATGATGCCGACGGAGCGGGGGATGCGCCCGTCGCGCAGCCGGATTTCTCCGGCGGTGGGGCCGCTGCTGTTGACCAGACGTTCGACTTCCAAAGTGGTGAAGACGTTCGGGTAGCGGCCGTAACCGTACTGGGGGATGCGCGAGGGATCGAACAGTTTGAAGCCAGTGGCCACGAGGATGGTGCCGACCTGGACCTCCTTTAGCTCGGGCTGTTGATCGAAGTCGATGGCGTTGCGGTCGCAGGCTTCGACGCAGGTTTTCTTGCACTTGCCCGTTTTGAGATTGAGACAGCGGTCCGGATCGATGAGGACGACCTGTGGCGTGGCCTGGGGGAAGGGCAGGTAAATGGGTTTGCGCCGGCTGAGGCCCAGGTTGAACTCGTCGGGGAACTTCGGTTCCTTGAAGACGCAGGCGTCTACGCACTCCCTGCATCCCACGCAGAGTTCCTCGTTCACGTACCGCGGTTTTCGGCGGACAGTGACGGTGAAGTTGCCGACAAATCCCTCCACTTTGACGACCTCGCTGTAGGTCCAGAGGGTGATGTTGGGATGGGACCGAACGGCGGACATTTTCGGCGTAAGGATGCAGGCGGCGCAGTCGAGCGTGGGGAAGGTTTTGTCCAGAAAGGCCATGTGGCCCCCGATGCTGGGCTGGCGCTCCACCAGGATCACACGTTTCCCGGCTTCCGCAAGGGTCAGGGCCGCATGGATGCCGGCGATGCCGCCCCCGATGACCAGGGCCTCGGCACGGATGGGCACCCGCACGGGCTGCAGGGCCCGATGGTGGCGGACCCGTTCGATGGCAGCCCGGGCAAGGGCGCGCGCCTTGGCCGTGGCGGCCTGGGGATCGTCGTGCACCCAGGAGGCGTGCTCCCGGATGTTGACCATTTGGAAGCAGTAGGGATTCAGCCCCGCCCGGGCGACCGCCTTGCGGAAGGTGTGCTCGTGCAAGAGGGGCGAGCAGGAGGCAACCACCACGCGATCGAGCCGGTGGTCGCGAATGTCCTGTTGGATCAGCTCCTGGCCCGGGTCGGAGCACATGTATTTGTAGTCCCGGGCGATGACCACCCCCGGCAACCGGGAGGCAAACCGGGCCACCTCCGCGCAATCGACGCGGCTGGCGATGTTGCTGCCGCAGTGGCAGACGTAGAATCCGATGCGGGGCGATTCGACGTGGGGCTTGGGTTTCATGGCGTCGTCCCGGTTGCGGCGGTGGGCGCGGCCTGCGGGAGCTTGTCGAAGGGCACCAGATTCCGGTGCAGGCCCAGTTTGCCGGGGGCGAAGCCGAAGGCCAGGCCCATCAGCTGCGTGAAGTATACGGTCGGAATTCGGACCGGCCCCCAGCGGCGCTCGATCTCGTCGTGGTAGGCGTCCAGGTTGAAATGGCAGAGCGGACAGACGGTGGCGATCACGTCGGCGCCGCGGCGCAGGGCCCCTTTCATGAGGATGTAGGAAAGGCGGAGCCCCGCCTCCGGCACGGTCCCGGTCAGACTGCCGCCGCAGCACTTGGTTTTCAGCGGATACGGCACCACCTCGGCGCCCAGGGTGGTCAGGAG
>JAOADM010000164.1 GCA_026417315.1 Limisphaera sp.
TGCCCGATTGCCACTTTGACCTCATCGGGATTAATGGCGGCACCTTCGACACACTACCCCGCAATGTTGAAGTTCATTCCTCATTAAATAGACTGGATTATGAGCGTTTACTTTCGAGAGCGGATGCCGGAATTGGCAGTTTGGCGCTTCACAGGCTCGGTTTGACCGAGGCATGTCCGTTAAAAACACGCGAGTATCTTGCGTATGGACTGCCTGTGATCATCGGTTACAAGGACAGCGATTTTCCGAGCGGGGCTCCTTTCGTTTTGCAGCTCGACACGCGACACAGAGTCCGCCCTCCTCATGTAGAAGCGGGATATTCGTTCCTGCATCACTGGAATGGACGCCGGGTAACTAGGGACATGGTTCATCATCTCGATATCGCTCACAAAGAAATCCAACGCATAGCTTTCTTTGAAGGGGTTGCCGGCTCGTGGGGCAAACCAAGAGTAAGTTGAGGCGATGCGTCAATTACGAGACCCGGGTAACTACATAGCTGCAATATTGACAGGCGCACAACACAGTGAGAGCTGTTGGATAATGTGCTTGTGGCATTATCACCACTCAATTACGAGGGCCGCGCTAATCCAAGAGCATTGCGAGTGCCGAGGCAGCATGAGAATCTATAACACAAGCGGTTAGATGTTCAGTGGCAGTGGACTGCGTTGTCGTTAACATCACGCCTTTACGGCATGGCGGTGGCCAGACGGTCGGTTTGAACTTTGTCCGGCAGCTTGCCCGGAGACGGGGGCCGGAGCGTTTCGTGGTGCTCGCCTCCCCCGGTGTCGGGTACGAGGAGCTCGAGGCGCCGGGCGTCAAAGTGCAGACGGTCCGCTGGCCGGAGTTCGGGTTCGTGCAGCGGCTGCACTTTCTAAATCGTACGGTGCCACAGGTATGTCGCATGCACGGGGCGTCCGCGCTTTTCTCCATGGGCAACATGGCCAGTGCCACATCACGTGTCCCACAGTTGGTGCTCTTTCACAAGGCGCACTTCATTGCGACCGATCCCCTCGCACGGCTGTTGCCCACGTGGCGGGAGCGGCTCCAGCACCGACTGGAGCGCCTCTATTTTGGTTTCGGGCTTCGACGCGTCACGGTCGTGGCTCAAACCGAATGCGCCCGCGCCAGGCTCATTGCCATGTACAATCTGCGGCCCGACCGGGTGCACGTGGTGCCCAATGCGCCGGATCTGGCCGGCCGCACCGATCCCTCGCCCGGCCCCCAGGCCCTTCAAATCGCGGGGCTGGCCCGGCCGCTGCGGCTGTTCTACCTCGCGCTGTACTACCCCCACAAGAATCACCAGATCCTGATCGACGTTGCCAATCGACTGGAGGCCCTCGGCCTGGAGGATTTTGCCATCGTCACCACCATTGCGCCCGACCAGGACCGCGGCGCACAGCAGTTCCTGCATCGAATGCGGCGCCATGCCGCAGGGACAACGCCCCGGTTCCTCAATGTCGGTCCGGTTCCACTGGGTCAAATCGACCACTGTTTCCGTCAAAGCTGGGCCTGTTTGATGCCCACGCTCCTGGAAAGCTTCAGCGGGACCTATCTCGAAGCCATGAAGGCCGGGTGCCCCATCCTGACCAGTGACCGGGACTTTGCCCGGGAGGTGTGCGGCGATGCGGCGCTGTATTTCGACCCGCTCGACGCGGATTCCATCGTTCGTGCCATTCTGCGTCTCCGCGATGAGCCCGGGCTCCGCGAGCGGTTGATTCAGGCCGGCCGCAGACGACTCGAGCAGGGCTTCCCCACCTGGGCCGAGGTCACAGAGCGCTACGTGGAGTTGCTGCGGAGAATCGCCCGACCAGCCGCGGTCTCCTGACGCACACGACCTCGGATTCGGCCCCTTCCGGCGCCACTCCCCAAGCATCCTTCCATCGCCTCATGGCTCGAGTCGCCATCGTCGTGCAGGTCTTCCCCCCCGACAACGTGGCCACGGCCCAGTTGTACGGGGACCTCGCGCTGGATCTGGTGAAGTACGGACACGAGGTGCGGGTGTTCACGTCGAAGCCCTATTACAGCGACGATCCCCTGGCCACTCAGTGGCGCGTCGGGTTGCGCACGGGGTTCCCCTGGCGCACGTCGCATCAGCTCGGCCTTCGCATCTGCCGCTGCTGGATGCCGCAACGGCCCCGTTCCCTGGTTCTTCGCGTCCTGTCATGGGCGTGGCTTCACGCCGCGACCCTGGCCGCGGCGCTGCCCTCGCGCTGGCGGCCGGACGTCATCCTGGCCCCGTCACCGCCGCCCACCATCGCCCTCGTGGCCTGGGCCCTGGCACGACGCTTCGGCGTCCCGTTCGTGTACAATGTGCAGGAGCTGTACCCCGATGTCGCCATCAACCTGGGCATGGTCCGGAACCCCCTTCTGATCCGGTGTCTCCGCCACCTGGAGCGCTTTACGTATCGCCAGGCTGCTCGTGTGACGGTGATCTCTCGTCGGATGTACGACGCCCTCCGAACCCGCGGGGTACCCGCAGAAAAGGTTGTGCTCATCCCCAACTTCGCCGACACCGCGCAAATCCAGCCGGTATCGAGAGAAAACGGATTCAGTCGGGAATTCGGCCTCCGTGACTGTTTCGTGGTGAGCTACGCGGGGAACATGGGCAAACCCCAGCACTTGGAAACGCTGGTGCACGCGGCGGCCCGTCTCCAGTCGGTGTCCCATGTTCGTTTCCTGCTCATCGGCGACGGTACGGAGCGGCCGGCGCTCCAGCGGCTGGCGCAGGACCTCGGACTTCCCAACGTTCAGTTCGTCCCTTATCAGCCCTATGCGCGGATGAACGAGATCTACGCCTGCAGCAACATTTGCTATGTGCCGCAGGCCGGGGGGACGGCCACGGATGGTGTGCCGTCCAAGGTGTACCGGATCCTCGCCGCCGGCCGCCCGGTGATTGCCGCGACGGAACCCGACTCCGATCTGGGGCGGCTGGTCCTCGAATCCGGCGCCGGTCTCGTGGTGTCGCCCACGGATGCCGCTGCAGTGGCCCGGGCGGTCGAGGAAATCCGGAATCAGTCGGATTTCTGGGAGCAACGCGGCGCCGAGGCGCGCCGGTTCGTGGAACGGCATTACGGCCGGGCGGCGGTGACGCGGCAGTATCACGAGCTGCTGGTGAGCGTGGCGCAGGAGTCTCACCACCCGGCCCATGGGGGCTGAGTCCGTCACGGGCACCACGCGGCGGCCGTGCCATGCGGCTGCTCCCGCCGCTGTCGCGAGGCTCCGGTCATGAGAGTCCTGGTCACCGGTGTGGCGGGGACGATCGGTCGGGCCCTGGCGCGACAGTGCCTCGCCCACGGCGATTCGGTAAGGGGACTGGATCGCCGACCGGTGGCACTCGAAGATTGCGAAGCCTGGCAAGGCGACATCGTCGAGTCTGGCGGGCTGAACGAGGCGGCGCGCGGCGTGGACGCCATCGTTCACCTGGCGGCGGAGCATCGGGACGATGTGCGGCCGGTGCGGCTGTACCACGAGGTCAACGTGGAAGGAACGCGCAATGTCCTGCGCGCCGCCCGCGAGGTCGGATGCCGACGCGTCATCTTCACCAGCACGGTCGCGGTCTATCCGCTCGACGTCCCGTGCCCCGCCGAGGATCATCCCCCGGCCCCCTTCAACGCCTACGGCCGGAGCAAGGCCGAGGCCGAAGCGCTGGTCCGGGCCTGGGCGGCGGAGGACCCGACCCGCTGCGCGGTCATCGTGCGCCCCTGCGTGGTGTTCGGCGAGGGCAACCGCGGCAACGTGTACAATCTCCTGCGCCAAATCCACGAAGGCCGGTTCGTCATGGTGGGGTCGGGCCGGAATCGCAAGTCCATGGCCTACGTGGGCAACGTGGCGGCGTTCCTCCACTGGTGCCTGCGCCTGCCCCCGGGACTGCACGTGTTCAATTACGCCGACAAGCCGGACCTGACCACGGCGGAGTTGGTCACCCTGGCACGACGGGTGATGGGTCGGGACGGGGATTGGCGGGCCCGGATCCGACTGCCCTGCGCCGTGGCCCTGCCGCTGGGATGGATGGCCGACGCCGTGGCGGCCGTGACGGGACGGTCCCTGCCCGTCAGCAGCATCCGGATCCGAAAATTCTGTGCCGAGACCACGGTGAACACGGAACGGCTGGAACGGTCGGGGTTCGTGCGGCCGTACGGATTGATCGAGGCACTGGAACGGACGATTCGATACGAATTCGGCGGGGCCCGCGAATGAGACCACGGAGCACACGGAAAGCAAGGCCCACAGAGCACACGACAGAAGCCCACAGAGCACGCAGAATATGCAGAATGGTTTTTAAAGCCCACAGAATACGCAGAACACGCAGAAAAGAGATTTGTCTATCGGATCGGTCCGCCGACTGACGTCGGCGGCTACAAGGGTTCAAAGAAAAAGCCCTTCTGTGTGATCTGCGTGGTCTGTGGGCTGCAAAAAATCGTAGCCGCCGCCGGAAGGCGGCGGACGAGACTTGAGAGGAGCCTTCCACCGACTGACGTCGGTGGCTACGAGGCGTGAAGAAAAGCCCACAGAGCACGCAGAATACGCAGAAAGAAAAAGCCCACGGAATACGCAGAATACACAGAAAAGAAATTTGTCTATCGGATCGGTCCGCCGACTGACGTCGGCGGCTACGAGAATTAACCCACAGAATACGCAGAACACGCAGAAAAGAGATTTGTCTGTCGGATCGGTCCGCCGACTCACGTCGGCGGCTACGGACTTTGGGGTTGGTAGCCGCCGGAAGGCGGCGGATGGAGAATTGGTCCACCGACTCACGTCGGTGGCTACGAGATGCAGAGCCCACAGAACACACAGAACACGCAGAAGAAAACACCTGAATTCAATCGGTCCGCCGACTGACGTCGGCGGCTACGAAAATCAGCCCACAGATCACACAGAATACGCAGAATTCTATACCGGATCAGTCCGCCGACTCACGTCGGCGGCTACGAGACTCAGCCCACAGATCAACCGGAGCGCATAGCCATCGAAGTCCGCGGACTGCACAGAGCGCAGCAGACAAGGGCCAGAGGCACAGGGGCCAAAAGACCACGGGAAAGGTTGGAGGGACGGCGGCGACGTCGTCCCTCCAGCGTTTTTGTCCACAGGATGTTTGTGCCTCCAGGGAGCCAGCGGGTCGGTCCATGCCAGCCCAACGCCAGTGCCCATCCGCTTGCTCGATGGGCCATTCCAAGAGCCCTTCTGTGTGATCTGCGTGATCCGTGGGCTGAGGAGAAGAATCCGGTCGGTAGCCGCCGCCGGAAGGCGGCGGATGGAGAATTGGTCCACCGACTCACGTCGGTGGCTACGAGACGCGAAGCACAGCCCTCGGAGCACGCAGAATACGCAGAAGACAACACCCGAATTGGATCAGTCCACCGACTCACGTCGGCGGCTACCAGAATTAGCCCACAGAGCACACAGAACACTCAGAGGAAAACACCTGAATTGGATCGGTCCGCCGACTGACGTCGGCGGCTACAAGGGTTCAAAGAAAAAGCCCTTCTGTGTGATCTGCGTGGTCTGTGGGCTTCAAAAAATCGTAGCCGCCGCCGTCAGGCGGCGGATCGTGTGCGGCTCCGGGACTCACGTCGCCGACTACGATTCCCCTTCATCTGTGTGTTCTGCGTGCTCCGTGGGCTTCTGAGGGAATTCTGTGTGATCTGCGTGATCTGTGGGCCCAAAAATACTCTGTGTGTTCGGCGTGTTCTGCGGGCTTGAAAACAACAGTTCTGCGGGTTCTGTCGGCTCCGTCTTCCGCGTGCTCCGTGGTCTCAGACGTCGCAGATCTGGATGGCCTGCCGCAACGAGGCCAGCTTGTCGGGTCGGCGCGGCACGAATTCCTGGGCCACGTATCCCTTGAAGCCGGTGGCCACGATGGCCTGCATAATCCGCGGATAATTCAACTCCTGTGTCTCATCGATCTCGTTGCGACCCGGCACGCCGCCCGTGTGGTAATGATCGATGTACTGGTGGTTCTCCCGGATGGTATCGCAAATGTCCCCCTCCATGATCTGCATGTGATAGATGTCGTAGAGGAGCTTGAAGCGCTCGGAGCTGAGCCGTTTCACCAGTTCCACCCCCCAGGCGGTGTGGTCGCACATGTAATCGCGGTGATTCCGTTTGCTGTTGAGCAGTTCCATGCAGAGGGTGACCTTGTACTTCTCCGCCACGGGCAGGATCCGCTTCAGGCCGATGACACAGTTCTCCAGACCCTGCTCGTCGTCCAGACCGTCCCGGTTGCCGGAGAAACAGATCAGACGCTCGAACCCGGCCGCGGCGGTTTCCTTGATCCGCTGCTCGTAGGCCTGCACGAGTTTGTCGTGGTGCTCGACCCGGTTCCAGGCCCGGGTGATGCCGCCCAATCCGTCGATGGTGGGGTTGCTCACCATGGTGCAGACCAGGCCGTATTTCTTGACCGTGTCGAATTCGTTGGGATTGAGGAGGTCGATGCCCTCCAGGCCCATTTCCTTGCCCGCCCGACAGAGATCGTCCAGCGAGATGCCGCTGTAGCACCAGCGACAGGCGCTGTGCCGGATGCGACCTTTGAGTTTGACCGCAGAGGTTTCCTGGGCGGCCAAGGAGACGGGGAGGGACGAAGCGGCGGCGACGGCCGCGGCCGTGCCGGCCATGGTTTTCAAGGCAGACCGACGATTCATGCGCGCGCTCATGCGCGCAATGTGACACAACGGGGCCGCGCGGCCAACTCCTTTCGAATTCGGTCGCCCGGGCCACGCGTCCCCCGCCGATGCGGCCCCTTCAGGGCGGGATGAATTGTGCAAACCCGGTTATCCAGGACATGGCCCTGCAGAGGGCGCTGCCCTGCCCAGGGCGGTGCCCCGGGCTGATGAATGATGCCCCCATGGGGCAACAACGGCGTGCCGAAGGCGCATCCATTCGTCAGGCCGGGGCAACGCACCGGTTATGGTGCAGTCCGGTCCGGTTGGGCCCAACCCACGTCGTGAACATCACCCGGGCCTACTCGGGCAGTCTCTGGACGTCGATGCGGGCGAGATCGCTCACCCCCAGTTCCAGCAACGCGGCGTTCTCGTACAGGTCCCGGTTCACCGGCGGATGGGCGATGTTCATCAGGCGGCGCTGTCGTTCCAGTTCCTGCAACGAGAGGACGTCCAGTGCCACGGGGTCGCGACCGACCCGGAGTTCATTCAGCACGGTGGAGTAGTGGAGCAGGCCGCGGTTGCCGCCCAGGTACTGGCACAGCAGGGCGTCCACCACGCACAGGACGAGTCGGTCCGCCAGCGGGGGCAACGCACAGATTTCGGGGACGGCCTGGGCCAGGCGGGCGGCCTCGCCCTCGAAGCGCTGGAAGTTGTCCACGCTGCCCATGGCCAAGGTGTACAAGAGTCCGGTCACCCCCGCCTCCACATGCGCAACCATGGGGCTGACCACGATCAGGCGCGTCACCCGTTGCGTCAGCAGCCGCGTGACGTGCGATTTGCGGCCCGCGCCCGGCAAATGTTGGCCGAATTCCAGGTCGCCCCAGACCAGGGTGCCCAGCAGCGGCGAGTCGTAGGCGACCTCCGGATCGAAGCCGCTTTCCACGGCGCCCGCCAGTTCGACTCCGTAGCGGGTGGCCAGTTCGTCGAACCCGGCGCGGCGCAGATCGGACAGGTACTTGTCCCAGACGACGATGTTGGTGGCCGGAATTCCCGCGGCCAGCAGGCCTTCGATCAGCGCGGCGACCACGGCGGGGCGCGTGCCGAAGGTGGGGCCCAGCGCGGACGCCACTTTGATGCCGACGACGTCGCCGGTGGAAACGAGGGTGCGCCAGGCCGCGGCCACCTCGGCGCGATCCGTCCACCGACGCAGGGCCCGATCCAGCATTTGTCGGACCCGGACCGGGTTGGGCTGGTAGGTCTCCATGGCGCGGGGATCGTGGACCACGATCACCCGCGCGCGCGGCGGGGAGAGTTCGGCGGCGGCGGCCCATCGGCATCCGCCGGGGTACCCGATGCCCGTGGCTGCGATCGCCAGCCCCAACCCAACGTAAAACCATGCACCTGGGTTTCTTGACACCTCGAAGTCCGGGATGCTACCACCGGCCCCGATGGTGGCCACGAAAAAACGGGCGATTGCATGCGGACTGCTGCTGTGTGCCGTGGCAGGGGTCTGGACGGCGTGCACGCCCGCGGGCCACAAGGCGCTGCGCCAGGGCCAACAGAGCCTGCTCAGCGGAGATCTGACCAACGCGCTGCGCCACCTGCACCAGGCCGTTCAGTGGTTGCCGACCAACGCAGTGGCGTGGAACGAATACGCCGTGGCCTGCCATCGCGCGGGTTTGTTGTCCAACGCCGCAGCGGCGTACCAACAGGCCCTGCAGTTGAATCCCGACCTGCTGGAGGCCCACTACAACCTGGGTTGTCTCTGGATGCAGACGGCGCAATGGGAGGCGGCCCGGTCGGCCCTGACCACGTACACGCTGCGCCAGCCGGGACGACCCGAGGCATGGTGGCGACTCGGGTTGAGCGAACTGCGCTTGCGACAACCGGCGGCGGCGGAACGTGCGTTCCAGGAAATGTTGCGCCTGCAGCCGGGCGACCCGCGGGCGCTGAACGGGCTGGGATTGGCGGCGCTCCAGCGGCAGCGGGCACAAGACGCGGCCCGATACTTCACGGCAGCATTGCAATCCGACCCGGCCTATCCGGCGGCGCGACTGAATCTGGCCGTCACGTATCACCAGTACCTGCGCAACGCCTCGGCGGCGCTGGAGCAATACCGGCAGTATCTGGCGCTCCAGCCGCGCCCCGAGAATTACGAGGCCGTGCTGGAGACGGCTCGTTCGTTGGAGGTGGCCCTGGCCCGGGCCGTGCCCGCCACCAACCAGCTCGCCACCGC
>JAOADM010000165.1:0-3125 GCA_026417315.1 Limisphaera sp.
TCCAGGATGAGTCCACCGAGGCATTTCATGTGGCTGCGGTGCATGCATCGCTGGGGCGGGCCTGCCGGGCCTGGATTCACTCGTTTGCCCTGGGGGCGCGCCTGTCCCGATACAACCTGCGGGTGCGGCTGGCCGGCGAGGGGCTCGAGGCCATCCTCAACGGCCTGTACCTGACCCGGGGCGAACAGTTGGCCGACCACCACATGATCGTGGAACATGCCCAACCCCACTGCGCCAGCCACGAGTATTTCAACGGCATCCTCGACGACAAATCGCGCGGCGTCTTCCACGGCCGCATCCTGGTCCGGCCCGGAGCCCAGAAAACCGACGCCAAACAGACCAACAAGAACCTGCTGCTGTCAGACGAGGCGGTGGCCAACACCAAGCCCCAGCTCGAGATCTACGCCGACGACGTCAAATGCACGCACGGCGCCACGGTGGGCCAACTCCAGCGCGAGGCCATCTTTTATCTGCGCACCCGCGGCATCGGCCCCGAAACGGCCCGGCGCATGCTGATTCATGCCTTTGCCGGGGAGATCATCGAACGGGTCCAGTACGAACCGGCCCGTGAAGCCCTCGACCGCCTGGTCTGGGACCGATTGGAAACCAGTCCGCACCTCGTGGCGGCCTGAGATCCACTCCGGCCTGCCCGGCGCCCCGCCATGTTCGACGACATCCAAGACCTGTACCAGGAGGTGATCCTCGATCACTGCAAGCATCCCCGGAACTTTCATGAGCTCCCCGAGGCCACCTGCTCCGCCCACGGCCACAACCCCCTCTGTGGGGATCAACTCAAGCTCTACCTGCGGCTGCAGGACGACTGCATTCAGGACATCAGTTTCGTGGGCTCCGGCTGTTGCATTTCCAAGGCGTCGGCTTCGCTGCTGACGGAGTTTGCGCGCGGCAAGACGCGGGCCGAGGTGGAACAGATGTTTCAAGTGGTGCACGACATGGTCACCACGGGAAAGGTGGCCGATGGCGTGGGCAAGCTGGCGGTGTTTGCCGGGGTGCACAAGTATCCGGCCCGCGTGAAGTGCGCGATTCTGGCCTGGCACGCCCTGATGGCAGCCCTGCGCGGCGAAAAGACCCCGGTGTCGACGGAATCGGAAACGATCTGAACCCCCGGGCCCGGCGCCCCGACCGGCTTCCCCGGGCCGGGGTTTCGCGGGTCTCAATCCTGCGGTTCCAACGGCGGCCGGAAGCCGAAGCGACGCACCAGGCCCAGGGCGTGCTGCAGCGACTTGACCCCGGCCGTGCAGGTGGCGTCCGAAAGCGAGGCAGCGGCCAGACACACCCCGGTCAGCAGACACCGTTGCAGATCCCAACCCTCGTGCAAGCCCCACAAGACGCCGGCACAAAAGGCGTCTCCGGCCCCGGCGGTGCCCATGATGTAGTTTTCCGGCAACCGCAGCGACATTTGCCAGACGTCCTCGCCCTTGCGGGTGCGGGCAAAGGCGCCTTCCGGGAAATGGATGACAACCAGTTCTCGTACTCCCTTTTGGAGCAGGGCCCCCGCTGCATGGCGGAGAGCCACCGTGTCCAGCGACCCGTCCGGCAACCGAATCTTGAACCCGGCGGTTCGCCCCGCCTCGAGTTCGTTCAGGATGCAATAGTCCACATACTGCAGAGCCGGAGTGACAATGCGGCCGAACCGATCGCTGTCCTCGCTGACCACGTCCACACTCGTCTTCAAGCCGGCCGCCTGCGCTTCCGCCAGCAATCGCGCCGCCCGGGTTCCGTACTTGGCGTCCGGCTGATCCAGCGCGTCCAGCAACAACAGGTAGCCCAGATGAAAGAGCCGCGCCTTGATTTTGCGGAAGTCCAGATCCTCCCCGCGCCAGAGGGCGTTGGCCCCGCGCGAGTGAAAAAACGTGCGCCGGCCCGTCTTCTGTTCCGTCATCACGTCGGTGTACGAGGTCGGGGCGCGTTGTGTTTTGCCGAGGTATTGGATGTTAATCTTGTACTGCCGGCAGGTCTGCAAGATGGAACGGCCCAAATCGTCGTCGCCAACCAGGCCCGCCCCCCACAACGGGAACGGGGCACCCGCGCGGGCCAGGTCCACCAAAACATTGTAGGGAGCCCCTCCGGTGCCCTGGGACTGGCTCAAAATATTGGCCAGTTGCTCCGGTTGCGGCCACACATCGATGATCTTGACCTGATCGACAATCCAGTTGCCCCCGGCCAGCAAACCCCGCCGGGCCGGCGCAGACGGTTTGGTTTTCATGGCGGTGGACCTCAGTATTTGCCGCTCAGTGAACATCTGGAAACCCTTCTGATGCAAGCCATTTTCGCCACTGGCGAGCGTTTGCGCGGCTTTTCCGCCCATCGCCGAACCACCCGGCGTCACGCACACATACAAGGGACGTTGAGCTCCGCACCCAGAACCTCCGGGCAGAGCCACCCGGACGAAGCCACGGAGGCCGGCACCGCGTCAGGTCCACACCTGCGGGGCCGCTCCGATGAGTGACTCATGACCCGGCCCCGACCGGGTGAACTCCCTTACGACCCTCGCGGCAACCGGGCAACCCGTTGCGCGGGGCGGGAGCGGCGTTGGCAGGGCCGGCGCGCGAATCGGGCTCGGCGGACCCCAAGGGACGACCGGGACCCGAGGATGCCGCCGGGACCGGCGTCACGATGGTTTCTACCGCCTGCCTTAAAACCAAAGCCGAAATCGCGGCGGCACCCCGGGCAGCCGGTCCGGCTTCAGGAGCCTGCAACTTTCCATCCCCTGCCGGGCACCGAGCAGTTCGCGGTCGGGGTCCGAACGCTGTCGCTGCCGCGCAGTTGACAGAACCATTGCCGTCTCGAATGCTGCGGGTCATGAAAACGTATTCTCGGCGGAAGACCCCGGCGGTGCGATGGGCAGGCTGGACCGCGGTTTGGGCCCTGGCAGCGGCCGTGTTCGGCGTGCAAGCGGTGGACGCCATTCGCCCGCAGCAGCGCATCGAACTGTTCAATGGCAAGGACCTCAGCGGATGGGTCTTGTTCGTTCCGGGCGCCGACCCGGCCCAGACCTGGTCGGTGCGCGACGGCGTCATTCATTGCACGGGCAAACCGGCCGGGTACATCCGCACCCGCGATCAATACCGCGATTACAAGCTCACCGTGGAATGGCGGTTCCTGAA
>JAOADM010000165.1:3135-8782 GCA_026417315.1 Limisphaera sp.
GGCAATACCGGAGTGCTGGTGCACATGACCGGACCGGATCGCGTCTGGCCGCGCAGCATCGAAGCGCAGGGCATGCACGACAATCAGGGGGACTTCTGGGTCATCGGAGGCACCACCTTCAAGGAACACGGCGGCAAGCAGGACCGGCGCGTGCCCAAGCAAGGGCCCTCCCGGGAAAAACCGGTGGGCGAATGGAACACGTACGAGATCGTGTGCAAAGGGGACACCATTCGGCTGTACGTCAACGGGCATCTGATGAACCAGGCCACCGAGTGCAGCGACACGGCGGGCCACATCTGCATCCAGAGCGAGGGCAGCGAAATCGAAGTTCGGCGGGTCACATTGGAACCGGTGGATTGAGCAGCCCCGGCAGGGGTGCGCGGCCCACCTGTCGTCGGCGCGGACACGACTCGGTGCAGGCGGTCCGTGGGGGCGCGGCGCGTGGGTTGAAAAGCCATTTTGTCGGCAAGAAGCCGTGCGCGTCTCCTCGAGAAATCGAGGGTGATTTGCGAACGTCCCCGCCCTGTCAGAAGTCTCCTAGCCGGACGCACTCAGGGTCACGGCCAGGGGAACCTTGTTGCGACCCAACCGGGTGGTGCGATACGCGGTGGGGGTCATGCCCGTGTACTTCTTGAAGCTCCGGTTGAAATGAGGAATCGAACCAAAGCCCACCGCGCTGGCCACCTCCGCGACGGACAGGGCCGGGTTGAGCAACAAATCCTTCGCCCGTTCCAGCCGCATGCGCGCAAGGTACTCGGTGAACGTCATGCCCATGGAGCGATGGAAGAGTTTGCAGAAGTAGTACGGGCTGAGGTTGACCCGCCGTGCCACCTCGCGCAGAGGCAACCGCTCCGGCAGATGCTCCTTGATATAGGTCAGGGCCTGGGCCAGGGCGCAGGGACGGCCCTGACGATCCGCCAACACGCGACGGCTGGCCAGGTCACCCAGGTACTCCGCGTAAATCCGGAGCAGGCGGACGACTGCTTCCAGCTGGGGAGGCGTCAGTACGACCAGGTCGCGCAACGCGGCCGCGATGGTCTCTGCCGTGGCCGGTGCCCCCCAACCGCGCAGCAGGCGCACCGCCGCTTCTACATCCTCCGGCCCGACCGGGCGCAGGAGCAACCGGTTCGTGTGGAGCATGGCGGCAGGCTCGCCGCACAGCCGCACGGGCACCGCCAGCACGGTCAGCCCTGCCAGGCAGGTGACGGGTTCCAATGGGCGGCCGGACTCAATGAGACGCCGCAAGCGCATCTGCATTTCCCGGCAGACGGCGCTGCCCGCAGCCGTTTGCACCGCCAGGCGGCATACCGGATTCTCTTCCGGCAGAATGCCGACCCCTTCGCCCGGGGCCGGCAAGGGGCGCAAGCACACGGTCAGCCCGGTTGCCTTGCGGAAAGCGGCTTCGAACCCTTGCGCCTCATGCACTTGCTGAAGCACGCGGTAGGCCAGCTCGCGCGAACCCTCTGTCATAAGTGATTCACTATCCGTATGTATCGTCAACTGACGAAAACTAAACGTCAAGCGATTCTTGCGACCTGCGCCACCCACCAGCTCAGTGGCGTCAGCGACTCCGGATCGAGGGCCCGACGCTACCGTCCATGATGGAGCTGCCTCTCCCGGCCCACTGCATGGGGCAGGGCCCCGCCGTGGTTCTGCTGCACGGCCTGCTGGGGTCGGGCACGAACTGGCTGGGCGTGGCACGGGCGCTGGCCGACGCCTACCGCGTGTACGCACCGGACCTGCCGGCTCACGGTCGTGCGCCTTCCCCGGGGGAGCTGACGTACCCCGCCCTGGCCCGTGCGGTGGCTGCGTTTCTGGATGCCGAAGGCCTGACGTCGGCTTCTGTGGTGGGCCATTCCCTGGGCGGCAAAGTGGCCATGCAACTGGCCCTTCAGTTTCCGGCGCGCGTGCGGCGCCTGGTGCTGGTGGATTGTTCGCCCCGCCGGGCTCCGCCGCGCCATGCGGCCCTGTTGGATCTGCTTGCCCGCGTGCCCATCCGCAATTTTCGCCACCGATCGGAGCTGGATCGGGCCCTGGCCGAAAGCATCCCGGAGGCGCGGCTGCGGTGGTTTTTGTTAAAAAATGCCGTGCCGGGTCCGGATGGATTCCTCCGGTGGCAGATGGATCTGGCCGCGATCCGTGCGCACTACGCCCGCTTGTTGGAACCGGTGGCGGGCGGCCGACCCTTCGAAGGCGCGGTGTTGGTTCTCCGGGGCGAGCGCTCGGATTATCTGGAGCCGGAGGACTTGACGGCATTACGCCGCTGGTTTCCCAGGGCCGAAGTGCGCACCCTCCCCGGGGCGGGTCACTGGGTTCATGTGGACGCGCCCCAAGCTTTTCTGGCTCACCTGCGGGAGTTCCTGGATGCGGACCCGCGGGACGTCTCGGCGCGCCCTTCGGTTCAGTAGTCTCCCCCGGGGCCACCAGAGCCGGCGGCGCGGAGGCCGCGGACAATCGCCACGCCGCTCGATGTGCCCAACCGATCCGCCCCGGCTCGAATCATGGCCAGCGCAGTGGCCGTGTCCCGGATGCCGCCGGCGGCTTTGACTCCGAAATTCGGTCCCACCGTTTCCCGGAGAAGCTGCACGTCCTCCACCGTGGCGCCCGCCGGACCAAAACCCGTGGAGGTTTTCACGAATCGCGCTCCCGAGTCCAAAACCAGCTGGCAGGCCCGAATCTTTTCTTCCCGCGTCAACAGACAGGTTTCCAGAATCACTTTCACCGGTCGCTCGTCCGCCGCCTCCACCACGTCCCGCAATTCCCGCAGCAGCGCCGCGTTCTCCCCGTCCTTGAGTTTGCCGATGTTCAACACCACGTCCACCTCGTGCGCCCCGTCGTCCACGGCGGCCTCCGTTTCGTAGCGTTTGACGTCCGCACTCATGGCGCCCAGGGGAAAGCCCACCACGGCCACCACCCGGACGTCGGATTCTTCCAGGCAGTATCGCGCCAGTTCCACGCGCGATCCGTTCACGCAGACGGCATAAAACCCGTACGTGCGCGCTTCTTCGCACAGCTTCTCGATCTGGGCCCGGGTGGCCTCGGGTCGCAACAAGGTATGCTCGATGTACCGCGCCAGTTCTGCGGCGGATGGAATGGCTCCATTATCGTTCATGGCCGTCAAGGTGCGCCGACCCTCACGGAGTCGCCAAGTGCAGAATGGTCCGTCGAGGCGACAGGCTGCATGCAAGGGTACCCCCAGGGGGCGATGAGCGGGAGAGAGGAGGCGTGGCGAGGAGCTGCAGAAGGGCCGGTCCAACAGGGTTCCAACCGGGCCGGGGTCTGAGTTCGCAGGTTCTGCAGCGGCCAGGGCCATGGCATGCCACGGTGCAGAGACCCGAGGTTGAAGCAGTGGCGCCAGCGGGGCGTTCGAAGAAGGACACAGGCGCGAACCGCGGTCCGCCCAAGTCGTTCGGCAGCCCATGTTCCGAGGGAAACGCTGGTCGTCAGCCTGTGAGATAGCGATCTTGTGCACATGTGGGCAGGGGTGGCGAAGGGCAAGGACGCGGGCGGACAGTGTGGCAGGAGCAGCCGCACTGGCGGGGGCGGTTATGGGCCACGGCACCGGGCGCAGGCAAAGAGCTCTCGGGAGACCCGTGGCCGTGGGTATGCATTCGGCAGAGTTCCCAGAAGCCCGTTCGAGTCCGGGGAGGATGGCTCCCGTGATCCGGGGGTTGCGCCGCGCAGGCAGAAGGTGCTGCGGATTCTCTTTGTACCGGACGCTCGGGATGTTGAGGTCCACGACCGGGGGCACGACGGACACCGGCCTTGCCCGAAAACCGGTGCTGTGGGTTGACATTCGCAGGGGGCACGGTACGATGAGGAGGCGAGTTCAAGACGGCGCGTTCGTCTATCGGTTCAGGACGCGGCCCTCTCAAGGCCGAAAGACGGGTTCGATTCCCGTACGCGCCGCCAAACTGTTTCGGGCCCGATGATTCCGTTCCAGATCATTTTCACCCCGGCGGCGGCAGCGGATCTGTCGCGCATGCCGCGCGACTTGCAGCTGCAAATTCTGGGCGAGTTCCGGGGCCTGCCCCGTCAGGTCATCGGGACGGAGTTGGATGCTTTTGGCAAGCTGGAGCGCGGTGGCCGCATTCTGCATCGGTACCGACTGGGCGATTACCGGGTGTACTTCGAGCGACACGAGTTGGGCGTTCTGGTGCATCGGATCCTGAATCGGCACACGTTGAAGGACTTCTTGTTCCGATCGGGCTTGAAGGTTCCGGAGGACGAGGCGCTGCAGGAGAACCCGAAGTTTTGGGAGATGATCGAAGCGGCGCGGCACTCGACGCGATCCTGATCCGGGCCCCGGATCGAGATCGTCGCCGCCGGCGCGACGCGAGCGCGTGAAGTGGCGGTCCGGGAAAAGTTCGAGCTGGCGCGTTCAGCCCACCCAATCGGGTGAATGGAAAGGCTGGCAACCTTGCGGCTGGCCGGTTGAGTGTCTCCAACTCGTCTGCCGAGCGGCCCGGCCACAAAACGGCGTTTTCGAGCCGCCTGCTCCCACGACTCTCCGGACAGGAGGCGTCTGGCTCTCAACACCGCACAGGAACCAGCAGTCGTCGGAAAGACGAATCTCGAGCTGCCGGCTCAACCGCGGGGTTGCCCGATTGGTTCCGGCGCCCTCGTCCGCCCGTGGATCAGCGGCGCAAGGAGTGCCGGAACGCTAGTCCTTGTCCTCGCCCAGCTCGACGTTCCAATAGGCGAGGTCGATGAAGTGTTTCCAGCTGTCGTGGTGCTGGAACCCCACCGTGATGTGCAGAAACGGCCGCCACCGGGGCTTCTTGGGCTTGCGGATCAGACGCATGCCGGCTTCCTGGGGGGTGCGATTGCCCTTGCGGGTGTTGCACTCGATGCAGGAGCAGACGATGTTCTCCCAGGTCGTCGGCCCGCCCCGGTCCTTGGGGATCACGTGGTCCAGGTTGAGGTCCTTGCGGTCAAAGACCCGCCCGCAATACTGGCACGTGTTCTTGTCGCGCTCGAAGATGTTGTGGCGGGTGAAGGTGACCTCCTTCTTCGGCACGCGATCGAAGAACAGGACCAGGATGATCCGCGGAATCCGGATGCGGAAACTGACCGTGGCGATGCTGTCCGGACCGGGCTCGGCGCGGGAAAAGTCACTCCATTCGTTGAAGTTGAAGGTTTGGTAGGTGCCGTCGGGGCGGCAGAGGACCGCCTGGGCATGCCCCTGGAAAAGCAACGTCAGCGCCCGCCTCGCAGAACAGACATTGACGGCCTGCCACAGGCGATTCAACACCAGAACGGGCTGGTTCAACAACGAAGCCATACCTGCCTAACGGCGTGTGCACCTTAACACGACCGCGGAAGTCAAGTCAACGTGTCGCTGGACCACGTTGCACCCGGGTCGTCCTTCCAAGAGAGCCAACCGTGAAACTCGGGGCCTCTGTTCCATTGGACCCGTCTCAGGAGTGGCGATCCTGGGGGGACGTGGTTTCGTGGACCGGGGCGCTGCGGCGGGCGTGGCAGAGTCTCGGGCCGGCATGGTATGTGGCGCTGTGGCGGCCGGGACCGTGCTTGGCATCGGCTGCAGGATCTGGCCGGGCGGCTCGGGCCGCGTTGGCACTCCTCCGGCGGTGCGGACCCTGTCCACCCGCGCAGGCTCCATGATCGGCGCGGTCAGGCCCGGGGG
>JAOADM010000166.1 GCA_026417315.1 Limisphaera sp.
CGCCACAATCTCTCTGGACGCCACTGACCCCCACGGGCGCGCCGGCAGGCACCTTGAACGGTCCGCACTCGAAGGCGTAAGTGATCTGACCATTCATGCCACACGGCACACCTTGCGCGGCGTGGAGCCTCGCCGGCGCCGGGTTCGTAAAGTCTCCGATTCGTCGCAGGGTCACCGGAATCGTCAGGGTGGACTTGGCCGGCAGCCGTCCCAGTTCAGAGATCAAGGGCTCGATCGAATAGAACGGGTGGCTGCTAAAACTGATGGTCACGTCGTCAGCGGCGATCAACCCGTGGTTCCGGATGGTCAGATTGACCTGCTTGGTCTGGCCGACGATCCGCAGATCGCTCACGTCCAGCACGGCGGGTTCGACCGTGACCACCGGCTTGGGCACCACCGTCTCGAACTCGGTCTCGATGGTGATGCGGTAACGATCTTCGATCTCGATGCGCTCCACCGTCCAGGTGTAACGCACGGCCTGGTAAGAGAGGAACGCCGCCACTTCATTGGTGATGCCCGGTTCGACAAAGATGGTACTGCGATGGGGATTGTGCTGCTCGGCTTCCAGCTCCAGATCGTAATATCCCTCCATGAGGCCGGGCACGAAGAAGAGCCCCTGTGCATCGGTCACGCCGTTGGTCACCAGACTGCGCGAAACCGCATCATAAATCCGCACGGTGGCATTGGTCAAAGGCGGCGATCCGGCAGCGTAATAGGTGAATTCGTTCACGGACCGGATTCTCAGGTCGCCGCGCGCCTCGGAAAGGGCCCGGAAGGCAAACGGCACGGAAATACCATGCGTGGGCCCGTTGATGGCCAGGGAACCCTGATGCAGCGTCAGGGCAATGTCTTCCGGCGGTGCCAATTGCAGGATGACAACGTTCGTCCCTCCGGGCGGCAGGGAGGGCATGGGATTGGGCGACAGGACCCGCATCCAGGGTACCGGCGGCAGGGACACCGTCAACGGGCCTGTCTCGAGGCCGCCCTGATTCACCACCTGGAACGTGACCGTGCGCACGGCACCGCGTTTCATCCCGCCCTCCAGTCGTCCCGGTTGGGCCACCAGGCGCGGCACCAGCGGATCGATGTCGACGCGCAGCGCCAGATCGAAAGAGACCCCTTCGGCGCTGGTGATGCGGATTTGGACGTACCCCCACGTGTACGTCGCGTCCAAAGCGGACACCCCATACCCGAGGGCCACCGACCCGCCGCCGGCGAGCACATTCGTTTGCAGGGTCAGTTGCACCTGCACGTTGGGCGGTTGTGACATCACCGTGGCCGTCAGGTCGGTCAGCGGCACATCGCTCAGATTCTGGAGGCTGACGGCACCGCCGCCGCTGCTGCCTTCGCTCAGACGAATCGACGGCTGCGCCGGGCTGGCCCGGATGCCGAGCAGATAGAAACTGTCCTGCGGCGGCGGCATGGGATCACCCGGATGCCCGGCAGAAATCTCGTAATAACCGGCCTCTCCGGGCAGGGGTTGCCATGTGGTGTTGAATCGCCCGAGCGCATCCGTCAACGCGGCGATGGTTCGCACCGTGTCGCGCACCTTGATATGGATCGACACCAGTGCGTGAGCCGCCGGCTGGCCATTGGCCCGCACGGCCTGCCCGGTCAAAGGCACGGGAGTCCCGGCCGGCGCCACCTCCAAATCCGTGGCCACGCTGGCCGTGTACGCAGGCCGAACCTGGATGGGAGCCGCAGATACGGTTACGTTGTTGTCTTCGATAACTTCGACCACCCCGTCCTGCGCATCCGCCACCACGATCACCCAATAAGTCCCGGCGGTTTGGGGAATCCGAATCGGCAGGGTTTGGGAGAACTGACTGCCCGCAGGCAGGGCGCCGTTGAACGTGTACTGTGATACCAGCACATCGTCGCCCACCACCGGATCGCTGGAGAGATAAACCCGCTGGGCCACGGCATTCGAGGGCGATCCCACCGCTCCCTGGTTTCTCAGCGTGTACGTAATGTCCGCGTAGGTATCGGTCTCGGCCACCGCGGGCACGGTCACGTTCGCAACGATCAGATCCGGCAGGTTCACATCGGACACCACCAGGGTCGCAGAGCCACTCGTGAAGCCCGCCGCGCTCGCGGTCAAACTCACCGTCTGGTTTCCGTCCGTGACGCCATCCTCCACCGTGTCGACGGGCACGGAAACACTGCCCGCACCGGCAGGGATCACCACCTGTGCCGGCACCCGCGCCTCGTTCGTGCGACTGGAGGTCAGCGAAACGACAAGATCCACGTTCGTGCCCGCATTACGCGTCACAGTGAGACTCGCCGCGTTGGTCCGGCCCTCCGGCACCAGGGTCCGATCCAACGCCAATCGCAGTGTTGGGCCATCGTCATCCGTGACGGTGACCTCCGCGCGAATTCCCTCGGCCAGTCGAATCCGACTGCCGCTGGCCACGATCCAGTGACGCAAGCTCACCTGGCGCGTACCCTCCACCAGCTCGTTGTCGCGAGCCGCGATCCAGAAGGTCACGTTCGTTTCGCCCGCGGGGATCGTGACGCGCGCCGGAACCGTGAGTAACTCGGGATGGCTGCTTTCCAGCTCGACGTCCACGGCGCGCGGGGACAGGGGCTGCCGCACCAGTCGGGCCCGCGCCGCCTGCGGTCCGGCCCCCTCACGGATCTGGGCCGGATCGACCTCGAGCAAGACCAAGGGCCAGTCATCGTCGAGAATGGTGACCTCCGCCGTGGCGCCGAAGTAATTCGGAGCCGAAGCGTTCACCGCCACCGTCAGAGGCGGCTCCAGCGCCGTATCATCCAGCCCCGACACCATCACGGAAATGCTGGTCTGGCCCGCGCCCAGAGCGACCGTGGCCGGCACTTGCAACTGGCCCGGGCTCGAGCTGGCCAGACTCACCACGAGTGGTTCCGCGCCGACATCGCGCGACAGCACCCCCTGCAGTGTTCCCCCCTCCCACACCTGGTTGGTGGCGAAGCTGAGATACAGCCTCGGCCGGTCGATATCCAACACCGTCAGTTGCACCTGAGCCGGCGGGTAACCAGGAGCCGTTACCCCGACGGTGACGGTCTGCGGACCGTCCACCACGCCATCCACCACTCCGGCAATCGGGAAAGTGGCCGAAGCCGCACCGGCAGGGATCGTGACCTGCGCAGGCACGGAGATTTCGGTGGGATCGGCGTTCTGGATGCTCACCACAAGAGGCGCCGCGCGGCTGCCGTTGCGCGTGACCGTGGCCATGACGGGCTGCGACGCCCCCTCGTTCACCTGGTTGGCACTCAGTTGCAGGGTGAGGACCGCCGGCACCTCCGTCGGCCATTGACCTGCGGCGGCGTTGTTGGTTTCCGCCGATTCCAACACCTCCTCCCGACTGTCGATCCACACCACAAACCAGAGGTTCCCTGCAAATCCCGAAGCAGGGACCGTAACCGTCTGTGTGCGGAGCAGCCCCTGGCCGGCCGGGAGGGTGTTGGTGAAGATCCACGTGACCAATTCGACCGCCCCGCCACCCGCGGCGTTGGGGGCCAGGTAAACGGTTTCCGACCACCGAGACCCTGCCGGTGCCGCGCCCGCATTGGTGACGCCGTACACAAGGGCAACCGTCTGGCCGGGCAACGCATTCGTCGGGGCCAGAAGCGGACCCGCCACCAGGTCGGGCAGGGGCGGAAGCGCAACACTCAACGCCGCGGACGCCCGGTTGTTGTTCTCATTGGACTCCGGCACGGCATCGGTATGATCAGCCCACACCACCAGGTGGAACTGGCCCGGCTGCGCCCCCGCGGCCAACGGGAGGGTTACCTGCACCGTGTTCGTGTAACTGGCACCGGCAGCCAGGGGCACCGTGGTCGCCGCCGCTGTGCCAAGCAGGGTTCCCACCCCATTGCTGGCCGTGGATAGATCGATTCGGTCCGACCACGACACCAGGGCGGCAGCGCTGCCCGCATTGGTGACCACGTACGTGACGGAGAGGGTTTGGCCAAAGGTTGCAGAGGCGGGGCCGGCCACGCGGGCCACCCGAAGATCCGTCGCGATGATGTTCAGCGGGGTATCGGCAAAGGCCGTATTGTTGGTTTCACTGGTCTCGAACAACACATTGCCACTGTCCAGCTGGATGCCGAACCACCGCGGTCCGGTCCCGACCGCGGGCACGATCACCTGCTGGGTGACCGTGATTGCGGCCCCGGCCGCGAGGCCCGCGGGGCCGGGATCGTAGGCAACCGCACCCAGGGGCGCGGCACCCGAGCCGTCCGGATTCGGTGAAATCAGGACGAGATTGTGCCACGGCCCTCGGGCGCCACCCGGGCCGGCATTGGTAATGGTGAAGACCAATGGAACCATGGTGCCCGGTTGTGCCGCCGAGGGCAGCCGCACGGCACCCGGGATCAGGTCGGGCGGGCTCAGCGTGGTGAACGTGGCGTCTGCCGAGCTCGCGCTGTTCCCCGCGGCATCCGTCACCAGGACCCGGAAGTGGTAGGTCGTCGCCGGGCTCAGCCCGGTGAGGACAAAGCTGTGGTTGGTACGGAACTGGCCCACGGCATTGGTCGAGCCATAGGCCGTGGTCGTCCCGTAGAGGACGCGGGCGGTAACGGGCTCGCTGTTGCTCCAGGCGATCGTGGCAGTTACCACCCGGGGGGTGACCTGGATCGGACCGAGAACCGGAGGTGTAGCGTCCACCCGCTCATACACGGCCACGAAGTGCATGTTGGTGGGGTCCGTCGTCGCAAACACCTTTTGGAAGGACGCGTTGGTGGTATAGACCTCCCCGTTGAGGAGGAACCGACGGAAGACATAATAATCGGGAGGATCGTTCGTCACGGTCAGCGGGGCACTGAAGCTTCCAGTCTGGCCGTTGGTATAGAGGCCGGCTCCCGTGACCACCGCCAGTCCTTCGGGCGAGGTGGCTGTCGTGACCACATGAATCAGATGCGCCTCCGCGTAGTGGGCCACGAAAAGCCGGTTACTGTAGAGGATCACGGTGAGCAGCGGATTCGTGCTCACGATGGAGCCATTCTCGCTCCAGTGACTGAACCGGTACCCGAACGCGGGCTGCGCCGTAAGTGTGTTCGTGCTGCCCCAGGCAAAGCGACCCGTGCCCAGGACCAGCCCCGCGCCCGGTGGCGCGTTCGAAGCTTCGAGATTGAACTGGGGCAGGCCGAAGACGGCCGTCAACAGGGTGTTCGTGGTGAGATTGAAGCTGTACTCGGCACTGGTGCTGCGAATCACGCCTCCCTCGGCCCAGTGCAGGAAAAGATAGGGGGCCACATTCGTGACCGGCGCGGCGCGGACCGTGACGAGGGTTCCCGCCGGGTATTGCCCCGCGCCCGAGACGGTCCCGGCCCCCGCCGGGACCACCTGCAAGCCCAATGTGTAGATTTGGGTGATGGTGAAGTTCGTCTGAACAAGGTTGTTGGCCTCGGCGGAGGCGTGACTGGTGCCGTCATGTTCGAACAACCGACCTTCTGCATCCGCGAGCACCTCCACCAGGTAGAAACCCGGCTGCGTCGCCGTGAAACTGATCTCCCGCGTGATCCCCGCGCCGGGAGCCAGATTCGTCGCCACCGAATAAGACGTCTCCAACAAAGTGGTCGCCGTGGTCTGATTCCGCACCCGCACACGGTCGCTGAATCCGCCGGCCGCCGTTCCGCTGCCGCGGTTTACCGTGCTCCAGCCCAGCCTGTAGGTACCGGTTCCGTCAGGCCCTGCCAGCTGCAGGTCCTCGATGCGCAGGTCCGGATAGTCCGCCAGTGCAATTTGAACAGGCTGTTCCGTGGCGGTCTCGTTGTCCCCTTCCAGCAGGAACTCGTTCACTGTGTCCGTATAGTCGGCTTTGACAATGAGGTAGAAAGTGCCTTCGATACCATCCGGGAGATTGACCGTCCGAGTCACCAAGTAGCCCTCGCCCGGCTGAAGCACGCCTGTCCGCGCCACCACCGCCAGGGCAACATCGCCGTCGTCCATCTTCGCGTCGGCCGACAACACCACGCGGTCGAACCAACTGCCCACCTGGGTCGCCTGAGAACCCACATTCGTAACAGCATAGGTGAAGGAGAAGGCATCTCCACTGCGCAATCCGCTGGTGACCGGGACCTCGAGGCGAACCACTTGAAGATTCGGGAAGATGACCTCGGCTGTGGGCACGACCAGGACATCCAGCACGTACTCGCTCATGAGCCCGGACGACCCGGCCAGGCCTCGCACCAGCGCGACATAAGCGGAGGTCTGTTCAATCCGCACCTCGGCGACGCCGTCGCCCGGCCGCCCGCCAGCCGCCTCTGCCATATAGGTGCCGTCCTGCCGGTACAAACTTACCACCGGGACCAGCGGACTGGACCCGGGCAGACGGGTCCGGAGGAAGACAGTATGGCCGGCGGGAACGGTCCCGAGGTGGAAATAGTCCAGATCGGCGTCCGTAGCCACGTACCCGGCTGCCATCGCACTCCAGCTGGTGCCGTTCGTGACGAAGGCGAGGGCGGTGGCGGTGCCGGGGCTGTTGTTGGGCTCCAATTCCACCGGTAATCCATCCCGATAGAGGGAGATGCGCACGCGATACTCGGCGTAATACCCCCAGTTGACGCCCACCCGCACCGCGTACGTGCCGCTGTTCGTCAGCACGAGAGGCGCCGTCTGAAGCAGGCCGTTGTTCGCCGCGTTCCAGAAACCCCACTGGCCGCCGTTGGGACCGAACAATACGAAGTTCAGCCCACTGTTGGCCGGGTTGCCCGGAATCTCCGCTGCGATCACCAGGACATCACCGGCCAGCGCCTCGAAACGCCAGAAATCCACATCGCTGTTGTTTCTCAGAAAGCCGCGCCCCCCACCGGAGAAGAGGCCCGGCTGGGTATTCGTTACGATCAAGGGCGATCCTGTGGCATAACTGTTGTTCGGCTCCTGCTCCGTGCTGAAGCCCTGGATCTGGACGACCGCGAACTGCCGGGTCCACGGTGCCGCCAGGGGCCGCCCGGCCCGGTCGCGAAGTGCCGTTGTGGCCGTGAACTGGTACAAATCCGGAATCAGCGGTGCATCCAGGACGATGTATTGCACCGTGGTCCCGCTGCTGTAGGCAGTCGCCGGAGTGACTGTCCACAACCGGTCATCCGCGGTGTTCATGAGGCCATCGGGTCCGGCACCCCGCAGCTCATAACTGCCGGCATCGTTGACCGTGGCCGGTTCGAGGTCCTCAGAGAATGTGAGGCTGAAGCGATCCAGCAACCCTGTTACCTGCGTACCCTGCGGCGGCAGGCTATCCGCAACGACCTCCGGCGGATACGCGTCGGCCAACCGGACCTGCAAAAGGTACTGCGCCGCAAGGCCGGACTCGGCGGCGCCCGAAGGCGCCAGCGCAACCCAGGTCACACCGCCCTGGAGGGTGCCATGGCGGCCCTGGGGGCTGGCATCTGCCGTGGTCGGACCCTGACCCTCGTCGAAGCGCCAATAGCCCACCAAGCCGGGTTCCGTCCCGGTCAACGGCACACCGGGACGTTCCTGAATCTCCTGGCCGGTCAGGGCTCGATCCCATATGGCCACTTCGTCGATGAACCCGGGGAAGTACTCTCCGCAGCAGACATCGCCACCAATGCGCGTGCCCGCAGCGGTGGCCACGTAATTGGAATCGACCGGTGCGGCGGCGACAAACTGGCCGTTGATGTAGAGCCGGGCGCTCAGGCCGTCGCACGTGGCCAACACATGGTACCATGACCCGAGCGTCACGGGCTCCGAGGCGGTCACCGTCTGGGAGCACCCGCCGGGCGGGCGCAAGACCACTCCCAACCTGCCGTCCTGCATCACCAAGCCCCAGTCCCGACATTCGGCCAGTCCACCCGCAATCGCCCGTCGCCCTCCGGGCAGGCTGGTCGGTCGAACCCACGCCTCCACCGTCCACCTCGTCCCGGGCGACCAGCTCCCCAGGTCCACGTAATCGTTCCCGCCGTCGAAGCGGAGGGCCGTTTGAGCCTGTCCTGTGTAACCCGCCTGGCCCGACTGCATTCTGGCATAGTAAGGGCCTCCTTGTCCCATGGGGACGAGATACACCAGGTTCGTCGCGCCGGGCGCACCTGTGGCGAGCGTGTTTCCCGCACTATCCAGAACGCTCAGCACTCCCGCGAGGCCGCTGCTCAGAGGTTTCGAGTAAGCAAGGTGGATCTCCGTGCCGGCGGCCAGGTTGCCCAACGCGAACACGTCTCCGGGGTCGCCCTGGCGGATGTACCCCAGCAGCCGGGCCCACTGGTTGGTCCCCTGCCGCTCAAACGCCAGCGCATTCGCCTGCCCCACCCCGTTGTTGTCCTCCCCCTCCACCTGCCAGTGCCCCGGCACCACGCTCACCCGCAGCCGATACTCCCCCCAGTACGACCAGTTGTAACTCACCCGCACCCCATACCGCCCACTGGCCGGCAACACCACCGGCGCCATCTGCCCCGTCCCGTTGTTGCCCGCACCAAAACTCCCCACCACCGTCCCATCCGCCCGCTCCAGCTGATAATACAACCCGCTGCCGCCCGGATGCCCCGGCACCTCACAGGCCACCAGCACCCGCTCCCCCGCCCGCCCGCTAAACACCCAGTAGTCCACATCCTGCGACCCGCTCAAATTGCCCCGCCCCCCCCCGTGCCGCACCCCACTGCCCACCGGATCCTCCGCCAACTCCTCCCGCCCCTGCCCCCACAACACCGTCACACTGTTC